>NZ_CP053382.1:320780-641561 GCF_014931605.1 Halomonas sp. MCCC 1A13316 | reverse complement strand
CCTCGGGGGGCATGTAGTTCTCATCGTGGCGCGCCAGTACCTGGTCGGCCCTAATGTAACCGTCGCGCTGCAGCTGGCCGACCACCACCACGCCCTGCCCTTCGCGGAACAGGTCGGGAAGGATGCCACTGTAATGCACGCGTACCTCTTCGACATAGTCGGTCACGGTAAACTCGACATCGAGACTGTCGGGGTTACGCCGTACGCTACCCTCCTTGACCATGCCGCCGGCACGCAGCTGGCGTTCGAAAGGGGCATCTCCGGCAACGATCTGAATCGGGCTGAAGAACAGATTGATATTGGCCCGCAGCGCATAGAGCGTCAGCCCCACGGCAATCGCTGCGAGGGATACCAGGCCCAGGGCCATGAACAGCTTCTGTTTACGTTTAGGCCTCATTGGTGTTTCTACCCCTGCTAGTTTGAATCGGTTGGGCCCCGGCATTGTGCCCGGCCTGATGGGCCTCGCGGCGCACGCGACGGCGCAGCTGGCGCAGTACCTGGCGGCGCTCGAAGCGGGCGTGCAGTACGGCACCCAGCAGCAGCACGGCGGTCAGGCCCCAGGCCGACCAGACGTAAGTGGCGTGTCCGCCCATGGCGAGTAATTCACGGAAGGTCTCGAACGCCATCAGTTCGCCTCCTCGGCCAGCTCACGCACCCAGCGCTTGCTGGATTCGCGACGCAAGATCTCGCTGCGCGTGCGCATCAGGGTCAGGGCGATGAAGAAGCAGTAAAAGCCCAGCACCATGATCAGCAGCGGCAGCCACATCTCCATCGGCATGGCGGCACGCCCGGTGACGGTGAAGGTGGCGGGCTGGTGCAGGGTGTACCACCAGTCCACAGAGTACTTGATGATCGGGATGTTGATGACCCCGACCATGGCCAGCACCGAGGCGGCGCGCGAGGCGCTGTCGCGGCTGGCGAAGGCGCCGCGCAGGGCGATGACGCCGAGGTAGAGGAACAGCAGGATCAGCATCGAGGTCAGACGTGCGTCCCACATCCACCAGGTGCCCCAGGTGGGCACGCCCCACACCGCCCCGGAGAACAGCGCGACAAAGGTCATGGCGGCGCCCAGCGGCGCCATCACGGTGGCCGCCATGTCGGCGATCTTGATCTTCCATACCATGAACACCAGGCCCGTCACTGCCAGCGAGACGAAGATCGACTGGGCCAGGAAGGCGGCCGGAACGTGCACGTAGATGATGCGGAAGCTGTTGCCCTGCTGGTAGTCGGCCGGGGCGAAGGCGAGTCCCCAGATGGTACCGGTCACGATCAGGATCAGCGCCGCCAACCAGAACCAGGGTTGCAGGCGTGCACTGATGGCGTAGAACCACTTGGGGGAACGCAGCTTGTTAATGAAAGCCCACATGCCTCGTCAACCTCTCAACCATTGATGCTGATGCGCAGCGATGCCGCGATTGCCAGCGGCGCCAGGATCAGGGCCAGCGCCAGCAGCGCGCCGAGAATCGCCAGATGCGCCAGTACGCCATCCCCGTAGATGGCCGCCTGGACGGCCCCGGCGCCGAAGATCAGCACCGGGATGTAAAGGGGAAGCACCAGCAGCGACAGCAGCACGCCGCCACGCGAGAGCCCCACCGTCAGCGCCGCTCCGATGGCACCAATCAGACTGAGACTGGCACTGCCCAGTGCCAGCGAGACGCCCAAGATGACATAGCTACCCGCCGGCAACGCCAGCATGATTCCCAGCACGGGAGCCATCAGCGCCAGGGGCAGGCCGGTGAGCAGCCAGTGCACTGCCACCTTGGCCAGGGCCAGCAGCGCCAGCGGCTGCGGCGTCAGCAGCAATTGCTCCAGCGAGCCATCGTCATAATCGGCGCGGAACAGGCTATCCAGCGACAGCAGGGCCGCCAGCAGCGCCGCCACCCACAGCAGACCGGGGGCGATGGCCGCCAGTAACGCGGGATCGGGGGAAATACCGATCGGAAACAGGGTAATGACGATGGCGAAGAATACCAGGGGGTTCAGTACTTCGCTGCGGCGGCGCAGCAACAATACCAGATCCCGCTTCAGCGTTGCCCACACTGCGACAGCGAGACCGCCTCGAGGTTCCTCGCGAGCCACCTCGACCTCCTCGCTCAGCGAGCCTTCAGATGCCGGCATCCCCCCCTCCCCCGCCGAGGCGAACGCGGCGCAGTTCGGCACACGGCGTCAGTTCGTGATGGGTAGTGACCAGCACGCAGCCGCCGCCGCGGGCGTGTTCGATCAACCGCCGCTCCAGCGCCGCAACACCGTCGCGGTCGATGGCGGTGAAGGGCTCGTCGAGCACCCACAGCGGACGCGGTGTGAGCACCAGCCTGGCCAACGCCACACGACGCTGCTGCCCGGCGGAGAGTTGTCCGGCCGGCACGTCTTCGAAGCCGACCAGGCCGACCTCTTCCAGGGCTCTGAAGCGTGCCGCTTCGCCCCCCGACTGACCGGCCAGCGCCTGGTACCAGGTCAGGTTCTCCAGTGGCGTGAGGGCGGCCTTCACGCCGGGCGCATGGCCCATATAGAGCAGGCTCGCGAGAAAGGAGTCGCGCGCCTTGCGCATCGGCCGTTCATCCCAGAACAGTTCGCCCTCGTAATCGGCCAGCTGGCCGGAGAGGATCTTAAGCAGAGTGGTCTTGCCACTGCCGTTGGGGCCTTCCACACGCACGATCTCGCCCGCACGAATATCCAGATCCAACCCCCGGAACAGCCAGCGGTCATCACGTTCGCAGGCCAGGCTTTGCGCTTGCAGACGCAGGCTCAACGGCACTCTCCAGAAAGGCTGAATTCGACGGAAATGCTACACGGAAAGGCTTGTAGCCGCTAGCGAACCGGGTGCGTCACGGCGCCACCCTTGCCACAGGTCAAGGCGAAGATACGTCTGCAAAACTTGCCACTCGCCGTTCGCTTGGTATGATGCAAGATACCTGTACATTTCAACAGGGTCGCAAAGAGGGGGGAACGACAATGCCAACGCCTTCCATGCAGTACCTGTACCGACGCCCCAACCTGCCCATCGCCACCTCCTGGGCCAGCGTGGATGCCACCGATCTCACCGAGATTCCCTTGCTGGGAGACGTTTCGGCGGGCCTACCGATCGAAGCCTGCCCCAGCGGCGGCACCGTTTATGCCCCCGCCTGCATGGTCCGGCGTAATACTTATGCCCTGCGAGTACGCGGCGACTCGATGATCGACTGCAATATCTTCGATGGTGACGTGATCATCATTGAGCGCCAGGAGAGTGCGGAGAACGGCGAAACCGCCGTGGTGCTGATCAACCAGCAGGAGGTCACGCTGAAGAAGCTCTACATCGAGAAGAGTGGCGTCCGCCTGCAGCCGGCCAATGAGAACATGGCGCCCATCTATCTCAAGAACAGCGACATTCAGGTACTCGGCATGGTAATGGGCGTGGTGCGCCAGCAGGATCGGCACGAGCTGACCCACTGATGCGCTATCCGGTGCCCGATCTGCCACCCGGCCAGTGGTGGGAAAGCGTCACCGAAGTGGAGAAGAGCCGCTTCATCGCCTGGCTCTGCCACGTCCCGGATGCGGCCGCCTTCGAGGCGGTCCTGGCCGAGGCCCGGCGTACCCACCCCAACGCCAGCCATCACTGCAGCGCCTTCATCGCCGGCCCGCCGGGGGAGCAGAACGCCATCGGCTTTTCCGACGACGGCGAACCGGGCGGCACCGCGGGGCGCCCCATGTTCCAAGTACTGGCGGGCGCCGGGCTGGGCCAGGTGGGCTGCGTGGTGACGCGCTATTTCGGCGGCACCAAGCTCGGCACCGGCGGCCTGGCCCGCGCCTACGCCCAGGCCGTAAGCCAAGGACTGGAAACCCTGCCCCGTCGCGAGGTAGTCGAGCGCTACTCGCTGCGCCTCAGGGTCGACTTCGCCGGCGAGGCAGAAGCCCGCGCCTGGTTGGAGAGCCATGACGTGCCGGTCGAAGCGGTCGACTACGCAAGCGATGGGGTGCTGCTCACCGTGGGCTGGCCAAGTAACGTCGTGGTCGACGTGGCACCGTTGGAGGCCCGCCTGCGCGGCAGGCTTGCCTTGATCGAAGACTAGCCCCGGCCCGGGCCACCCTACCATTTGCGCGTCACTGAGCGAGTAGGGTAGACCTTCCGAAGCAACGACCATGCACTTCGTCCCCGTGAATGAGGAGTCTCCATGACGCCGCCTGCCAAGGCGCCACTCGGCGCCCTGTTCTGGGCTTTCGCCCGCATCGGCCTGTTCGGCTTCGGCGGCGGCCCGGCGATGATCCCCCTGGTGCAGCAGGAGGTGGTCAAGCGTCACGCCTGGCTCAGCGACGAGGAGTTCGCCGACATCCTGGCCATTGCCAACACCCTGCCCGGCCCCATCGCCACCAAGATGCCCGGCTATATCGGCTTTCGGCTGGCCGGCACGCTCGGCTGCGCGGTTGCTGTCGGCGCCGTGATCCTGCCCATGATCGTGGCGATGATCGTTTTGCTCACTACCCTGAACCGCTATCGCGACGTGGCCTGGATCCGAGGCATGGGTCAGGCGGTCGTGCCGGTGGTGATGGTCATGATGGGCCAATTGACGCTGGATTTCTGGAACAAGTCGCGGCTCGCCCTGGGCTGGATCGCCAGCCTGGTCATGGCGGCGGTGGCCGCCACCTTGATCTATCTGGCAGGAGTTCACCCCGGTCTGATCATCGGCGCACTGCTGGCGGTTGCCCTGCTCTGCCCGCTGCCCAAGCGCCAGGCAAAGCACAAGGAGACGAGCCCTTGATCTACTGGCAGCTGTTCCTCGCCTTCTTCATTCCCAACATCGTAGGCTACGGTGGCGGCCCGGCGATCATTCCCTTGATCGAAGCGGAAGTGGTGGGCCGCTATGGCTGGATGAACGCCCAGGAGTTTGCCGAAACCCTGGCCTTGGGAAACACCCTGCCGAGTCCCATCGCCACCAAGATGGCCGGCTATGTGGGCTACGACGTGGCCGGCGTCGGCGGCGCCCTGATCGCCGTGCTGGCCACCGTGGTGCCATCGCTGCTGCTGATGCTGGGGGCGCTTGGGCTGCTCTATCGCCATCGCGACTCGCCGCGCGTCAAGCGCATGAGCCAGTGGGTACGCCCGGTCATCGCCGTGATGATGGCCTGGCTGACCTGGAGCTTCTTCAGTACAGGACTGGAAGGTGCCGGTCCGCTGCACACGCTGCTGATCGCCGCGGTGGCCGCTATCGGCCTGCTGCGCTTTCGCACCCACCCTGCCTTCGTGATCCTGGCCGCACTGGTCTATGGCGGCCTCTTTCTCGGCTGACCCGGTGCCGGGGCGGCGCTGGCATAGCGTTTCGGCAAGCTGGCCTTCGCCGACCTGCTGGCCCCGGCTATCGCCTTGGCAGAACAAGGCTTCCCCGTCTCGCCGACCGTCAGCCGCATGTGGGAAGACGCCTTCGAGGCCTATCGCAGCAGCAACGATTCCGCCCTGCGTCCCTGGTTCGATACCTTTGTCCCCGACGGCCGCGCACCTCGGGCCGGCGAGCGCTGGGCGGCACCCGACCACGCCGACTCCCTGCGCGCCATCGCCGCAACCCACGCTGAAGCGTTCTATCGCGGCGAACTGGCCGAGCGCATCGATACCTTCATGCGGCAGCATGGCGGCCTGCT
This sequence comes from Halomonas sp. MCCC 1A13316, assembly GCF_014931605.1. Classification (NCBI taxonomy): domain Bacteria; kingdom Pseudomonadati; phylum Pseudomonadota; class Gammaproteobacteria; order Oceanospirillales; family Halomonadaceae; genus Billgrantia; species Billgrantia diversa. Next base: position 635,951 of record NZ_CP053382.1, on the reverse strand, counting down.
GCGGCGCGAGGATCTGGCCGCCTTCGAACCCGAGTGGATCGAACCGATCGGTACGCGGTACCGGGGTTACGATATCTAGGAGCTCCCGCCCAACGGCTGCGGGCTGATCGCGCTGCAGGCGCTGGGCATGCTCGAGCGCCTGGACGAGGAGGGGCGCGACCCGGTCGAGACCCTGCACCGGCGCATCGAGGCCACCAAGCTGGGCTACGTCGACGGGCTGCGCTATGTCACCGAGCGCAAGGCCATGGGGCCGAGCGTGGAGCAACTGCTGGCCGACGATTATCTCCAGGCCCGCGCGGGCACCGGCATCAGCCTGCAGAATCGCGGCTTCTCGTTCTCCCTCGAACCCGGCCATGCCAATGCGCTGGCGCCGGGCAAGCGTACCTACCACACCATCATTCCGGGCTTCATCACCCGCGACGGCGTGGCAGTGGGGCCGTTCGGCGTGATGGGCGGCTTCATGCAGCCGCAGGGGCACGTTCAGGTGGTCACCGCCATGATCGACGATCGCCTCAACCCCCAAGCGGCTCGACCTGCCGCGCTGGAAGTGGGCCCGGGGCAGGACCGTCGAGGTCGAGCCGCACTTCCCCGACCACCTCGCTCAGGCCTTGGCGCGGCGCGGCCACCGCATCGTCAAGCGCACCGACTCGCTGAGCTTCGGCCGTGGCCAGGTGATCCTGCGCGACTGCGACAGCGGCGTGCTATGCGGCGGCACCGAGCCGCGTACCGACGGCGCCGTGCTGGCCTGGTAGCGATGTCCTGCCCGTAAATACCAACGGCGCCCCGTGGGGCGCCGTTGGAGTTCTCAGCCTTCTCTCGCTTAGCTGAGGTACTTGATCATCACCCCCGCGGCCACCGCCGAACCGATCACCCCGGCGACGTTGGGCCCCATGGCGTGCATCAGCAGGAAGTTGTGCGGGTTGGCCTCGAGCCCCACCTTGTTGGAGACCCGCGCCGCCATCGGCACCGCCGAGACGCCGGCCGAACCGATCAGCGGGTTGATCGGCATGTGGCTGACCAGGTTCATCAGCTTGGCCATCAGCACCCCGGCCGCGGTACCGATGCCGAAGGCCACGATCCCCAGCCCCAGGATGCCCAGCGTCTCTACCGCCAGGAAGCTCTCGGCCATCAGCTTGGAGCCCACCGAGAGACCGAGGAAGATGGTGACGATGTTGATCAGCGCATTCTGCGCGGTATCGGAGAGGCGCTCGACCACACCGCACTCACGCATCAGGTTACCGAAGCAGAACATGCCCAGCAGCGGCGCGGCGTCGGGCAGGAACAGCGCCACCAGCAGCAGCAGCGATACCGGGAAGACGATTTTCTCGAGCTTGGACACTGGGCGCAGCTGCGTCATGGCGATCTCACGCTCGCGCTGGGTGGTGAGCAAGCGCATGATCGGCGGCTGAATCAGCGGCACCAATGCCATGTAAGCGTAGGCCGCCACGGCGATGGCCCCCAGCAATTCCGGCGCCAGCACGCTCGACACATAGATCGAGGTGGGGCCGTCGGCGCCGCCGATGATGCCGATGGCGGCGGCCTGGTTGAGCGAGAAGTCCATCCAGCCGAGCGCCGAGAGCCCGACTGCACCGAGCAGGGTGGCGAAGATGCCGAACTGCGCCGCCGCCCCCAGGAACAGTGTCCGCGGGTTGGCCAGCAGCGGGCCAAAATCGGTCATCGCCCCGACACCCATGAAGATCACCAGCGGTGCGATGCCGGAGGCGATCGCCACACTGTAGAACTGGTACAGCATGCCGTTGACGTAGCCGGCGTCCAGCGCCACGTCGCTGGCCGCCCGATAGGCCTGGGGCGTGATATCGCCATGCAGTGCCGCGCTGATGGCATGGCGCCAGGCGTCGATGGAGGCGCCGGTGGTCAGCTCCACGTCGAGCACTGCGGCTAGTTGCTCCAACACGCCGGGGCGTGCCAGGTGCGCCGCCTGTTCGGCCGCCGACAGCGCCAGCCCGGCCTCGGGGATGTTGGCCAGGATGCCGCCGAAGCCGATCGGCACCAGCAGCAGCGGCTCGAACTTCTTGTAGATGGCCAGGTAGAGCAGCAGCAGGCCCACCACGAGCATGACCGCCTGGCCCAGCGTCAGGTTGTAGAGGCCGGAGCCCTCCCACAGGGTCACTAGCTTGTCCATTGGTATCGACCCTTAGAGAACGATCAGTGTGTCGCCGACGGTGACGCTGTCACCTTCGCCAACCTTGACGTCGGAGACGGTCCCGGCACTCGCCGACCGCACCTCGGTCTCCATCTTCATGGCCTCGAGGATGATCACCACATCCCCCTCCTTGACCGTATCGCCGGGGCGCACGTTGACCTTGAAGATATTCCCGGCCAGCGGTGCGGCGATCGTCGCCCCGGATGAGGCCGGGGCGCTCTCGACAGGCTGGGCAGCCGGCTGGCCTGGCTGCTCGGTCACGGCGCCGATCTCGCCACCTTCGGCGACCTCGACCACGTACTGCTTGCCGTTGACCTTGACGGTATAGGTCTCGGGGCCGGCAGGTGCTGCGGCCTGTGCCACCGGCGCCTTGGCCTCGGCCCCACCCGCCACCGGCAGGCCGGCACTGGCCGTCTCCTTGCCCGGCGCCTGGGGCGCCGGCTCGAAGGCGTCGGGGTTGTCACGATTCTTGAGGAATTTCAGCCCGATTTGCGGGAAGAGCGCGTAGGTCAAGACGTCGTCGATCTCACGCTCGCCCTCGGCGAGGCGGATGCCGTCGGCCTTGGCCTTCTCCTTGAGCTCGACCGTCAAGCGCTCCATCTCGGGCTCGAGCAGATCGGCGGGGCGGCATGTAATCGGTTCGCCGCCCTCGAGCACGCGGTTCTGCAACTCCTTGTTGAACGGTGCCGGGGCAGAGCCGTACTCGCCCTTGAGCAGCGCCTGGACCTCCTTGGAGATCGACTTGTAACGCTCGCCCATCATCACGTTCATTACCGCCTGGGTGCCGACGATCTGCGACGTCGGCGTGACCAGCGGGATGAAGCCCAGGTCCTCGCGGACGCGCGGTATCTCGCTGAGCACGTCATCGAGCTTGTCGCCGGCGCCCTGCTCCTTGAGCTGGCCTTCCATGTTGGTGAGCATGCCACCCGGCACCTGGGCGATCAGGATCCGCGAGTCGATGCCCTTCAGCGAGCCTTCGAAGGCGGCATATTTCTTGCGCACCTCGCGGAAATACCCGGCAATGTCTTCGAGCAGTTCGAGGTCGAGATTGGTGTCGCGCTCGGTGCCCTTGAGGATCGCCACTACCGATTCGGTGGGGCTGTGGCCGTAGGTCATCGACATCGAGGAGATGGCAGTATCGACGTTGTCGATGCCGGCCTCGACCGCCTTGAGGATGGTAGCGGTGGACATGCCGGTGGTGGCGTGGCACTGCATATGGATGGGAATCGACAGCGCTTTCTTCAGCCGCGAGACCAGCTCGAAGGCGTCATAGGGCGCCAGCAGCCCGGCCATGTCCTTGATCGCCAGCGAATCGGCGCCCATGTCGGCGACGGTCTCGGCGAGCTCCACCCAGCTATCCAGCGTGTGCACCGGACTCACGGTGTAGGAGATGGTGCCTTGGGCATGACCGCCCGCCTTGCGCACGGCCTTGATCGCCCGCTCCAGGTTGCGCGGGTCGTTCATGGCGTCGAACACACGGAACACGTCGACGCCGTTGGTCCTGGCGCGCTCGACGAAGCGGTCGACCACGTCGTCGGCATAATGACGGTAGCCGAGCAGGTTCTGGCCGCGCAGCAGCATCTGTTGGGGCGTGTTGGGCATGGCCTCCTTCAACGCCCGTATCCGCTCCCACGGGTCTTCGCCGAGGTAGCGGATACAAGCGTCGAAGGTAGCGCCGCCCCAGGATTCCAGCGACCAAAAACCGACGCGGTCGAGCTTCTCGGCGATCGGCAGCATATCGTCGAGCCGCATGCGGGTGGCGAACAGCGACTGGTGGGCGTCGCGCAGTACGACGTCGGTGATGCCCAGCGGGCGCTTGGTCTCACTCATGAAGATGACCCCGTAGATGGCGTGTTGTGTAGTAGTATTACCCTTCGCGGCGCCGGTCAGCGGCGATGGCGACGGCGATAGCGATGGACGGCGGCGCTGATGACGGCCGTAAGCTGGGCGTCATCCGCTGTGCCGGAGGAAGTCGATGTCGGCATGGGGGCCGGAGGCACGGGAGCTGGCGCGAAGCGGCAGACGATCCTCGACATCAGAGTCGTGATCAGCACGAGAATCGTAAGAAAAACAAAAACGAACCCCATGCCGACCCCCATCAGGGCCAGGCCGTCGAGTAGCAACTGCTTGTCCTGCATGCTCACTCCTTCTTCATCCTTCGCGACCTGCCTGCGAAATGACGCAAACATGTCGCCAAGCGGTAAATGTCGGCCATATAAACTGCCACACTCTGGATATATTGCAAGCGCGTCATGGTGGAAGACAAAGTTGTTGTTTTACTACAAGGTCGGATCGGACTCGCCCCCATGGAGGGGGTGATTGATGCCCATACCCGCGATCTGCTGACCCGTCGCCCCGGCTTCGACTGGACGGTGACAGAGTTCGTCCGCGTCGTCGATGCGCAACTGCCGCCGCGCGTTTTCCTGCGCCACTGCCCCGAGCTCGACCAGGACGTGACGACGCCCTCAGGCGTTCCGGTGGCATTGCAGCTGCTGGGCAGTGACCCGGCGGCGCTGGCAGCCAACGCCGAGCAAGCACTGCGTCTCGGTGCCCGCGAGATCGATCTCAATTTCGGCTGCCCGGCCAAGCTGGTCAACCGTCATGACGGTGGTGCTTCGCTATTGCGCGACCCGCGCCGCGTCCAGGCTGCCGTGTCGGCCGTTTACGATGCCGTGGGCAACCAGGTACCGGTCACGGCCAAGATCCGCCTAGGCTTCTCCCATCGACGCCTGGCACTGGACTGCGCCAAAGCCGCGGAAGACGGCGGCGCTTCGCGACTGGCCGTGCACGCGCGCACCCGCGACGAGGGCTATCGCCCTCCGGCCCACTGGGAGTGGATCGGCCGCATCCGCCGGCACCTGCGCATCCCCATCGTCGCAAACGGCGACATCTGGAGCCTCGAGGACTATTGGAAAGCCCGCACTCTCTCCGGCTGCCGCGACGTCATGCTAGGGCGCGGCGCTCTCGCCGACCCATGGCTGGCACCGCGCATACGCCACTGGTTGGCGACCGGAGAGTCACTTCCTGCCACGCCGTGGCAGGCACGCGCCGCCATTCTGAGCGAATTTGCTGCATTGCAGCGTATCACAATTCCCGACCGGGTTGTCACGTCCCTGATCAAGCAATGGCTGAATCACATGCGCCAGCGAGATGCCGAGGCGGCCAGACGCTTCCAGGCGATCAAGCGCATCAATGAGCTTGAGGCACTGCTGGCCGGGCTTGGCTCCGAGCGGTCGGAATGCAAGCACTACAGCCTCGAACCCGCCTGAGGCCAACTACGCAGTAAGGCGACGACAGCTCCGAACAGACAGGCCAGAAGGACAGAAGGATAGGCCAAAAAAAGGTGCCCATCGATTCGCGAGGGCACCCAAACGATCGCACGACCGGCACCATCCATGCCGGCTCGGCTAGTCGATACGCATGCCCCAGCGAAAAAGCGCAGGGCCCAAAGCAGAAGACCCGCCCTCGAAACGAGGACGGGTCGCAATCTGGCGCGCCCGGGAGGATTCGAACCTCCGACCACCTGATTCGTAGTCAGGTACTCTATCCAGCTGAGCTACGGGCGCTGACGACAAGAACGACGTTCTTGCTATTGATGCCTTGCTTCGAATCGCATGACGAGAACCCACACATCCAAACTCGAACGTACATGTTCACTTCGTCATTCGTGGCGCGCCCGGGAGGATTCGAACCTCCGACCACCTGATTCGTAGTCAGGTACTCTATCCAGCTGAGCTACGGGCGCATCATCACGCTTCGAACTATCCCACGCTTTTAACCACTTCGCGCTTCGAATTACGGCAACGTGTCGCATGGCGGAGAGGGAGGGATTCGAACCCTCGATGGGGCTATAAACCCCATACTCCCTTAGCAGGGGAGCGCCTTCAGCCACTCGGCCACCTCTCCCTCAACGACACGGCGCATATCCTATCGTTTTCGTGCCCCTTTGTCCAGCGTATTCAGCTATTTGTTTCTCTACACCAAACGACTGCAAGCGGGCACGTACTCACGTAGAGGAGCTGTTGCCCCCCTCTCCCTCGGACTTCTCACGCTGAATGCGCTGGTAGATCTCTTCTCGATGTACGGCGACATCCTTGGGCGCATTGACCCCAATGCGGACCTGATTGCCCTTGACGCCAAGGACGGTCACGGTGATGTCATCACCGATCATCAGCGTTTCACCGACTCGGCGGGTCAGGATGAGCATGACTGATCTCCTTCTCAGACGACTAGCAACGGGATGCGCGTCGATCCCCGACGCTTAGTTGCTGCTTGCATTATGTAACATTTAGGCCACCGTGCACCACCACCAACCCCACCATGACATCATGACAGCGTTGAAGGGAAGCCGGGCCGCTCAGCGTAGCGGACTTCCCCCAGCGTAGAACAGGCATCCGCGGCTAGTCGTCCCTACATTGTTAAAATACTTGTTGATTCCCTATTCGCTTTCGATGTCGCTCTTGTCCAGACCGAAAGCGGTATGCAGGGCACGCACGGCGAGTTCCATCTGCTTTTCGTCGATCACTACGGATATCTTGATTTCCGAGGTGGAGACCATGCGGATGTTGATGTTCTCGTCCGCCAGGACGCGGAACATCTTGGAGGCGACGCCTGCATGCGAGCGCATTCCGACGCCGACCAGCGAAACCTTGGCGATGTTGTCGTCGCCGTTGACCTCGCCACCACCCAGGTCGGGGATCACCTGCTCCTCGAGGATCTTCAAAGTCTTCTTGTAGTCGCCCTTGGCCACGGTGAAGGTGAAATCGGTGTAATCACCGGCCGGCGCCACGTTCTGCACGATCATGTCGACTTCGATGTTGGCATCGGCGATCGGGCCGAGAATACGCGAGGCGACACCCGGCACATCCGGCGTATTGAGCAGGGTCAGCTTGGCTTCGTTGGCGGTGAAGGCGATGCCTGAGATCAGCGGTTCTTCCATGGAGTCCTCGTCTTGGTCGGATTCAGCAACGATCAGGGTGCCGGGGCCATCCTGAAAACTGGACAGCACACGCAGCGGGACATTGTACTTGCCGGCGAACTCCACCGAGCGGATCTGCAGCACCTTGGAGCCGAGACTCGCCAGCTCAAGCATCTCTTCGACGGTGATGCTGTCGAGGCGCTGGGCCTTGGAGCACACGCGAGGATCGGTGGTGTAGACGCCATCCACATCGGTGTAGATCTGGCACTCGTCGGCGCCCAGCGCGGCGGCCAGCGCCACCCCGGTAGTATCGGAGCCGCCGCGACCGAGGGTGGTGATGTTGCCCTCCTCGTCGACGCCCTGGAAACCGGCCACCACCACCACCTTGCCTTCGTCCAGATCGTCGCGCATCTCGTCGGTCTCGATACGCTGGATACGCGCCTTGGTGTGGGCGCTGTCGGTGAGGATGCCGACTTGGGAGCCGGTATAGGAGGTCGCCGGCACGCCGAGCTTGTGCAGGGCGAGCGCCAGCAGCGAGATGGTCACCTGCTCGCCGGTGGAAACCAGCATGTCCATCTCGCGCGGCGTAGGCTCGTCGTTGATCTCGTTGGCCATGCCAATCAGGCGGTTGGTCTCGCCGCTCATGGCGGAAACCACGACCACGACCTGATGGCCATCGTCACGGAAGCCCTTGACCTTCTCGGCTACGGCCTTGATGCGCTCCACGGAGCCCACCGAGGTGCCGCCGAATTTCTGTACGTATAGTGCCATCTACGGTTTTCCCTCGCTTGTCGAGCGAAGCACGCTCGTATGAGTGAAAGTCGTCCAAAGTCGAAGGGCCGGGACATGTCGGTCGCCGGCCCTGCATCGCCTTACTGCAGCTGCTGTTCGACCCAGGCGGGAACGCTCTCCAGCGCTGCCGGCAGGGCCGCGGCGTCACTGCCCCCGGCCTGGGCCATGTCGGGGCGACCGCCACCCTTGCCGCCGACCTGGGAGGCCACGTGGTTGACCAGCTCGCCGGCCTTGACCCTGGCGGTCAGGTCGTCGGTGACACCCGCGATCAAACTTACCTTGCCGGTCTCCTTGTCGCTCACGCCGAGCACCACGATGCCCGACCCAAGCTTGTTCTTGAGCTGGTCCAGCACGCCGCGCAGCTCCTTGGCGGAAACGCCCTCGAGCCGCGTGGCCAGCACCTTGACGCCGCCCACTTCGCGCGCCTGGCTGAGCATGTCACTGCCGGCGGCACTGGCCAGCTTGGCCTTGAGCCGCTCCAGCTCCTTCTCCAGGCTGCGGTTACGCTCCACCAGCGACTCGACACGCTCCTCGACCTGCTCCGGCTTGGCCCTGAGGCGCTCACCGACGCGTACCAGGCGAGCCTCCTGTTCGTGGAACCAGGCCAGCGCGCCCTCGCCGGTAATCGCCTCGATGCGGCGCACGCCCGCGGCGATACCCTGCTCGCTGACGATGTGGAAGCAGCCGATGTCGCCGCTGCGGGCGACATGGGTGCCACCGCACAGCTCGATGGAGAAGTCGTCGGCGCCGATGGTCAGCACCCGCACGCTGTCGGCGTACTTGGCCTCGAACAGCGCCGCCGCGCCCTTGGCCTTTGCCTGGTCGAGAGTCATCTGCTCGATACGCGTCGGCGCATTGGCGAGTACCTGTTCGTTGACCAGGCGCTCGACTTCTGCCAGCTGCTCGGGGGTCATCGCCTCGAAATGGCTGAAATCGAAGCGCAACCGCTCGGGCGTGACCAGCGAGCCCTTCTGCTGCACGTGATCGCCCAGCACCAGGCGCAGTGCCTTGTGCATCAGGTGGGTCGCGGAGTGGTTGCGCAGGGTGGCCCCACGCAGTTTGGCGTCGACCTGGGGACGCACCTCGGCACCTACGTCGAGGCGGCCTTCCAGCAGCACACCATGGTGCAGGTGGTGGCCACCCTGCTTCTGGGTATCGGTGACCAGGAAGCGGCCGCCCTCGAGGTGCAAGTAACCGGTGTCGCCTACCTGGCCGCCCGATTCGCCGTAGAAGGGCGTGCGGTCGAGCACCACGATGCCTCGCTGCTCGGGCTCGAGCGCCACCAGGGCATTGCCTTCGCGGTCGACGATGGCGGTGACGGTGGCGCTATCCTCGAGCTTGTCATAGCCGGTGAAGGTGGTCTCGCCCTCGAGCTCCAGCGCTGCAGCGTAGTCGGCGCCGAATTGGCTGGCGGCCCGGGCGCGCTCGCGCTGGGCCTCGAGTTCACGCTCAAAACCCGCTTCGTCGAGAGTCACGCCGCGCTCACGGCAGACGTCGGCGGTCAGGTCATAGGGGAAGCCGTAGGTGTCGTAGAGCTTGAACACCGTCTCGCCCGGCAGCACGTCGCCGGCGAGAGCGGCAAGCGCCTCCTCGAGCAGACCCATGCCGTGCTCGAGGGTGCGGGCGAACTGCTCCTCCTCCTTGAGCAGAATGCGCTCGATCTGGTGGCGTGCCTCGCGCAGCTCGGGATAGGCATCGCCCATCTCGGCGTCGAGCGCCCCGACGAGCTTGTGAAAGAAGCTGCCCTGGGCGCCCAGCTTGTGACCGTGGCGAATGGCGCGCCGGATGATTCGGCGCAGCACATAGCCGCGCCCCTCGTTGGAAGGCAGCACGCCGTCGGCGATGAGGAAGGCGCAGGAGCGAATATGGTCGGCGATGACGCGCAACGAGGGCGCGGTGGTATCGCCATGACCGGTGTGACGGGCCGCCGCCTCGAGCAGGTTCTGGAACAGGTCGATCTCGTAGTTCGAATGCACGCCCTGCATCACCGCGGAGACCCGCTCGAGGCCCATCCCGGTATCGATCGAGGGCTTTGGCAGCGGGTTCAGCTTGCCGGTGGCATCGCGGTCGAACTGCATGAATACCAGGTTCCAGATCTCGATGTAGCGATCGCCATCCTCCTCGGGGCTGCCGGGAGGCCCACCCCATACCTCGGGACCATGATCGTAGAAGATCTCCGAGCTCGGCCCGCAGGGACCGGTATCGCCCATCTGCCAGAAGTTGTCCTCGTCGAGCTTGGAGAAGCGCTGCGGGTCGACGCCGATCTCCTCTTTCCAGATTTTCTCCGCTTCGTCGTCGCTGACGTGCACCGTGACCCACAGCTTTTCGGCCGGCAGACCCAGGCGTTGGGTCAGGAACTCCCAGGCAAAACGGATGGCATCTTGCTTGAAGTAGTCGCCGAAGCTGAAGTTGCCCAGCATCTCGAAGAAGGTGTGATGGCGGGCGGTGTAGCCGACGTTGTCCAGATCGTTGTGCTTGCCTCCAGCGCGCACGCAGCGCTGTGCCGAGGTGGCACGCACGTAGGGGCGCGGGTCACGGCCGAGGAAGACATCCTTGAACGGCACCATGCCGGCATTGGTGAACAACAGCGTCGGGTCGTTGCCCGGCACCAGGGAGCTCGACGGCACGATGGTGTGGCCGTGCTCTTCGAAGTAACTCAGAAAGGCCTGTCTGATGTCTGCGCTTTTCATGGCATATCCGTGGCGATGAGCGTGGTCACCCGATGGGCAGGCGCGCTCGGCGTCGCTTCGCATGGCCGAAATCGCACGCCTTGGCGTGTCAGGAGCGCCACCAAGGGCGTTCGCAAAGGGAGGCATTATAGCGCAGTTGTCAAGCGACTAAAGGGGAAGCACTCAAGCTGGGATTCATTCTTCAGCGCCGAGACGCTCCAGAGCATGGCGAATCTGCTCGAAAGCGAAGCCGCGAGAGGCCAGGAAGCGCTCGCGGCGGGCGCGCTCGCGCGGGGAGTCACCGGGATGTGTGAAGCGCCGGGACAGTGCCTCGGCAGCCAGTTCGAACCAGTCGACCTCGCCTGCCTGCTCGGCCTCGGCCAGGGTCGTGGCGACCAGGGAGCGCTCGATGCCGCGCCGTTCGAATTCGGCACGCACCTTGAGCGGCCCCTGGCCGCGCATCACGCGGGAACGCAGGAAACTCTCGGCAAAGCGCGCATCGGACTGCAACCCCTCGGCTGCCAGCGCGTCGAGGCAGGCATCGATCGCTTCCGGCGAGTGGGCACGGGCGGCCAGTCGCTGCGCCAGTTCGGCGCGGGAGTACTCGCGCCGGGCCAGTAGGCGGATGGCGTCGTCCCGTGGGGACGACGCACGCGCTTCGGACTGGGCAGACATGGCTTAGAGCAGGTCGTCCTCGCGCTCGGCGTCAGCCGCCACCGGCTCCCCGGCCTCCTCTTCCTTGGGCGCGACCGTGGCCAGCAATTGGCCGCGGATCTGGCTCTCGATCTCTTCCATGACCGCCGGGTTGTCCTCGAGGAACTGGGCGGCGTTGGCCTTGCCCTGGCCGATCTTGTTGCCCTTGTAGCTGTACCAGGCACCGGCCTTGTCGACCAGGTTGCACTGCACGCCCAGGTCCACCACTTCGCCGGCATGGTAGATACCCTTGCCGTAGAGGATCTGGAACTCGGCCTGGCGGAACGGCGGGGCCACCTTGTTCTTCACCACCTTGACGCGAGTCTCGTTGCCGGTCACCTCGTCGCCCTGCTTGACCGAGCCGGTGCGGCGGATATCCAGGCGCACGCTGGCGTAGAACTTGAGCGCGTTGCCACCGGTGGTGGTCTCGGGGCTGCCGAACATCACGCCGATCTTCATGCGGATCTGGTTGATGAACACCACCATGCAGTTGGCGTTCTTGATGTGGCCGGTGATCTTGCGCAGCGCCTGGGACATCAGGCGCGCCTGCAGGCCGACGTGGGAGTCGCCCATCTCGCCCTCGATCTCGGCGCGCGGGGTCAACGCCGCCACCGAATCGATGATGATCACGTCGACGCCGCCGGAGCGCACCAGCATGTCGCAGATCTCCAGCGCCTGCTCGCCGGTGTCCGGCTGCGAAACCAGCAGATCGTCGAGGTTGACGCCGAGCTTCTCGGCGTAGCTCGGGTCGAGCGCGTGTTCGGCATCGATGAAGGCGCAGGTCTTGCCCTGTTTCTGGGCCTGGGCGATCACCGACAGGGTCAGGGTGGTCTTGCCCGAGGATTCCGGACCGAAGATCTCCACTACGCGACCGTAGGGCAGGCCGCCGATGCCCAGTGCGATGTCCAGCCCCAGCGAGCCGGTCGACACCGAGGGCATCACCACCCGTGGCGTATCGCCCAGGCGCATCACGGTGCCCTTGCCGAACTGGCGCTCGATCTGGGAAAGGGCGGCATTCAATGCCTTGGAACGGTTTTCATCCTGTGCCATGAGGCTCTCCTCGCAGAACTCGCTGATGCTTGCAGGTGCAAAATGAATGGCGGGCTGCCAACGGGGAGCTCGCCTGGACACTGTATGGTTGGCCAGTAGTATGACGAAAAATTCACTGCGCGACTAGCCACTCGATGAATACGATCTAGGAGCCTGTCGGATTTGACCGATCGTCACGAGAGATTTGGATTTCGAGATAAGTTTATCGATCTGATAAGGCGAATAGCCCGCTATACAACGAATCAGATCGAATCAAATTGGCCGAAAAGACCGGATCTCGTAGTAGATCAGCGTTAAGTCCGACAGGTTCCTAGCCGGCCTCCAGGTAGCGAATCAGCCCGACGATGGCCTCGCGCACTGCCCGCTCGCGCACCGCGCGGCGGTCACCGGGAAACTGGAAACACTCGGCTTGTTGCCGTGTCTCGCCGCCCCAGGCCAGCCACACGGTGCCCACCGGTTTTTCCGGCGTACCGCCTTCGGGGCCGGCCACTCCGCTGATCGCCACGCCGAGCTTGGCCCCGCTGTCGCGACAGGCACCCGCCACCATGGCCTTCACCACTGGCTGGCTGACGGCGCCATGCTGGGCGATCAGCGCTTCGGGCACGCCAAGCAGGCGCGCCTTGGCCGCATTGGAGTAGGTCACGTAGCCGGTTTCGAAGTAGTCCGAACTACCGGACACCGAGGTGATGGCACTGGCTACCCCGCCGCCGGTGCACGATTCGGCCGCGGTGATACTGACCCCATGCTCGCGGCAGCGGCGCCCGAGCCGTTCGGCGAGCGTAGCGAGGTCGAGGTTGGCTAGGCTGGAGGCACTGTGTGGCATGTAACGCTCCTTGGTTCGAGAGGGTCGACGCAGGCGCCGGACGCAGGACCTGCGATTGCCTGCCACCATAGCGCATCCTTTCCGTCGGTAGCAGGTAGAGGATAAACGACCGCCGCTTCCGCATTGGCAGCCATCGGCAAAGCACCGTCGGGAGAGGGTCGTTACGGCATGTCGACCATGGGCAGCGCGTGGTAATCTTGTCCCTCCCATGCCCCACCCAACCGACGAGCCAGCCGAGAAAGCATGAACGACGCGGTCAAGACGGATGTGCCGAGCCATACGCCGATGATGGCCCAGTACCTCAGGATCAAGCGCGAGCACCCCGATGTGCTGCTGTTCTATCGAATGGGCGATTTCTATGAGCTGTTCTTCGACGACGCCAGGCGCGCCGCGGCCCTGCTCGACATCACCCTGACCCAGCGCGGTCAGTCCGCCGGCAAGCCGATTCCCATGGCCGGCGTGCCCTACCACAGCGCCGAAGGCTACCTGGCGCGCCTGGTGAAGGCCGGCGAGTCGGTGGCGATCTGCGAGCAGTTCGGTGACCCGGCGGCCAGCAAAGGCCCCGTTGAGCGCAAGGTGGTGCGCATCGTCACGCCCGGTACGCTCTACGACGAGGCACTGCTCGACGCCCGCCGCGACAACCTGCTGGTAGCCGTGCACCCGGCCGGCAACTGCTGGGGCATTGCCTGGCTGGAACTCTCCAGCGGTCGCTTCAGCGTGCTCGAGGTCGAGGGCGAAGGCGACATGCTCGCCGAGCTGCAACGCCTCGACCCCGCCGAGCTGCTCCTACCCGAGAGCTTGTCGCTGCCACCCGCCCTGGAAGGCCGGCAGGGCCTGCGTCGCCAGAGTGACTGGCTGTTCGATCTCGAATCCGCCACGCGTCTGCTATGCGATCAGTTCGAGGTGCAGGACCTGCGCGGCTTCGGCTGCGCCCATCTCGAGGCCGCCCTCACCGCCGCCGGGGTGCTGGTGGAGTATGCACGTGACACTCAACGCTCGCGCTTGCCCCACGTCACCGCGCTGGGTGTGGAGAATCGCGACGACGCCGTGGTCATCGACGCCGCCAGCCGGCGCAACCTGGAGATCGACATCAACCTCGGCGGCGGCGGCGACAATACGCTGGCAAGCGTACTCGACACCACCGCCACCGCCATGGGCTCAAGGCTGCTCAAGCGTTGGCTCAACCGCCCGCTGCGCGAACGTACCCAGGTGCAGGGCCGCCAGGCGGCGGTCGCCCTGCTGCTGGAGCAGGAGGGCTTCGTGGCCCTGCGCGAGCAACTCAAGGCGATCGGCGACGTCGAACGCATTCTCGCCAGGGTGGCGCTCTACAGTGCCCGGCCGCGCGATCTCGCCCGCCTGCGTGACGCCCTGCTGGCGCTGCCGGAACTGCAGCGCGAACTGCAGGGTTACAGCGAAGGAACCGCGCTCGACGAGTTGGCCCACCATATCCGGCCCTATCCGGAGCTAGCCGACATGCTCGCTCGCGGGCTCAACGACAACCCGCCGGTGGTGATCCGCGACGGCGGCGTCATTCGCGAGGGCTTCGACGCCGAACTCGACGACTATCGAGGACTGGCCGAGCACGCCGGTGACTATCTGGTGCAGCTCGAGGTTCGCGAGCGTGAGCGTACCGGCCTGGCCGGCCTCAAGGTGGGCTACAACCGCGTGCATGGCTATTACATCGAAATTCCCCGCGCCCAGGCCCGCGAAGCGCCGGTCGACTATGTGCGCCGCCAGACCCTGAAGAATGCCGAACGCTTCATCATTCCCGAACTCAAGGAGTTCGAGGACAAGGCACTGTCGGCCAAGTCTCGCGCCCTGGCTCGCGAGAAGCTGCTCTACGACGGCCTGCTCGACTCGCTCAACGGTGAGCTTGGCGCCCTGCAGGGCAGCGGCCGCGCCCTGGCCGCGCTGGATGTGATGGCGGCCTTCGCCGAGCGCGCCCAAGCACTCGGCTTCTCGCGGCCACGGCTCGCCGAGTCGCCGGGCATCGAGATTCGTGGCGGGCGTCATCCGGTGGTGGAACACGTCAGCGACTCGCCTTTCGTGCCCAACGACCTGATGCTCGACGACAACCGCCGCATGCTGGTCATCACCGGTCCCAACATGGGCGGTAAATCGACCTACATGCGGCAGGCGGCACTGATCACGCTGCTCGCCCATACCGGCAGCTTCGTCCCCGCCGACGAGGCCTGCATCGGCCCGGTGGATCGCATCTTCACGCGCATCGGCTCGTCGGACGACCTCGCCGGCGGGCGCTCCACCTTCATGGTGGAGATGACCGAGACCGCCAACATTCTGCACAACGCCACCGACCACAGCCTGGTGCTGATGGACGAGATCGGTCGCGGCACCAGCACCTTCGATGGCCTGTCGCTGGCCTGGGCCAGCGCCGAGCACCTGACCCGCACGCGGGCGTTCACGCTGTTTGCGACGCATTACTTCGAGATGACGGCGCTGTCCGACCAGGCCGAGGGTGTGGCCAACGTGCACCTCACCGCTGCGGAGCACCGCGATGGCATCGTATTCATGCATCGCGTGGAGGAGGGTCCCGCCAGCCAGAGCTATGGCTTGCAGGTGGCACAGTTGGCCGGCGTGCCGCAGTCGGTCATCGCCCGGGCTCGCGACAAATTGTCTCAGCTCGAGCAACAGGAGGTCGACCAGAGCAGCCGCGGCAGCACGCATTCGGCAGATGATGCCAAGCCGCTTCAGAGCGACCTTTTTGCCAGCGCACCGCATCCGCTACTCGACGCCTTGGCCGATCTGGATCCGGATGGATTGTCACCGCGCCAGGCCCTTGAGCTGATCTATACCTGGCGTGAGCGGCTCTAGGCTTCGTGCGGCTTGCTCAGGCCTTTAGGCATGACTAGAATGAAGCGTCCAACGAATTCATGCTTATAAAAAGTTTATTTTTTATAACTATCAGGCTTAAGACTGATACCGAACATCACCAACCGGGAAGGGCACGACCCGGCTGCGAGGAGGGAGACAGGCATGACCTTTGTCGTCACCGAAAACTGCATCAAGTGCAAGTACACCGACTGCGTCGAGGTCTGCCCGGTGGACTGCTTCTACGAGGGGCCCAACTTCCTGGTGATCCACCCGGACGAGTGCATCGACTGTGCCCTGTGCGAACCGGAGTGCCCTGCCGAGGCGATCTTCTCGGAGGACGAACTGCCGGAAGGTCAGGAGGAGTTCATCGCCATCAATGCAGAGCTCTCCGAGGTATGGCCCAACATTGCGGAAAAGCAGGATCCGCCTGCTGACGCCGAAGAGTGGGATGGCAAGCCCGGCAAGCTGCAGTATCTGGAACGCTGAGCCCGCCTAGACGCGACCTGCCTCATGCACCGAAAGCCAGCCGGCATTCGGTGCATTGATTCGTACTGGCACGAACCAAAAAAAGGCGACCCTAAGGTCGCCCGGCTCCCAGCACTTCCTTGGGCGGTTCCCTCCGCCCCCTCTCCTGCGGCAACGTCCTTGCCCAGAGGCGACTTCCTGTCACACCAGGCGTGCCACGTAAATAGCATCCCGTTGCATCCTGCTGGAGAGCCTCCCGCTCTGCCTTGTCCCATGTGCATTCTGGCATTTTCGCTATAGGACGCAAGTTGCCTGCTAGCAACCTCGCGCCCCTTACCTTGGTTGACAGTAGAAGAAACAAGACCGACAAAACAATGGGATAGAACAAGGCCGATACCTTCGGCATCGGCCTTCTCGCACCAAAATAGGCTTAGAACGTCGCCTTTTTGTAGTCAATATCCTACAAGAAAGTCAGCGATGTCGTCGGCCAAGAGGTCAAATCACTGCCCCTTGATCGCCGAACGACCCGGGTAAGAGACGCGCTCGCCGAGCTGCTGCTCGATCACCAG
Source organism: Halomonas sp. MCCC 1A13316 (assembly GCF_014931605.1). Taxonomy (NCBI): domain Bacteria; kingdom Pseudomonadati; phylum Pseudomonadota; class Gammaproteobacteria; order Oceanospirillales; family Halomonadaceae; genus Billgrantia; species Billgrantia diversa. The sequence goes on along the minus strand of NZ_CP053382.1, from coordinate 618,976 downwards.
CAGACGGTTGTACTTGGCGACCCGGTCGGAGCGGCACAGCGAGCCGGTCTTGATCTGGCCGGCCGAAGTGCCCACCGCCAGGTCGGCAATGGTGGTGTCCTCGGTCTCGCCGCTGCGGTGAGAGATCACGGCGGTGAAGCCGGCATCCTGGGCCATCTTGATGGCGTCCAGCGTCTCGGAGAGCGAGCCGATCTGGTTGAACTTGATCAGGATGGAGTTGCCGATCTGCTCGTCGATGCCGCGCTTGAGGATCCGGGTGTTGGTGACGAACAGGTCGTCGCCAACCAGTTGCACCTTGTCGCCAAGCTTGTCGGTCAGTGCCTTCCAGCCGTCCCAGTCGGACTCGTCCATGCCATCTTCGATGGAAACGATCGGGTACTGCTCGCACAGTTCGGCCAGGTAGTCGACGAAGCCATTGGCATCGAAGGATTTGCCTTCGCCGGACAGGTTGTACTGACCGTCCCTGTAGAACTCGGAAGAGGCGCAGTCGAGCGCCAGGGTGACGTCGCGACCGAGCTCGTAGCCGGCATCGTTCACCGCCTGCTTGATCACTGCCAGTGCCTCGGCGTTGGACTCCAGGTTCGGCGCGAAGCCGCCCTCGTCGCCCACGGCGGTGGCCAGGCCACGCGCGGAGAGCACCTTCTTGAGGGCATGGAAGATCTCGGCGCCGACACGCAGTGCCTCACGGAAGTTCGCGGCACCCACCGGCTGGATCATGAACTCCTGGATGTCGACGTTGTTGTCGGCGTGCTCGCCACCGTTGAGGATGTTCATCATCGGTACCGGCATGCTGTACTGGCCCGGCTGGCCGTAGAGTTCGGCAATGTGCGCGTATAGCGGCATGCCCTTGGCGTTGGCTGCTGCCTTGGCCGCTGCCAGCGATACGGCAAGGATGGCATTGGCGCCGAACTTGGCCTTGTTGTCGGTGGCGTCGAGTTCGATCATGGCATTGTCGAGACCACGCTGATCGCGGGCATCCATGCCGACCAGACGCTCACGGATGGCGCCGTTGACCGCTTCCACCGCCTTGAGAACGCCTTTGCCCAAGTAGCGCGCCTTGTCGCCGTCGCGCAGCTCCAGAGCCTCGCGCGAGCCGGTGGAGGCACCGCTCGGGGCGCAGGCCACGCCCACGGCTCCGCTCTCCAGACGCACTTCGGCCTGCACGGTGGGGTTACCACGGGAATCGAGCACCTCGAGGGCGTGGATTTCGACAATCTTGGTCATCTGAGTCGTCCTTTCATTCAGTCAGCGTTGATTGAGTCAATGGGGAACCGCCTACTCTCTCGACCTGCAGGAGCTGCCTGGGTAATCGGCTCTTATTCTATTTTCAGTGCTGGCAGGCCCTTTACCAGTTCGTCGAGGGCTTTCATCTGCGCCAGGAAGGGCTCCAACTGATCCAGTGGCAGCGCGCAGGGGCCGTCGCACAGGGCGTTGTCGGGATCCGGATGGGCTTCGAGGAACAGCCCGGCCAGTCCCACGGCCACACCCGCACGCGCCAGCTCGGCGACCTGCTGGCGGCGACCGCCGGCGCTGTCGGCTCGCCCGCCCGGGCGCTGCAGGGAGTGGGTGACGTCGAAGAAGACCGGGCAGCCGGTCTGCTTCATGTCACCGAAGCCGAGCATGTCGACCACCAGGTTATTGTACCCGAAGCTCGATCCGCGCTCGCAAAGCAGTAGGCGATCGTTACCCGCCTCTTCGCACTTGCGTATGATGTGGCGCATCTCGTGGGGCGCCAGGAACTGCGGCTTCTTGATGTTGATCACCGCACCGGTGCGGGCCATGGCCACCACCAGATCGGTCTGGCGCGCCAGAAAGGCCGGCAACTGGATGATATCGGCCACTTCGGCCACGGGCTCGGCCTGCCACGGCTCGTGCACGTCGGTGATGACCGGAACGCCGAAGCGCGACTTCACCTCGGCGAGTATCTCGAGCCCCTTCTCCAGGCCGGGGCCGCGGAAGGAGTGGATCGAGCTGCGGTTGGCCTTGTCGAAGCTGGCCTTGTACACGTAGGGCATCCCAAGCCGGCGCGTGACGTCGACATAAGTCTCGGCGACTTCGAGAGCCAGCTCGCGGGACTCCAGCACGTTCATGCCACCGAGTAGCATCAGCGGCAAAGAATTGCCGGCGGTGAGGCCGGCAAAAGAGATATCGCGTTCAGGTATGGACATCGTCGTCACTCCTGGTGCGCGGTGTGGGCGCGGGTGCGCGCCGCCTTGTGCTCCAGCGCCGCGTTGACGAAACCGGTGAACAACGGGTGTCCGTCGCGTGGCGTGGAGGTGAACTCGGGATGGAACTGGCAAGCCACGAACCAGGGGTGGTCGGGTAGCTCGACCATCTCAACCAGGGAGTTGTCGACGCTCTTGCCGGAAACCACCAGGCCGGCTTTCACCAATTCCTCGACGAACTGGTTGTTGACCTCGAAGCGATGACGGTGGCGCTCGACTATCTCGTCGCTGCCGTAGGCCTCGAGCGCCCTGGTGCCGGGCTCGAGATGGCAGACCTGGCCGCCCAGGCGCATGGTGCCGCCCAGGTCCGAGGCCTCGTCGCGCAATTCGATCTTGCCCTCGGCGTTGATCCACTCGGTGATCAGGCCCACCACCGGGTGCTGGGTATCGTGGGTGAATTCGGTAGAGTTGGCATCCTCCCAGCCGGCTACGTGGCGGGCGAACTCGATCACCGCCACCTGCATACCGAGGCAGATGCCAAGATAAGGAATGCCGTTCTCGCGAGCGTAGCGGGCCGTCTCGATCTTGCCTTCCACGCCGCGCTCGCCAAAGCCGCCGGGCACCAGGATCGCGTCCTTGCCGGCCAGGCGCTCGGTGCCGTGACGTTCGATGTCCTCGGAGTCGATATAGTCGACGTTGACCTTGACCCGGGTCTGGATGCCAGCGTGGATCAATGCCTCGTTGAGCGACTTGTAGGCATCGAGCAGTTCCATGTACTTGCCGACCATGGCGATGTTGATCGACTTAAGCGGGTTGAGCTTGGCGTCGAGTACGTGGACCCACTCGGTCAGTTCGGCCGGCTCGGCCTCGATGCGCAGCTTGTCGCAGACGATCTCGTCGAGGCCGTGCTCATGCAGCATCAGCGGGATGCGATAGATGGTGTCGGCATCCTGCAGCGGGATGACCGCGCGCTCTTCGACGTTGGTGAACAGGGCGATCTTGCGCCGCTCAGTCTCCTCGAGCTCCACTTCGCTGCGACAGATCAGAATGTCCGGCTGGATACCGATCGAGCGCAGCTCCTTGACGCTGTGCTGGGTCGGCTTGGTCTTGGTCTCGCCGGCGGTCTTGATGTAGGGCACAAGGGTCAGGTGCATGAAGAGCGCGCGGCTGGCGCCGAGCTCGCTTCTGATCTGGCGGATCGACTCGAGGAACGGCAGCGATTCGATGTCGCCCACGGTGCCGCCGATTTCCACCAGCGCCACGTCGAAGCCCTCGCCACCGGCATAGACCCGGCGCTTGATCTCGTCGGTGATGTGCGGGATCACCTGTACCGTGCCGCCCAGGTAGTCGCCGCGGCGCTCGCGACGCAGCACGTGCTCGTAGACGCGGCCGGTGGTGAAGTTGTTGCCCTGGGTCATCTTGGTACGAATGAAACGCTCGTAGTGGCCCAGGTCGAGATCGGTCTCGGCGCCATCTTCGGTGACGAACACCTCGCCGTGCTGGAACGGGCTCATGGTGCCCGGATCCACGTTGATGTAGGGATCGAGCTTGAGCATGGTGACCTTGAGGCCGCGCGCCTCGAGTATCGCCGCCAGCGAGGCCGACGCGATGCCCTTGCCGAGTGAGGACACAACGCCGCCGGTCACGAAGATATATCGTGTCATGAAGAACCTGTCGAAACGTGATCATGAGGCACGACAGAAAGCCGCGCCAGGATGGGACGACAGCGTAGCAGATTACGACCAATGGCTCAATTTTGCTGCCAGCGGAGCGGGACTCACGACCACCAGCGCGCCGTCTCGCCACCCAACGGGTCGTGCGTCGGCCGCGAGACCCGGGCGATGCGCGCCACTGCCGCATCGTGCTCGGCGGGATCGGCCCGCAGCAGGTCGAGCTCGCGCTGGTCCTCGGGATAGGCCGCCAGCAGCAGGAAGTCGTCACTGGCCTCGAGGTGACAGTGGCCGGTACCCGCCGGCAGCACCAGGGCATCGCCGGTGCGCAACTCGACGTCGTCACCCTGCTCGCCGCCCAGGCGCAGCTTGCCCCAGCCCGAAAGAACGCCGAACGCTTCGTGGGCAATGGAGTGGTAGTGGTGATAATCGTAGACACCGCCGCGCCAGCTCGAACGCCAGCCGTTGGCGCCGAACAGCGTCTCGAAGCGCGCGGCGATCGCTTCGCGGTCGAGCACCGGATTCACGCCGCGTGAGCGGAAGGCCAGCGCCGCCAGCCGGCTGTTGGGAATGCGCCCGTCATCGGCAAAGGTCAGCCGCTCGGGGGCAACCGGCTCGCCTTGCGCATCGGCAAGTCCCAGATCCATTCGCGTCTCGTCCATGATCGCTCCTCGTTGGCAAGTAATGAACCTGACAAGAGTCTAGGAAAAGAAGCTGCAGGACGAAAACGCCCCGGCACTTGGCCGGGGCGAATCGTGTTGACGGTTAACTGCTTGGCAGCGCTTACACGCCGAGGTAGTCGAGGATCCCCTCGCCGGCTTCGCGGCCCTCGAACACGGCAGTGACCACCAGGTCGGAGCCACGCACCATATCGCCACCGGCGAAGATCTTCTCGTTGGTGGTCTGGAAGGGGTAGGTGCCCTTCTCCGGCGCCAGCACGCGACCGCGCTCATCGAGCTCGATGCCGACCCGGTCGAACCAGGGCGCCGGGCTCGGCTGGAAGCCGAAGGCGATGACCACGGCGTCGGCCGGCAGTATCTCCTCGGAGCCCGGCACCACCTCGGGACGCTGGCGCCCGTTCTCATCGGGCTCGCCCATGCGCGTGCGCACGACCTTCACCCCTTCGACCTTGCCTTCGCCGACCACCGCCACCGGCTGGCGGTTGAACAGGAACTCGACGCCCTCCTCGCGGGCGTTGGCCACCTCGCGCTTGGAGCCAGGCATGTTCTCCTCGTCACGGCGATAGGCACAGGTCACTGTGGCAGCCCCTTGGCGAATCGCCGTACGGTTGCAGTCCATGGCGGTGTCGCCGCCGCCCAGCACCACCACCTTCTGGCCTTCCAGGGAGACATAGTCGGCGGGGTCCTTTTCGAAGCCCAGGCAATGGTTGACGTTGGCGATCAGGTAGTCGAGCGCCTTGTGCACGCCGGGCAGGTCCTCACCGGGGAAGCCGCCGGTCATGTACTTGTAGGTGCCCATGCCGAGAAATACCGCGTCGTACTCCTCGAGCAGGGTGTCGAAGTCGATGTCCTTGCCCACCTCGACGTTGAGGCGGAACTCGATACCCATCTCCTCGAACACCGCGCGGCGACGCTCCATCACCGTCTTGTCGAGCTTGAACTCGGGGATACCGAAGGTGAGCAGGCCGCCGATCTCGGGGTACTTGTCGTACACCACCGGCCGCACGCCGTTGCGCACCAGAATATCGGCACAGCCGAGCCCTGCCGGGCCAGCGCCGATGACGGCGACCTTCTTGTCGGTCCAGGTAACCTGGGACATGTCGGGGCGCCAGCCCATGGCGAAGGCCGTGTCGGTGATGTACTTCTCCACCGAGCCGATGGTCACCGCGCCGAAGCCGTCGTTGAGCGTGCAGGCGCCTTCGCACAGGCGGTCCTGCGGGCACACGCGACCGCACACCTCGGGCAGCGAGTTGGTCTTGTGCGACAGCTCGGCGGCCTCGAGGATATTTCCCTCGGTGACCAGCTGCAGCCAGTTGGGAATGTAGTTGTGCACCGGGCACTTCCACTCGCAGTACGGATTGCCGCAGTGCAGGCAGCGGTGCGACTGGCTGGCCGCCTCCTGCGGCTTGTACGGCTCGTAGATCTCGCCGAACTCACGCGCACGTTTGCGCGCATCCTTCTTCTGCGGATCCTGACGCCCCACGTCGATGAACTGGAAGTCGTTTCTGGTCAAACGGTTGGCCATATTCGTATCTCCTGGAATCCGGCTCACTCGGGACGTCTGCGCGATTCGTCGAGCAGGCTGTTCAGGCTCGCCGCCTTGGGCTTGACCAGCCAGAAATGGCGGGCGAAATCGCTGAAGTCGTCGAGAATTTCGCGTCCCCGAGCGGAACCGGTCTCGGCCACGAACTCCTCGATGGTCTCCCGCAGGTGACGTCGGTAGGCCTCCATGGCCTCGGTATTGACCCGATGGATCTCCACTAGCTCATGGTTGTAGCGATCGACGAAGGAGCGATCCTCGTCGAGTACGTAGGCGAAGCCACCGGTCATGCCGGCACCGAAGTTGATGCCGGTCTCGCCGAGCACGCAGAGCATGCCGCCGGTCATGTACTCGCCACAGTGGTCGCCGGCCCCTTCGATCACCGCATGGGCGCCGGAGTTGCGTACACCGAAGCGCTCACCAGCGGTACCGGCGGCGAACAGCTTGCCGCCGGTAGCCCCGTACAGGCAGGTATTGCCGATGATCGCCGTCTTGTGGCTCTCGAAGCGGCTGCCGCGCGGCGGTACGATGACGACCTTGCCGCCGTTCATGCCCTTGCCGACGTAGTCGTTGGCATCGCCTTCGAGATAGAGGTTGAGCCCCCGGGCGTTCCACACGCCGAAGCTCTGCCCGGCCACACCGGTGAAGCGCAGCGTGATCGGGGCGTCCTCGAGCCCGGCCTCGCCATAGTGCTTGGCCACTGCTCCCGAGGAGAGCGCAGGAACCGAGCGGTCGCAGTTGGTGATGCTGAATTCGAACTCGCCGCCGCTCTTGTCGGCAATGGCCTGTTCGATAGCCGCCAGCACCTCCTGGTTCTTGGTGCCCGGGTCATGGGGCACGTTGCGACTCACCTGGCAGAACTGCGGCGCGTCGGCCGGCACGAAGTCGTTGGCCAGCAGCGGCGTCAGGTCGAGCCTGCGCTGGGAGGCGGTGCCGCCCTCCAGCACTTCGAGCAGGTCGGTGCGGCCGATCAGGTCGGTCAACTTGCGCACGCCCAGCATCGCCAGCAGCTCGCGCACCTCTTCGGCGATGAAGCGGAAGTAGTTCTTGACCATGTCCACGGTGCCGCGGAAATGCTCGTCGCGCAGGTACTGGTGCTGGGTGGCCACACCGGTGGCACAGTTGTTCAGATGGCAGATGCGCAGGTACTTGCAGCCCAGCGCCACCATCGGCGCGGTACCGAAGCCGAAGCTCTCGGCACCGAGGATCGCGGCCTTGACCACGTCGAGGCCGGTCTTCAGGCCACCGTCGGTCTGCAGGCGGATCTTGTCGCGCAGGCCATTGATGCGCAGCGCCTGGTGCACCTCGGGCAGGCCCAGCTCCCAGGGGCTGCCGGCGTGCTTGATCGAAGTCAGCGGGCTGGCCGCGGTGCCGCCGTCGTAGCCGGACACGGTGATCAGGTCGGCGTAGGCCTTGGCCACGCCGGTGGCGATGGTGCCGATGCCGGGCTCGGAGACCAGCTTGACCGACACCTGCGCCTCCGGGTTGACCTGCTTGAGGTCGAAGATCAGCTGCGCCAGGTCCTCGATGGAGTAGATGTCGTGGTGCGGGGGCGGTGAGATCAATGTCACGCCGGGCACCGAGTAGCGCAGCCTGGCGATCAGGTCGTTGACCTTGCCGCCGGGCAGCTGGCCGCCTTCGCCGGGCTTGGCGCCTTGGGCCACCTTGATCTGCAGCACTTCGGCGTTGACCAGGTAGGCCGGAGTGACGCCGAAGCGACCCGAGGCGATCTGCTTGATCTTGGAGCTGCGAACGGTGCCGTAGCGTGCCGGATCCTCACCGCCCTCGCCGGAGTTGGAGCGACCGCCGGCCTCGTTCATGGCCTGGGCCAGCGCCTCGTGAGCTTCCGGCGACAGCGCACCGAGCGACATTCCGGCACTGTCGAAGCGCGGGAGCAGATCGTCGATGGACTCCACCTCTTCCATCGGTAAGGCCGTCTCGGCGGGCTTGAGCCCCAACAGATCGCGTAGAGTGGCGGCAGGGCGCTCGTTGACCAGCTGGGCAAACTTCTTCCACTTGCGGTAGTCGCCCTCCTGCACGGCTTCCTGCAGCGACTTGACCACATCGGGGTTGTAGGCGTGGTACTCGTGATCGTGCACGTACTTGAGCAGGCCGCCCTGATTGATACCCTTGCGCGGCGTCCATGCCTCGCGGGCCAGCAACTCCTGCTGCAGCTGCAGCTCGCTGAAGCCGGTGCCCTCGATGCGCGACGCCATGCCCGAGAAGCACAGCTCCATCACTTCGGAGCCCAGGCCTACCGCCTCGAACAGCTGCGAGCCGCGATACGAGGCCAGCGTCGAAATGCCCATCTTCGAGAGGATCTTGTAGAGCCCTTTCTGCATGCCCTTGCGGTAGTTCTCGCGGGCGTCCGCCGGATTGCCGGTGAGCTCGCCGGTGCGATGCATGTCGGCCATGACCTGGTAGGCCAGCCATGGGAACACCGCGGTGGCGCCGACACCGAACAGCACCGCCATCTGGTGCGCGTCGCGCGCATAGCCGGTCTCGACCACGATATTGGCACGCGGGCGCAGCGCCAGCTTGCCCAGGTGATGATGCACGGCGCCCACCGCCAGCGCGGCGTGGATCGGCAGCTGCCCCTGCTCCAGATTGGCGTCCGACAGCACCAGGATCACCTTGCCGTCGTGCACCGCGGCCTCGGCCTGGCGGCACAGTTCGAGAAGCGCCGCCTTGAGCCCCATCTGCTCCGGGTCGTAGCCCAGACTCAGCCGCAGGTGCGAAAAGGTCGGGTCGTCCTGTTCGAGCAGCGCGGTGAACTTGCGCGGCGACAGCACCGGCGTGGTGAGAATGATGCGATGCGCATGCTCGGGCGTGGCCTTGAACACGTTGAGTTCGGCACCGATACAGGTTTCCAGCGACATCACGATCGCTTCGCGCAGCGGATCGATGGGCGGGTTGGTGACCTGGGCGAATTTCTGGCGGAAATAATCGGTCAGCAGTCGCTGCTTGCGCGACAGTACCGCCATGGGGGTGTCATCGCCCATCGAGCCCACCGCTTCCTGGCCGCTTTCGGCCAGCGGACGCAGCACCTGGTCGCGCTCCTCGAAGCTGACCTGGAACATCTTCTGCCAGGTCTTGACCGCATCGGAGTCCATGTTCTGGAAGCTGGCAAGTTCGGTCAGCGCCGACTCCAGATAGTGCGCCTCCTCCTTCAGCCAGCGCTTGTAGGGATAGGCGGACTGCAGGCGTTCGTCGATGTCCCGGGTGTGCAGCACCTCACCGGTATGGGTGTCCACGGCCAGGATCTGGCCGGGGCCGACGCGACCCTTGGCCACCACGTCCTCGGGCTTGTAATCGTAGGTGCCGATCTCGGAGGCCAGGGTAATGTAGCCGTTCTTGGTGATCACCCAGCGCGCCGGACGCAAGCCGTTGCGGTCGAGCATGCAGATCGCCTGGCGGCCGTCTGTCATGACCACGCCGGCGGGGCCGTCCCATGGCTCCATGTGCATGGAGTTGTATTCATAGAAGGCGCGCAGTTCGCCGCTCATGGTTTCGACGTTCTGCCACGCCGGCGGCACCATCATGCGCACTGCACGGTGCAATTCCATGCCGCCCATCAGCAACACCTCGAGCATGTTGTCCATGCTCGATGAGTCGGAGCCCACGGTGTTGACGATCTCGTCGAGCTCGGCGATGTCGGGCAGCCGCTCGTTGACGAAGTTCTCCTTGCGCGAGTTCGCCCAACTGCGGTTGGCCTCGATGGTATTGATCTCGCCGTTGTGGGCCAGCAGGCGGAACGGCTGGGCCAGCGGCCAGCGCGGTGCGGTGTTGGTAGAGAAGCGTTGATGGAACACGCAGATCGCCGTCTGCAGTCGCGCGTCACCCAGGTCCTGGTAGAAGGTGGGCAGATCGACCGGCATCACCAGGCCTTTGTACGACACCACCTGCGACGACAACGAGCAGACGTAGAAGTCCTCCTCGTCGCGTAGCATCTGCTCGGCGCGGCGGCGCGCCATGAACAGGTCGACGTCGAAGCGTGCGGCATCGCCGAGCTTGCCCGGCTCGACGAACAAGTGGCGTATGCGCGGCAGGCAGGCACGCGCAATGGGGCCGCAGTAGGAGGGATCCACCGGCACGTCGCGCCAGCCGCGGATCACCAGGCCGCAGGCACGTAGCTCGCCCTCGAGGATACTGCGCGCCCGCGCCTCCTTGGCATCGTCGTCGGGCAGGAACACCGCGCCCACGGCGAACTGCTCGCCCAATTCGAGGCCAAGCGCCTCGGCGGCGATTTCGCGCATGAATCCTTCGGGCATCTTGAGCAGCAGACCGCAGCCGTCACCGGTCTTGCCATCGGCGGCGATACCGCCGCGATGGGTCATACAGGTGAGCGATTCGATGGCGGTACGCAGCAGGTCGTGGCTGGCCTGCCCCTCCATGTGTGCGATCAGGCCGAATCCACAGTTGTCACGGAACTCGCCTGGATGATGAAGGCCTTGATTCATGGGCGTGCCTCAGAGAAAGACTATTGACTACACGTCAGCTTTTAAGTATTTTAAATGGTTTTCTTTTATTCCAGCCGCTAATAGCAGCCTGCTGACGTCACGGGAAAAAGGACGCCCAGCATAGACACTTCCTAGCCCGCCGCGCAATCTTCCCACCTCATCAAATCCCCCAAAACTCCCGGCAAATCCGCAACTTGCTGGACAAGACAAAGTAAAAAAAACCATCAGCTCAAGGACTTGCGCCACACGCCAGCGAGTTTCCGAGGTCAGAAAAGAAGAAGTAGACTTTAGTCTATATATGCTCATTTTCCCCATACCGATGCTGCATAAGGCATGCGAATTTGATGCTACATGAGGCATCGGTGCTCGACGACAGTCGGAAGGCATGACGAAGAAAGGCCGCACGAAACGCTTCGTGCGGCCTGTATCGGCTGTGGTAACAATCAGCGGGGGGCGTGGCGCGCAATCAGCGCCGCGGAAAAGTCGCCAGCAACTCCTCCAGCAGCGGCTGGGGCGTCTCGTCGTGAATTACTGCCCGGCCCAGCGCCTCGAGCAGGACGAGACGCAGGCGCGCATCGACGTTCTTCTTGTCCAGACGCATCCGGTCGAGAAAATCGTCCACCTCCATGTCGGCGGGAGCCGTCAGCGGCAAGCCGGCCGCAGCGATTATCGCAGCGGTACGCTCGACATCGGCTCGGGACAGCCAGCCGAGACGCTGTGACAGCTCGACCGCCATCAGCATGCCCACCCCCACCGCCTCGCCATGCAACCAGTTGCCGTAGCCCTGGTGCGCCTCGATGGCATGACCGAAGGTGTGCCCGAGGTTGAGCAGGGCACGCACGCCCTGCTCGGTCTCATCCTCGGCGACGATGTCAGCCTTGAGCTGGCAGCTGCGTTCGATGGCCCACGCTAGTGCCTGCGGCTCCAGCGCCCTCAGCGCCGACATCTCGTCCTCGAGCCAGGCCAGGAACTCGGCATCACGGATCAGTCCGTACTTGATCACCTCGGCCAGGCCCGCCGAGAGCTCCCGCTCCGGCAGCGTCAGCAGGGTGTCGGTATCGACCAGTACCGCGCGCGGCTGCCAGAAGGCACCGATCATGTTCTTGCCGCGCGGATGGTTGACGCCGGTTTTCCCGCCCACCGAGGAGTCCACCTGAGACAGCAGGGTCGTCGGCACCTGGATGAAGCCCACGCCGCGCTGATAGCAGGCGGCAGCGAAGCCGACCATGTCGCCGATCACGCCGCCCCCCAGGGCAATCAGCGTGCAGCGGCGGTTGAAACCGGCTTCGAGCAGGGCATCCCAGATACGGGCCACGCTGGCGAACGTCTTGGTCGACTCCCCGTCGGGCAGGATCAGCTCGCGCACCGTCAACTCCGCGGGGAGCCCTTCGCGTAGCCGCGCCAGGTAGTGGGGCGCCACCGTTTCGTTGGTGACGACCATGACCTGTTGCCCGGCCAGGTAGGGCGTGAGCCAGGCGGGATCGCCAAGCAACCGAGGGCCGATATGGATGGGGTAGCTGCGCTCGTCGAGCGCCACCTGCAGGCTGCGCCGGCTCGAGGAGGGTTCACTCTTTGACATGGTTCAGGCCTTGGCTTGTAGGGGGTCGACCAGTCGCTGCACGCGACGCACGATCTCGTTGACCACTGCCCGCGGGCTGCGCCGGTCGGTGCGCACCACGATATCGGCCGTGGCGCGATAGAGTGGGTCGCGCAAATCGAACATCTCGCGCAGCACCTGCTCGCGATCGGGGCGCTGCAGCAGAGGACGATTGCGATCCTTGGCGACGCGCTTGAGCTGCTGCTCGACGGTGGTGAACAGGTAGATCACGCTACCCCTTTCACGCAGGCGTCGACGATTCTGCTCGCGCAGCACCGCTCCGCCACCGGTGGCGAGGACCACGCCCTCGAGCCCGGTCAGCTCCTCGATCATCTGCACTTCGCGCAGACGAAAGCCCTCCTCGCCCTCGACGTCGAAGATCCACGGAATATCGGCACCACAGCGCGCCTGGATTTCGTGGTCGCTGTCGAGGAACTCACGTGAAAGCTCGGCCGCCAGAAGGCGGCCGATGGTGCTCTTGCCGGCCCCCATGGGGCCGACCAATATCAGATTGGGCAAATCCTGCATCAGCGAATCGCCAGGCCGTCCTCGAGTATCCGTGGAGTGATGAACACCAACAGCTCCACTTTCTGGTTGCTCGACTCATTGTACCGGAAAAGCCTACCCAGCACAGGCAGGTCGCCGAAGAACGGGGTCTTGGCCAGGCGGCTCAGTTGTTCGGTGGTGAGAATGCCGCCCAACACCACCGTCTCGCCGTTGTTGACCAGCACCTGGGTCTCGATACGGTTGGTGTCGATCGGCGGCGCCTGCCCCGGCGCGGCCTCGCGGAAACTGTCGTTCTTGATCACCAGATCCATGATGATGCGATTGTCGGGAGTGATCTGCGGCGTCACCTCCAACGACAGCTCGGCCTCCTTGAACTCGGTCTGCGGCACATTGCCCTCGCCGATGGACTGGTAGGCGCGCTCCTCACCCTGGATGATGGTCGCCTTGCGCTGGTTGGCGGTGATCACCCGCGGCTGCGAGATGGTCTGGCTCTTGTTCTCGCTCTCCAGTGCACGCAGCTCCAGGTCGAGCAGGATATCGCCCGAGAGGTAACCGAAGCTGAAGCTGGTCATGGGATTGGCACTGCCCAGGTCGACCGCCAGCCCGCCGCGCTGGAAGCGGCTGCCGGTAGGATCGTCGAACTCACCGGTGAACTGCCCTCGGCCGTCGCGCTGGCCGGTGAGGCCGTCACCGTAGCCGGCAATCGGGGTACCGGTCGACGCGCCGCCCAGATTGAACCGGCTACCGCCACCGGAGGCTCCCCAATTGACGCCGAGCTCCTGAGTCACGCCGTCTCGCGCTATGACGATACGCGCTTCGATCTGCACCTGGCGCACGGCCACGTCGAGCTGGCCGAGCGTGGCGAGGATCTCCTGAATCTGCTCGGCGGTATCCTGGATCAGCAGCATGTTGGTGCGTGCATCCACCGCCACGCGGCCACGCTCCGAGAGCAGACCGAACCCCTCACCGCCGCGCAGCAACTGAGCCAGGTCTTCGGCCCGGGCGTACTTGACCTGGACGTACTCCGACACCAGCGGCGCCAGCGTCTCCGCCTGGGCTCGCGTCTCGAGTTCCTGACGCTCGATGTTGGCCAGCTCACTGGCCGGCGCCACCACGATCACGTTGCCTTCCTGGCGACTGGCCAGGCCATGGCTCTTGAGCACCAGGTCGAGGGCTTGATCCCAGGGCACGTCCTGCAGATTGAGCGTCACCTGGCCGGTCACGCTGTCACTGGCCACCAGGTTGAGCCCGGTGAAGTCGGCGATGATTGCCAGAACCGAGCGTACTTCAATGTCCTGGAAGTTGAGCGTTATACGCTCCCCGGTATAGGGGAACTGCTGGACGCGCTGCTCGCGCTGCTGCTGGGTGACGGGCTGGGCTTCGATAATGAGCTGCCGCCCGCTCTGGGTCGAGAACATGGCGAACTCGCCGCTGCCTTCGATCTCCAAGGTGACGCCGTCGCGACCGGCACGCGGCGTGATACGTCGCAGCGGCGTACCGAAGTCGCTCACGTCGAGCACCTGGTTGCGCGCTTGCGGCAGCTCGACGCCAACGAGCTCGGCCACGATGCGATTGCTGCCCGCTTCTCGCACCCTGGTATCGACGCCGGCACGGTCGAAGGTGACGACCAGGCGGCCCGCGCCTTCCTCGCCGCGACGGAAGTCGATATCACTGATGGTTGGCTCGGTGCCAGCAGTCGTTGCAGGCCGATCAGGAGTAGACGGTTCGGCGCTCGCGACCGCGGCGGAGGCATTGCCGCCAATGGCCAGCCTCAGGCGGTCGCCCTGTTGCATTGTGGCATAGGGCAGCGGGCCCTCCATATTGAAGACCAGGCGCGTGCGCGATCCCGCCTCCAGCGCCGTGACCTGCTCGACCCCCCCGATACCCAGGTCGATGTGGCGACGCTCCAGCGCATTGGCGGTATCCGTCAGATCGATGGTCAGTCGCGCCGGCTCGTCGAGCCGATAGCCGCGGACCTCCGGCACGCCCCCGCTGAAGGTCAGGTCGATCAGCAGTTCGCCGCGCTCGCCCTGGCGAAAATCCAGATCCGTCAGCGTGGTCGCCGCCAGGGCAGGCACCGCCGCCAAAGCCAGGCAGAGTACCGCCAATGTGCGAATCACTTGTTTCATCGTTGCCCTACTCCCCTGCCTGTTGCCAGTGCCCTGCCACAAGCTGACGCAATGTTTTCAGCGCCTCGTCTCTTCCAAAGCCAAGTTTGTCGTGCGCTCCATCCACCCCCCCCCTCCGGTGGGCACCAGCTCCACCAGCTGTACCGTCGAATCGGTGATGCTGACGATGCGGCCATGGTTCCGACCCAGGTAGTTTCCGGGGCGCAACCGGTACACCTCTCCCTCCGGCGCCCTGACCAGCGCATGGGTCTGACCACCCATGGTCAGTATGCCCACCAGCCTCAGCGCTTCGAGGTCAAACGCCTCGAGCGGTTCGCGGGCCCGCTCGAGGTCGGGAGCCAGGTCACTGCTGCCCGCCGGCATCTCCTCCGGCTCCGGCAACTGCGGCCGGAAAGGGCTACGATGATCGCTGGCCTGGTAGGGAGTCGACTCATAGCTGGGTACTTCCGGCATTTCCAGCACTCGCGGCGCCCCCGGGTTGGTGCGAATATCGCTCAGGCGGCTATCCAGCTCACCCAGCCGGGGATCGGCACAACCCGCCAGCAGCAAGGCCAGCAGGACTATCGTCGAGCGCCGCTTCATTGCTCCTCCTCCTCGCCCAGCGGCCGATAGCTGTAGGTGCGCGCCAGCATCGACAGGCTCAGGCGATCGCTATCCTCCACCGGCGCCAGCACGAAATCATGCAGCGTCACGATACGCGGCAGGGCGGCCACGCTGGCGAGAAAGCCTGCGATATGGTGGTAGTCGCCTTTCACCTGGAGATCGAACGGGCGCTCTATATAGAAGTCACGCTCGACGGTACTGCGCAGACGAATGAAGTCGATGGTCAGGCGGTGGTCGAGGGCACTCTCGCTGATACTGTCGATCAGCGAAGGAATCTCCGCCCCCGAAGGCAGCATTGCCATGAGCTCGTCCATGCGCGACTCGAGCTTTGCCATCTGCTCGAGCATGTCGGGCAGTCGCGCAGCCTGAGCAGCACGATTGCGATAGTCGAGCAGCAGCCGCTCTTCTTCCGCTTCGGCGCGTTGCAGTTCGTCCGCCTTGGGGCCGGCCAGGTACCAGTGCGTACCGGCAAAGGTCAGGCCCAGCACCAGCAGGCAACAGAGCCATTGCAGCAGCAGCGGCCAGGAGCCCGACTCCTTCAGGTCAAGCCCGCGCCAGTCGAGCTCGCGGAGGCGACGCATCTCGGCCCGCAGGTTCATTCTTCGCCTCCCTTTTCTTCCTGCATGCCCGGCGCACCTTCCGTGAGCTGCGTCACGCTAAGACTGAAGCGCCGCCGCTCACCGCCATCCGACTCGACCTCCGACAGTACCGGCTCGGAAAAGGCGGGTGCGCTATCCAGGGCCCGCATCTGCTCCGAGACACGGTGGTTGCTATCGGCGCGCCCGGTCAGGCGCAACTGGTCGCCCTGGCGGCTCATCTGGGTGTAGTGCACGCCATCGACCAGGCTCAAGGTGAGGTCACGGAAGATGCGCACCGTCTGCGAGCGTCCCTGCTGCAGGGCACTGAAGACCTGAACCTGGCCGATCATGCGCTCGCGGATGGCCTCGTACTCGTCGATCGAGCGAATATCGCCTTCGAGTTGCTGCATGCGTTCGAGAATGTGTGCATTGCGCTTACGCTGGGCATCCATCTCGGCGTCGTAGAAGTAGGTCAGCCCCAGGCCACCCGCTGCGCCGAGCAGTGCCATGACCACCAGGGCCAGATAGAAATGGCGGCTGCGCCGCGCTCGCTGTTGCTCGCGCCAGGCCAGCAGATTGATTTCGATGCTCATGTCGGCGACCTCATGGCAAGGCCGCATGCGGTCACCATGGCCGGCGCATCGCTGGCCAGGGTCTGAACATCGATGCGGGAGTTGATCCTCATGCGCAGGAAGGGGTTGGCGATGACTACCTGCATCGCGCTCTCGCGAGCGAGTCGTTCGGCAAGGCCGGGAATGACGCTCGACCCACCGGCCAGCACCATGCGACGTACCTCGTGCTTGCGCCCCGCCGTGTAATAGAGCTGTAGCGAGCGCCCCACCTGCTGGACCAAGGTATCGATAAAAGGCTCGAGCACGCTGGTCCGGTAATCCTCCGGCAGGCCGCCACGCTTCTTGGCCAAGCCGGCCTCCTCCAGCGTCAACCCATAACGCGACCTGATCTCCTCGGTGAGCTGGCGTCCGCCGAATACGGTGTCTCGGCTATAGACGATGCGCCCGCCGCGCAGTACGTGGAAGGCATTCATGGTAGCCCCGATGTCGACCAGTGCCACGCAGTCATCGTCGCCGGCGGCCGGCGGCAGCTGTTGGCGCAACTCACCGAAGGCACGCTCCATGGCGAAGGTCTCGACATCCACCGCCGCCGGCACCAGGCCGGACTGATGCAGGGCATCGGTGAGCTGGTTGACGTCCTGCTGGCGACAGGCGACCAGCAGAACGTCCTGCTGGTCGCCATAGCGGGCATTGAGCCCCAGGCGCTGGAAGTCGAAGGCGACTTCGCTGAACGGAAACGGTATGTGCTTGTCTGATTCGAGTTGAATACGCGCTTCGATCTCGTCATCGTTGAGCGAAGCGGGGAACGTCAGGGTCTTGGTGATGGCGGCGCTGGCCGGCACTGCGGCCGCAGCGAGCCGGGAGGACGGCCTGGCGCTCTCGACCGCACGCCGCAGCGCATCGGCCACCTCGCCCATGTCGCGAATGCGACGTTCGACCACGGCACCTTCGCGCAATGGCCTGACGGCATAGCTTTCGATCTGGTAATGGGAGCCCACCCGCTTGAGCTCGATCAGCTTGACCGTTGCCGAGGTAATATCGACACCGATCAACCCCTTTCCGGAGGGTCCGAGTCGCATCAATCGTTGCCCTTGCGTAAGCCGTCGCGTTAAACGCTAGTTATAATCTTGCTCTTGTATGCCTTGCGTGCCTGAGCATGGAGGCTGAGGAAGATCATACTCGCATGACTAGGGATGAGGTTACATGATATTTCGCCACTGCACACAAAGTTGGTCGGGGTGCTGCCTCAACGCTGGTGGCGAGCGGCTCAGGTTCTCTATAATGGCCACCACGCCAGTGAAGGCTCTCTTTCATCGCCATCCCCTTCCTGCTCTCACCACGGATAACGCCTTTTCATGAAGTGGATCAAAACCCTGGTTCTCTCGGCCTTCTGGCTGCTGGTATCGCTGTCCGCCGCGGCCCTGCTCAGCGTGGCCGGCGCGGCACTTTATTTCTCTCCGGGCCTGCCCGACGTCCGCCAGCTGCAGGATTTCGAGCTGCATACGCCACTGCGCATCTTCACCCGCGACGGCAAGCTGATCGGCGAGTACGGTGAGGAACGGCGCATGGCGGTCTCCTTCGACGAGATTCCCGAAGATTTCATCCAGGCCCTGCTGGCCGCCGAAGACGCCTCCTACTTCGACCATCGCGGCGTCGACCCCAAGGGCCTGGCGCGTGCCGCCCTGGAACTCGCCGCCAGCGGCGACATACAGTCGGGCGGCTCCACCATCACCATGCAGGTGGCGCGCAACTACCTGCTGACGCTCGATCGAACCTTCACCCGCAAGATTCGCGAGATTCTCCTGGCGCTGCAGATGGAGAAGATCCTGTCCAAGGAAGAAATCCTCGAGCTCTACGTCAACAAGATCTTTCTCGGCCATCGCGCCTACGGTATCGCCGCCGCTGCCGAGGTCTACTACAACAAGCCGCTCGACGAACTCACCCTGGCGCAGAAGGCAATGATCGCCGGCCTGCCCAAGGCACCGTCTTCGTTCAATCCGCTGGCCAACCCCGAACGCTCGTTGATTCGCCGCAACTGGATCCTCTACCGCATGCGCGAGCTCGGTCACATCGACCAGGAAACCTACGAGGAAGCCGTCCAGGAGCCGACCACCGCCCGCCGCTACGTGGCCCAGGTCGAAGTCGATGCTGACTACGTGGCGGAAATGGCACGCCAATATGCCATCGAGCGCTTCGGCGAGGATGCCTATACCGGCGGTTACCGTATCCACACCACCCTGGACAGCGACCTGCAGCCCTTCGCCCAGCAGGCCCTGGCTCGCGGTCTGATCGACTACGACACTCGTCACGGCTGGCGCGGACCGGAGGAGCGCGACATTCCCGCCAGTCTCGCCGAAGCGCAGGAGCGTACTGAACGACGCGGGCTGGAGGAGGAACTCGACGAGTCTCCCGAGATCATGGAAACCGCCCGACAGGCGGCTGAGCGCAGCCAGACGAGAGTCGAGGGTATCGACGGCGACGTCAGCAACTGGTTGCGAGTACTGGAACGTACGCCGGGCTACGGCCCGCTGCAGCCCGCCATCGTGGTGCAGAGCGAGGACCGAGAAATGCGCGTGCTGACGCGCGACGGCGAGCTAGCCACCCTCGACTGGGACGGCCTGAGCTGGGCCCGCGAATACCGCAGCCCGCGGGCTCGCGGATCCGAACCCTCCTCTGCCGCCGCGATCGCCACCACCGGCGACCTAGTACGCATCCTCAAGCGAGAGGACGGCAGCTGGCGGCTCTCGCAACGCCCTGGCGCCGAGGGCTCGATCGTCGTGATGGCCCCTCGAACCGGCGCCATCCTCGCCCTACAGGGCGGCTTCAGTTTCAATGCCAGCAAGTTCAATCGCGCAGTGCAGGCGCAGCGGCAGTCGGGCTCGATCTTCAAGCCCTTCGTCTTCCTGGCGGCACTGGATACCGGGTTGATGACCGCTTCTACCGTGGTCAACGACGCCCCGGTGGTCATGCACGACGGCAGCAGTCTGTGGCGTCCGGTAAACTCCAGCGGCGACTTCCTCGGCCCGACCCGCCTGCGCGTGGCACTCGCGCGCTCGCGCAACCTGGTCACGATTCGCGTCCTGCAGACCCTGGGGCTCGACAACACCATCGAGTACCTGGAAGGGTTCGGCTTCAGCCCCAGCCGGCTGCCGCATGGCTTGTCGCTGGCGCTGGGCAGCGCCAGCCTGACTCCGCTGGAAATGACCAATGCCTATGCCGTGCTGGCCAACGGCGGCTTTCAGGTCTCCCCCTGGTTCATCGAGCGCGTCACCCGTGGCAGCGACGATCAAGTCATCAGCGAGGCTCGCCCGGCCATCGCTTGTCGTGACTGCCGCGAAGGCCAGACCGAGGTCGAGGTCGACGGCAAGCGCTACGACGTGGCACCCCGCGTGGCAGACCCAACCGCGGTCTATATTCTGCGCGACATGCTGCGCGACGTGATCGAAAGCGGAACCGGACGTGCTGCCCTGTCGCTCAACCGCAGCGACGTGGTAGGCAAGACCGGCACGACCAACGATCAGCGCGACGGCTGGTTTGCCGGCTACAATGATGAGCTGGTGACCACCGTGTGGGTCGGCAAGGATGACAATGAATCGATCGCTGAATATGGCGGCAACGCCGCCCTGCCGATCTGGATCGACTTCATGGGCAATGCGCTGGAAGGCAGGCCCGAGGCCATGCCGGAGCCGCCCGAGCAACTGGTCACGGCGCGCGTCGACGAACAGACCGGACGGCGCCTGAGCGAAGGGCAGTCGGGCGGGATCTCCGAGATCTTCCACCCCGACCATCTGCCGGACATGGAACCGCATCGCATCGAGCAGGAGATAGAGCAGCGTAGCGGCTCGCAGGGCACAGGCAGCTACGAAGCGATCTTCTGATACGAATGTAACCTGGGGGGCAGCAAGGACGCGGCTCCCCGTCTTGCCAACGCCATACAGCCGCTTCACGAGGCGGCCCGCTATCGGGACAACAGGACAGGTTCGTTGCTATGTCACGATTGATGCCATGGAGCGTCATTGGCCTGGCGCTATTGCCGGGCACCGCCCTTGCCGCCAGCATCTTCTATGCCCCCCCGCAACCCGAGGAAGACAGCCCCACCTTCAGCGGCGAAGCCGAGTTCGGTTACACCCAACTCAGAGGCAACACCGACAGCCAGACATTGATCGGCAAGAGCCGACTGACCTGGCTGACCAGCCGCTCCTGGACGCATACCCTGCGCGGCGAGGTGCGCAATGTTTCCCGCAACGAGGACACCAGCGCCGAGCAGTACCTGATTTCCGGACGCGAGCGCTATGACTTCGACGGCCCCCACTACCTCTTCGGCTTCGCCCGCTGGGAGAAGGATCGCTTCAGCGGCTACGACCAGCAATTCACCACCATCGGCGGCTACGGACGACAAGTGATCGACCGCGATCCCCATCGGCTATCGCTCGAGGCCGGCCCGGGATATCGCCATGATCGGATCGACGGCGCCGAGAACAATAATCTGGGGGTCATCTACAGCGCACTCGACTACCAGTGGACGTTTTCCGAGTATTCCCATGTGCGCCAGGAAATGTCGGTGGAAGCGACCGACGAGAACACTACGACGAGGTCGGTATCATCACTCACCGCCCGGCTCAACTCTCGCCTGTCGCTGCGACTCTCGCACGAGATCAAGCACGACTCCGACCCACCGGCGACGGCGGACGCGAATACCGACCAGACCACCAACGCGACTCTTCTTTATACCTGGTAGCCTGCGACGAAACGCAACGAAGCCACGAACGACTGCGCCGGCCCTAAGGCCGGCGCAGTCGTTCGTGGCAATGCCGAGTCGGACGATCAGCTACCGTAGACGTCGTCCACCGTTTTCAGCGGGTAGTGGGCCGGATAGGGACGACGCGCCACGCCGGAGTCCACCGCGGCCTGGGCTACCGCTGCCGGAATGCGCTCCAGCAGGCGTACGTCGACCGGCGTGGGGATGATGTACTCGGGGCCGAACTCCATGTGATCGCGTTCGTAGGCATCGAGCACAACCTGGGGCACCGGCTCGCGGGCCAGATCCTTCAGCGCGTGTACGGCAGCGACTTTCATCTCTTCGTTGATTCGCGTGGCGCGCACGTCCAGTGCACCACGGAAGATGAAAGGGAAACCCAGCACGTTGTTGACCTGGTTGGGATAGTCGGAACGACCGGTGGCCATTATCACGTCGGGCCGCGCCTCGCGCGCCACGTCGGGCTGGATCTCGGGATCGGGGTTGGTGCAGGCGAAGACGATGGGATTCGGCGCCATCTTGCGCATGTGCTCGGCGGTCATCAGGTTGGGACCGGACAACCCGATGAAGACGTCAGCGCCATCGATGGCATCGTCCAGCGTGCGCTTATCGGTATCCACCGCGAATACCGCCTTGTGGGGGTTGAGTCCCTCGCGACCGGCATGAATCACGCCGCGCCGGTCGAGCATCACCAGGTTCTCCGAGCGAGCGCCGCAAGCCACCAGCAATTTCATGCAGGCGATGGCAGCAGCCCCGGCGCCAAGGCAGACGATCCTGGCCTCTTCCAGACGTTTGCCGGCGATCTCCAGCGCATTGAGCATGCCGGCCGCGGTGACGATGGCGGTGCCGTGCTGATCGTCGTGAAATACGGGAATGCTGCACTGCTCGATGAGCGCCTGCTCGATCTCGAAGCACTCGGGTGCCTTGATGTCCTCGAGATTGATACCTCCCCAGGTATCGGCAATGCGCGCTACGGTATCGATGAAGGCCTGCGGGCTCTCGGCGTTGACTTCGACGTCCACCGAGTTGATCCCCGCGAAGCACTTGAACAGCACCCCCTTGCCCTCCATGACCGGCTTGCTGGCCAGCGGCCCCAGGTTGCCCAAACCCAGGATGGCACTGCCGTCGGAGATCACTGCCACCAGATTGCCCTTACCGGTATAGCGATAGGCATTCTCGGGGTCACGGGCGATCTCGCGAACAGGCTCGGCGACACCAGGACTATAGGCAAGGGAGAGATCACGGGCGGTAGCGGTGGGCTTGGTCAGCTCCACGGAGAGCTTTCCGGGAATCGGCTTGGCGTGATAATCCAGCGCTGCCTGCTTCTTGGCGTCTGTCATGCTGAGAATCCGGTATTCATCTTTGGGAGGGGCCACCTACAATATAGAAAAAGATTCCACAGCTCAACAAAACGCCCGTTCGTGCATTTTCTAAGTGCTTTCATGACCATTCGATGCTATTTGCTGCAACTTATATCATTCATCGCAGCCATAACCCTTTCCTTATCCTTGCCTCGTACCCTGACTGAAGAAACGAACCAGGAACAATCGGGTAGGGGCCGGGGTTGCCCCCGGCGCCCTCCCACACCACCGGGCGTTGGCAGGGCCTGATTCATGTGCGAGGCGCCTGCATTCCACCAGGGGCCTCGACCGTTACCCGCTGACTTCCAGGCTCGCGTGTCGTCCAGGCCCAGCGCAAGGAGTTTCCGGCGCCGGGTGCCGGATCGCTTCCATTGCCGCCAGATCACGCAGCGCAATCGGCGCCGTATCCATTGGTCCAACGCTTCCAGCGGGCGCTTCACATCGACGAAGCTGAAGTAGCTGGCCCAGCCCCGCAGGACCGGGATCCGTTCTTCGATCACTCGTCGGATGTTGCGCCCCTTGCCGCGCTTGAGGATATCCCGGACACGCTGCATCAGACGCTGCAGGCTGGCCTTGGCCAACGTCAGCTTCGGCCGCTTGTGCCGGGTCAACGCGTAGCCCAGATAGCCACGGTGCCACGGCCGGTCCACCGTGCTCTTGTCGCGATTGACCGTGAGCCGGAGTGAGTTATCGAGATAGTCACTCAGGCTGGCCATGACGCGCTCGCCTGCCCGCCGACTCCTGACGTATACCTGCACGTCGTCGGCGTAGCGGCAGAAGCGGTGGCCGCGGCACTCCAGTTCCTTGTCCACGTCATCCAGCAGGATATTGGCCAGCAGCGGACTCAGCGGTCCGCCTTGGGGCGTACCCTGCCGGCGCGGCGTGGTCAGGCCGTGCTGGAACATCCCGGCTTCCAGGTAGCGGCGGATCAGGCGCAGCACCCGCTTGTCGCGAACGCGGCGCGCGACCCGCGCCATCAGCAGATCGTGGTTCACTCGGTCGAAGAAGGCTTCCAGGTCGAGGACGACCACCCAGCGGTGGCCGGCAGTGACATGGGTCTTCATGGCCGAGACGGCCTGCTGGGCGCTGCGCTTCGGGCGGTAACCGTAGCTCGATTCGGAAAAACCCGGATCGAAGAGCGGCGTCAGCACCTGCAGCAGCGCCTGCTGGATCAGCCGGTCGGTGACCGTGGGGATGCCGAGCTGTCGCGTCCCGCCCTTGGGCTTGGGGATCTCGACGGCTCGGATCGGGCTGGGGTGGTACTCACCGGTCAGCAGCCGCTCACGCAGCGTTGGCCAGTGCTGTTTCAAGTGATCTGCCAGTTGGTGCACCGTCATGCCGTCGGCACCCGGTGCGCCTTTGTTGGCGACCACCTTACGGTAAGCCCGCGCCATGTTGGCCTTCTCTAGCGCGGCCTCCATGAGCGGGTCGGGCTCCGCTTTCGTCCACGATGACGACGCCGGAACCGTCTCGACGCCCACCGGCCGGGGCTCGGGGTTCCGCCCCTGCCCCTCTGGGTGGGTGGCGGTATCAGCGCCAGCTTCGGTCTTCATGATCGATCCTCGAGACGTCATCGCCTACTCGCGGTTCCTCATGTTCGGCCCCTGGTGCCGTGGTGAATCGGCACTTACTATGGCCTCTGCTGACGTCTGATAGCCCATCCCGTCGCCTCTCGACGCCGGTAGCACCGTGGCAGACCACCAGACCTCCCAGGGTAAGACGCGCGACCTTCCCGCTTATGCCTGTCGGATTTACGCCATGGCGTTCCGTGCAAGTATTGGGCTTTAGTGACTCTTGACACCTCACCCCGCCATGCCGCCTTGTATCCGCTTCCTGTTCGTCAGGCCAGCGTTTTGCCTCAGGCTTCCTTCAGATTCCCCCTCGCGGGAGACACCCTTGCCGTCGGCTAGCACTTCCCCTTGCCGGGCGTGCAGGGGGACTTTCACCCCCAAGTCATCCCGAGACACCACTCTCGGGAACAGCGCCAGTCAGGCGCTGCGCGCCATGCCTGGCGCACAAAAGAAAACCCGCCGTGAAGGCGGGTTTCCGGGGCGATACCGTGTCGCTGCGAGGGCGAATCAGCCACGCTTGACGGCGGCACCGAAGCGCTTGTTGAAGCGTTCGACGCGACCACCAGTGGTCGCCTGCTTCTGCTTGCCGGTGTAGAAGGGGTGGCACTGGGAACAGACATCCAGTGACAGGTCATGGCCGGCAGTGGTGCCAACCTCGAAGGTCGCGCCGCAGGAGCAAGTCGCGGTGACCATCTTGTAATCCGGGTGAATACCTTGTTTCATCTTGAGCCTCATGGAGCGGTATGCCGCCACCTGATCCATTGCCAGGCACCGCATACAGGGTTGTCTGTCGTCGCTACTCGTCCAACGTTAAGTCGTTCAACCAACCGGTAGCCGCCAGGCCTGATTCACGAGCCAGGTGCCACGACGGCCGGATATTCTAGCAGAGTCGACGCCGGAGGCAAATTGCCAGACACCATCTCTTCGTTGCCGCCTCGCGTATTGCGCGTGGCGATTCCCACCCCCCTGAGACGCCTGTTCGACTACCGCCCGAGCCGTGAAGCGCCGCCCGGAGGCTGGCAGCCCGGCCTACGCGTGCGCGTGCCGTTCGGTCGTCGGCAGATGGTCGGCATAGTCATGGAGTGCGGCGATCGAAGCGATTTCCCCTTGGACCGGCTGAAGCCGGTGGAGGCTTGGCTGGACGCCGAGCCGCTGCCCGAGGACTGGCTGTGGCTGTGCCGTTTCACTGCACGCTACTACCAGCATTCGCTCGGCGATACCCTGCATCAGGCCCTGCCCGTGCTGCTGCGCCAGGGCCGCCCCCTGGCCGGACGCATGCGTGAACATTGGCAGGCCTTGGCGCCCCCCTGCGATGACGACCCGCGCCTGCGGCGTGCGCCGCGCCAGGCCGAGTTGCTGGGCATGCTGCGGCAGCATGCCCATGGACTACCCACCCAGGCGGTAGTGGCCCAGGGCTTTTCGCGCGAGCAACTGCTGGCGCTGGTGGAAAAGGAATTCATTGCCCGGCAGGAGATTCCCCTGAGCGCCGCCGAACCTGCCACCGAGCAACTGCTGGCCGAGCCGGCACTGCCACTCAACCGCGAACAGGTCACGGCGCTGGCGGCTCTGCACGAGCGCCTCGACGGTTTTCACCCTTGCCTGCTGCACGGCGTGACCGGCAGCGGCAAGACCGAGGTCTACCTGCAACTGATCGAGGCGGTTGTCGCCCGTGGCCGCCAGGCCCTGCTGCTGGTACCGGAGATCGGCCTGACGCCACAGACCCTGGCACGCTTTCGCAAACGCTTCCGGGTGCCGGTGGTGGCACTGCACTCGGGGCTAACCGACAACGAGCGCCTGGATGCCTGGGAAGCAGTGTCCAGCGGTCGTGCGCCGATCGTCATCGGTACCCGCTCGGCGATCTTCACGCCGCTGGCACGGCCTGGTGCGATCATCGTCGACGAGGAGCACGACGGCTCGTTCAAGCAGCAGGAGGGGCTGCGCTACCATGCCCGCGACCTGGCCGTGGCGCGTGCCAAGCATCATGCCATCCCGCTGCTGCTGGGCAGCGCCACGCCGTCGCTGGAAAGCCTCTACCATGCCGAGCGCGGCAATTATCGCCACCTGCACCTGACCCGGCGCGCCAGCCGACACGCCCCGGCTCGGCTGGAGCTGATCGACTTGCGCGGCCGCCCACGCCAGGGCGGCCTGATTCCGCCGGCGATCGAAGCGATTCGCGAGTCGCTCGAAGCCGGCCATCAGGTTCTGGTGTTCATCAACCGCCGCGGCTTCGCGCCTACCCTGGCCTGCCACACCTGCGGCTGGATGGCCGATTGCGACCACTGCGACGCGCACATGACCCTGCACCGCCAGCCGCCGATGCTGGCTTGCCACCATTGCGACAAGCACCGCCCGGTGCCGGACGCCTGCCCCGGCTGCGGCAGTGCCGACCTGCGCCCGTTGGGCAGCGGCACCGAACGCACCGAAGAGACCCTGGCGGCACTATTCCCCAAGGTGCCGGTTCACCGCATTGACCGCGACAGCACTCGCCGCCGCGACGCCTTCGAGCAGACGCTCGCTGAGGTCAGGCGCGGCGAGCCCTGCCTGCTGGTGGGCACCCAGATGCTGGCCAAGGGGCATCACTTGCCCCATGTCACCCTTTGTAGTGGTGGTCAATGCCGACGCCGGGCTCTATGCCAGCGACTTCCG
This sequence comes from Halomonas sp. MCCC 1A13316, assembly GCF_014931605.1. Lineage (NCBI taxonomy): Bacteria > Pseudomonadati > Pseudomonadota > Gammaproteobacteria > Oceanospirillales > Halomonadaceae > Billgrantia > Billgrantia diversa. The sequence continues at coordinate 592,141 of NZ_CP053382.1, read as the reverse complement.
CGCCCTGGAGCATAGCGCCCAGCTGCTGATCCAGGTAGCCGGCCGCGCCGGCCGCGCCGCGCACCCCGGTCGCGTGCTGGTTCAGACCCTGCACACCGACGACCCGCACCTGCGGCTGCTCGCCGAGCGCGGCTACGATGCGCTGGCCGAGCAGCTGCTCGCCGAACGCCGCGCCGCCGCCCTGCCGCCCTTCCGCTTTCTGGCACTGCTGCGCCTGGAGAGCCCTCGCGAGGAGGCCGCCATGACGCTTGGCCGCGAGGCGGCGGCCATGCTGCGACCGTGGACCGGCGAGCACGCCCCCGACGTGAGCTGCCTGGGCCCGGTGCCTGCACCCATGGAGCGGCGCCAGAACCGCTACCATGTCCAGTTGATGCTGAGCGCCGGCCGGCGCAGCCAGTTGCACGCGGCCTGCGCTCAACTGACCGCCTGGCTCGAGGCATCGCCCGAGGCGCGCCGGGTGCGCTGGTCGCTGGACGTCGACCCGCAGACACTGAGCTGAACGCGGCCTTTAAAGCGGGGGCACAATTGCCGATAATGGCCGACCAGCCCAATTTTCGTGGCCGCGCCTTTTCGTTCGCGAGTGCCTCAGGCTTCGTCATCACCTCGTGCGCCCGCCGCTACAGGACATAACCGCTTCATGAAAGAGACGATCATCTCCCTGCTCGAGAACGCCCTCGACACGCTCAAGCAGCAGGGCACGCTGCCCGCCGACACCGCACCGACCATCAAGGTCGACCCGACCAAGGACAAGGCCCATGGCGATTACGCCACCAACCTTGCGCTGATGCTGGCCAAGCCGGCCGGCAAGAAGCCGCGCGAGCTGGCCGAAGCACTGGTGGCCGCCCTGCCGGCGAGCGATGCCGTGGTCAAGGTAGAGATCGCCGGCCCCGGGTTCGTCAACTTCTTCGCCGCCGCCGACGCCGCCGCACAGGTCGTGTGCCAGGTACTCGACGCCGGCGACGCCTTCGGTCGCAGCCTGACCGGGCGTGGCCGGAAGGTCCAGGTGGAGTTCGTCTCCGCCAACCCCACCGGGCCGTTGCACGTGGGCCATGGCCGCGGCGCGGCCATCGGCGACTGCATCTCGCGGTTGCTCGAGGCGACCGGTCACGACGTGACCCGCGAGTTCTACTACAACGACGCCGGTGCCCAGATCGTCAACTTGGCGCTGTCCGTTCAGGCCCGCGTCAAGGGCCTCACCCCCGAGGACGAGGCCTGGCCCGCCGACGGCTATCGCGGCGACTACATCAGCGAAGTGGCCAACGACTATCTGGCCGGCGAGACGGTGCATGCCGACGATCGCCACGTTACCGCCAAGAGCGATCCCGATGACCTCGACGCCATCCGCGACTTCGCCGTGGCCTGGCTGCGCCGCGAACAGGATCTCGACCTCAAGGCCTTCGGCGTCTCCTTCGACGTCTATTTCCTGGAATCCTCGCTCTACCGCGAGGGCAAGGTCGAGGAGACGGTCGAGCGGCTGATCGAGAAGGGCCACACCTACGAGCAGGACGGTGCTCTGTGGCTGCGCACCACCGACTTCGGCGATGACAAGGACCGGGTGATGCGCAAGTCCGACGGCAGCTACACCTACTTCCTGCCCGACGTGGCCTATCATCTGAACAAGTGGCAGCGTGGCTTCGCCACGGTGATCAACGAGCAGGGCGCCGATCACCACTCCACGGTAATGCGGGTACGTGCCGGCCTGCAGGCGCTGGAGATCGGCATTCCCCAGGGCTGGCCCGACTACGTACTGCACCAGATGGTGATGGTGACCCGCTCGGGGGTCGAGGTGAAACTCTCCAAGCGCGCCGGCAGCTACGTCACCGTACGCGACCTGATCGACGAGGTCGGTCGCGACGCCACGCGTTTCTTCCTCGCCGCTCGCCGCGCCGACTCGCAGCTCACCTTCGACATCGACCTGGCCCGCGCGCAGTCCAACGACAACCCGGTCTACTACGTGCAGTACGCTCACGCCCGTGTGTGCAGCATGCTGCGCAAGGCGAAGGCCCAGGAGCTCGGCTTCGATCACGACTTGGCGATGGTCAGCCTGGCGAAGCTCGAGGAGGACCAGGAGAAGGCGGTAATGAACCGACTGGCGCGCTTCCCCGAGGTGGTCGCGCATGCCGCTGACTGCCGCGAGCCGCAGCAGGTAGCCCAGTACCTGCTGGATCTCGCTGCGGAGTTCCACTCCTGCTACAACGCGGTGAAAGTCATGGTCGACGACGACGAGCTGCGCAACGCCCGTCTGGCCCTGGGCCTGGCCACACGCCAGGTGCTGCGCAACGGCCTCGACCTGCTGGGCGTCGGCGCCCCGGAGGAAATGTAAGCCATGGCCGCCCAACGCACACCCAAGAAACGTGGCGCCACTACCAGCCGCAAGCGCGCCTCCACCCAGCGCCAGGGCTTCCGCCTGCCCGGCTGGGTGTGGGGGCTGGGCGGCCTCATTGCGGGTTTCCTGCTGGCTCAGCACCAGCACGGCACCGCTCCGTGGCAGCCGGGTAGCGACTCGCCGCTGGCCAAGCTGATCCCGCGCACGCCTTCCGAGGTGAGCGAACCCGCGCCCACCATCGAGCCGCGCGAACCGCCCATGCCCACCTTCGAGTTCTATACCCTGCTTCCCGAGGAGGTCGTGGCACCGAAGGAGGTCGCCTCGACCGCCTCACCGCCGGAACCAACGGTCGAGGTGCCTCCACCCATCGACACCGACGCCGCCGCCGAGCCGGCACCGGCCGACGATCCCATCGCCCAGGTGATCGCTGCCAACCTGCGCGACGAAGTGAATGCCACACCGACCAATGAAGCGGAAGCGCCGGCAGGCACGCGCTACATGCTGCAGGCGGCCTCGTTTCGCCAGTCGGACGATGCCGAGCAGTTGCGCCAGCGCCTGCGCAACCTGAGCCTGGTGGCCCAGGTCAGTCAGGTTCAGTCTGCCGATGGCCAGACCTGGCATCGGGTGATGGTGGGCCCCTACGACGACACCCGCGAACTCAACCGCGCCGAGGACCTGATGACGACCCAGGGAATCACGCCGCTGCGACACCGCGCCACCAACTGAGGAACGAGCGACGCCAGCGAGGAATCGCCTTGCGATTCGCCGGCCCTGCTCATCGGCGCTTGAATTCGATGGCCACTGCCCACACCTAACCTGAACGCTCATTCACGGCCCCCGGCGCAGCGGGGCGCCGAAAGTCACCGGGAGCCAAGGCTCCCCGTTACGGAGTTCTCTCCATGACCACGATCGTTTCCGTGCGCCGCGGTGACCAGGTTGCCCTGGCCGGCGACGGCCAGGTATCGCTGGGCAATACCGTGATGAAGGGCAATGCCAGCAAGGTGCGCCGCCTTTATCGCGGCCAGGTGCTGGCCGGTTTCGCCGGCGGCACCGCCGACGCCTTCACGCTGTTCGAGCGTTTCGAGGCGCAGTTGGAAAAGTACCAGGGCAACCTGGTCAAGGCGGCGGTGGAGCTGGCCAAGGACTGGCGCACCGACCGCGCCCTGCGCCGGCTCGAGGCACTGCTGGCGGTGGCCGACAAGAACGCCTCACTGATCATTACCGGCAACGGCGACGTGGTGGAACCGGAGCGTGGCATCATCGCCATCGGTTCGGGAGGCAATTTCGCCCTCGCCGCAGCGCGCGCCATGCTCGAGAACACCGAGCTCTCGGCCACGGAAATCACCGAGAAGTCCTTGGATATCGCCGCCGACATCTGCGTGTTCACCAACCACCACGTCACTCTCGAAACGCTCTAAGGGCTGCCACCATGTCCCAGATGACCCCCCGCGAGATCGTCCACGCTCTGGATCAGTACATCGTCGGTCAGCAGGACGCCAAGCGCGCCGTCGCCATTGCCCTGCGCAACCGCTGGCGGCGCATGCAGCTCGACGACGACCTGCGCCCTGAAGTCACCCCCAAGAACATCCTGATGATCGGCCCCACCGGGGTGGGCAAGACCGAGATCGCCCGGCGCCTGGCCAAGCTCGCCCGCGCGCCCTTCATCAAGGTCGAAGCGACCAAGTTCACCGAGGTGGGCTACGTCGGCCGCGACGTGGAGTCGATCATCCGCGACCTCACCGAGGCCGCCATCAAGCTGGTGCGCGAGCAGGCCAAGGACGAGGTACGCAACCGCGCCGAGGACGCCGCCGAGGATCGCATCCTCGACGCCCTGCTGCCACCGCCGCGCGGCCAGGAGGACAGCCCGCGCAGCGACAGCTCGACGCGCCAGGTCTTCCGCAAGAAGCTTCGCGAGGGCGACCTCGACGACAAGGAGATCGACATCGAGATCACCCCGCAGGGGCCGGGCATCGATATCATGACCCCGCCGGGCATGGAGGAGATGACCAACCAGTTGCAGAGCCTGTTCTCCAACATGGGCCGGCAGAAGACCGAGACCCGACGAGTCAAGGTCAAGGACGCCTTCGCCCTGCTGCGCGACGAGGAAGCCGCCAAGCTGGTCAACGAGGAGGAGATCAAGCATCGCGCCATCGATGCCGTGGAGCAGAACGGCATCGTCTTCCTCGACGAGATCGACAAGGTGGCCAAGGGCAGCGGCCAATCCAGCGGCGGCGAAGTCTCCCGCGAGGGTGTGCAGCGCGACCTGCTGCCACTGATCGAGGGCTCGACTGTGTCCACCAAGTACGGCATGGTCAAGACCGACCACATCCTGTTCATCGCCTCGGGCGCCTTCCATCTGTCGCGCCCCTCCGACCTGATTCCCGAGCTGCAGGGCCGCCTGCCGATCCGGGTCGAGCTCGAGGCGCTGACGCCGGAGGACTTCAAGCGCATCCTCACCGAGCCTTCCGCCGCCCTGACCAAGCAGTACAAGGCGCTGCTGGCCACCGAGGGGCTTGAGATCGAGTTTACCGAGGACGGCATCGAGCGCATCGCCGAGATCGCCTGGAAGGTCAACGAAGGCACCGAGAACATCGGCGCACGGCGCCTGCATACGGTGATGGAGCGACTCCTGGAAGACGCCTCGTTCAAGGGCGCCGATTTCGGGAGTCCCCTTTCCGTCGATGCCGCCTACGTCGACTCCCAGCTCGGCGAGCTGGCCATGGACGAAGATCTGTCGCGGTATATTCTTTAAAGCGCGGCTACACCGCGCGAAGAGGAAAGAGGGAAGAAATGAAGAGGGAAGCAGTGCCATGCTCTCCCTCTTCTTGTTTCGCAGTGCCGCTCTTCTGTCTTACGTCTCACTGGAGATGCCCATGACCGCCCCCATTCCCACCAAGATCCATTATCACAAGAAGGCCCGCGAGCTGGAGCTCACCTACGACGACGAGAGCCATCGGCTGCCGGTGGAATACCTGCGCGTCTACTCCCCCTCCGCCGAGGTGCGCGGCCATCACCCCAGCCAGGCCGTGCTGCAGGTGGGCAAGAAGGACGTCGGTCTCAAGAACGTCGAGCCGGTGGGTCGCTATGCCATCAAGCTCGCCTTCGACGACGGCCACGACAGCGGCCTGTACAGCTGGGACTACCTATTCGAGCTGATCCAGAACCGCGAGACCTACTGGGCGGATTATCTCGAGCGCCTGGAGAAAGCCGGCGCCAGCCGCGAGCCGCTGGGCATCGAGATCAAGCAACTGTAGCGGGGTCAAAGACAAGGAAGCCGGGGGGAGGCTACAATAGGGCGCAAATTGAGGTCCGTTCCTCACCTTTCCGCAGCGATTCGGGAGCCTTTTTCGCATGAGCCCTCACTCCACCCCTGGGGACCAGCGCACCACCCACTTCGGCTACCAGGAAGTGCCTGTAGAGGAAAAGGCCTCGCGCGTGGCCGATGTCTTCCACTCCGTGGCGGCGCGCTACGACGTCATGAACGACCTCATGTCGCTGGGTATCCACCGGCTGTGGAAGCGCCTCACTATCGAGCGCAGCGGGGTACGGCCGGGGCATAGCGTACTCGATATTGCCGGCGGCACCGGCGACTTGACGCTGAAGTTCTCACGCATGGTCGGTCCTCGTGGCCGTGTAGTGCTGGCCGATATCAACCAATCGATGCTGCGGGTCGGCCGCGACAAGCTGCTCGACAACGGCGTCGGCGGCAACGTCGAGTATGTTCAAGCCAACGCCGAATGCCTGCCGTTTCCCGATAACAGCTTCGACTGCATCACCATCGCCTTCGGCCTGCGCAACGTCACTGACAAGGACGCCGCGCTGCGCTCCATGGCTCGCGTGCTCAAGCCCGGCGGCCGCCTGCTGGTGCTGGAGTTCTCCAAGCCGAACAACCCCATGCTGACCCGCGCCTACGACGAGTACTCCTTCCGCCTGCTGCCCTTCATGGGCCAGATGGTGGCGGGCGACTCCGACAGCTATCGCTACCTGGCCGAGTCGATTCGCATGCACCCCGACCAGGAAACGCTCAAGGACATGATGGAAGCGGCGGGCCTGGAGCGGGTCGAGTACACCAACCTCACCGGGGGCATCGTCGCCCTGCATCGCGGCATCAAGCTCTGAGGGCGCAATGACGTTGACTCCGACCCTGCTGCTGGCCGGCATCGAGCGTACCCTCAATGCCCTGCTCGCCCGCGATCTGGCCGCGCCCGCGCGCCTGGCACGGCTGTCCGGTAGCCGGGTGCTGCTGCGTCTGGAGCGCCCCTCCCTGGCCCTGCTGCTGAGTTTCCATCACTATGGCGTCGACTTGATGCGTCAGGAAGCGCCCGACGAGAGCAGCGCCGATGCCGTGGTCGAGCTCGATGCCGAGACACTGGGGGAGCTACTGGGCGGCGAATCGATGGAGCGGTTGATGTTTCGTGGGCGCCTGGCGGTGCGTGGGCGGGTACATCTGCTCGAGGAAGTTCGCGACCTGTTTGTCGACCTCGATATCGATTGGGAGGGAGAACTCGCCCAATGGCTGGGTGACGTGCCTGCACACAGCCTGGCCGAGGGATTGAGGCGCATGGCCCGCTGGGGCCTGCGCGCCCAGCAGGAGATGCGTGCCGATATCGCCGAGTACGTGTTCGAGGAAGCGCGCCTGCTACCCGGACGTCACCAGCTCGAGGCCCTGCGCGACCATCTCACCGAGCTGGAGGTTGCCACCGACCGTCTCGACGCCCGACTGGCCAGGCTGCGACGTCGGTTGGAACACGAGGCCGCGCCATGATGGGGCTTCGCCTGCTGCGCATCATGTGGGTTATCACCCGCTACCGCCTCGATACTCTGCTACCGCTGCAGCGCCTGCCCTGGTGGCTGCGCCTGGCCTTCCTGCTCTCGCCGCTGCGCCTGGTGCCGGTGGGACGTCGCACGGGTGGTGAGCGTCTGCGTCTGGCACTGGAGTCGCTGGGCCCGATCTTCGTCAAGTTCGGTCAGTTGCTCTCAACACGCCGCGACCTGCTACCCGAGGAGATCGCCAACGAGCTGAGGCGGCTGCAGGACCAGGTGCCGCCCTTCCCCGGCGATGAAGCCAGGGCGCTGGTGGAGTCCGAGCTGCGCATGCCGCTGGATGTCGCCTTTGCCCATTTCGAGCCCGAATCGCTGGCGTCGGCCTCCATTGCTCAGGTGCATGCCGCTCGCCTGCACGGCGGTGAAGATGTGGTGGTCAAGATCATCCGCCCAGCCATCGATCGCGTCATGCGCCAGGACATGGCGCTGATGTACCGGGTGGCCGGTCTGCTGACCCTGATTCCCGAAGCGCGTCGACTGCGGCCGGTGGAAGTGGTGCGCGACTACGAGGCGACCCTGTTCGACGAGCTAGACCTACTCAAGGAAGCGGCGAACACTTCGCAGCTCAAGCGCAACTTCAAGGATTCGCCGCTGCTTCACGTGCCCACGGTGCACTGGTCGCATACCCGCCGACGGGTCATGGTGCAAGAACGCATTCACGGCATACCGGTGGCCGACATCACCGCGCTGAGGGCCCAGGGCACCGACCTCAAGCGCCTGGCCGAGCGCGGTGTGGAGATCTTCTTCACCCAGGTGTTTCGCGACAACTTCTTTCACGCCGACATGCATCCGGGCAACATCTTCGTCGCCCGCGAGCACCCTCACGACCCCCAGTACATCGCCATCGACTGCGGCATCGTCGGCAGCCTGACCCGCGAGGACCAGGACTACCTGGCACGCAACCTGCTCGCCTTCTTCCGTCAGGACTACTATGAGGTCGCCGCGCTGCACATCGAGTCGGGCTGGGTGGGCGAAGATACCCGGGCCAACGAGTTCGCCGCCGCCATCCGCACGGTATGCGAACCGATCCTGGAGAAGCCGCTGAAGGACATCTCCTTCGGTCAGGTGTTGCTGGGGCTGTTCCAGACTGCACGGCGGTTCAACATGGAGGTCCAGCCGCAGCTGGTGCTGCTGCAGAAGACCCTGCTCAACATCGAGGGGTTGGGGCGCCAGCTGTATCCCGACCTCGATCTATGGAGCACCGCCAAGCCTTACCTGGAACGCTGGATGCACGAGCGCGCCGGGGCGACGGGCCTGTGGGAGTCACTCAAGCGCCAGGCACCGGAGCTGTCACGCCAGCTCCCCGAGCTGCCGAGTGTGGCCCACCACGCCCTCAGCCGCATCGAACACGAGCATCGCCAGCGCCGCCGCCAAGCCCTGGCCCTGGGCGGCATTCAGCACCAGCTTCGCGAAGGCCGCCGCGGCGGGCGCCGCATGCGCCTGGGGGTGCTGCTGGCCGGGCTGGCACTTGCCTGGCAGCCGCTGACCGAATGGGCCGCGGGCCAACCCTGGCCGGTGCTTGTCGCCGGGCTGCTTGGCCTCGTGCTGCTGGCCTGGCAGTGAACTTGATCCATCGCAATGGGAGTCGCCTGCATGCATGATATTCTCGATGAACTCTTCGACGTGCTGAGCCAACGCCGCAGCGCCGACCCCACCGAATCCTACGTGGCCGCCTTGCATGACAAGGGGCTAAACAAGATACTCGAAAAGGTCGGCGAGGAAGCCACGGAAACCCTGCTGGCAGCCAAGGATGCCGAAGCGGGTGGCGACGCCGAACGCAAGGCAGTGGTCGCCGAAACCGCCGACCTGTGGTTTCATAGCCTGGTGATGCTTTCGCATCTCGGACTCGACCACCGGGACGTGCTAGACGAGTTGGCCCGACGCTTCGGAATTTCCGGGCACGAAGAGAAGGCCGCAAGGTCAAAGTAAAATTGGCTTCCGGATCCGCCGGAAACCCGACTCAGAGGTAACCTCCATGTTAGGTGGCATCAGTATCTGGCAACTGCTGATCGTACTCGGCATCATCATTCTGATCTTCGGCACCAAGAAGCTGCGTAACGTCGGCTCCGACCTGGGCGGTGCGGTCAAAGGCTTCAAGCAGGCCGTCAACGAGGAAGGCAAAGACAAGGACGGCAAGACGCAGGCCAAGGTGAGCCACGAAGAGCAGCCCAACACCTATGACGTTCACGCCGAGGAGAAGAAGGCGGCGGACAGCGTCGAGGAACGAGAAGAGCGCAAGTAAGCCTCCATGTTCGATATCGGCTTTCTCGAACTCCTGATCCTCGGCATCGTGGGCCTGCTCGTGCTCGGCCCCGAGCGCCTGCCCAAGGCGGCGCGCACCGTGGGGCTATGGGTGGGCAAGATCAAGCGCACCGTGTCGAGCATGCAGCGCGAGATCAACTCTCAGCTCGAAGCGGAGGAGCTGCGTCAGAAGCTCAAGGAGCAGCAGACCAAGCTCGACGAGAGCCTGAACAAGGCCAAGCGCGACGTGGAGAGCATCGCCGAACCCACCTCGTCGACGCCACGCAAGGGCAACGACGAGCGGACCGAGGTGCCGGCGCGTGAGCCCGACAGCGAAACGCCACCGGCATCGAAGCGGCTCGACGATGCACTGGCCAGCGCCAGGACCCCGGACAACGTGCCCTCTCCCCCCGACGATGACAAGGACGCCGCTTCCCGATGAGCGACTCCGACGACAAGCAGGAACTTGGCCAGGCCCCCTTGATAGAGCACCTGATCGAACTGCGTTCGCGCCTGCTGCGTGCCGTGGTGGCAGTTTTGGTGATCTTCCTGGGGCTCTACCCATTCGCCAACGAAATCTACACCTTCGTGGCGCAGCCGCTGATGGGCTTGCTGCCGGAGGGGGCGCAGATGATCGCTACCGAAGTGGCCTCGCCGTTCCTGGCTCCGTTCAAGCTGACCCTGGTGGTGGCGGTTTTCATCGCCATTCCTTTCGTGCTGCACCAAGCCTGGGCCTTCGTCGCCCCTGGGCTCTACGACAACGAGAAATCGCTGGCCCTGCCGCTGCTGGCCTCCAGCGTAGGGCTGTTCTACGCCGGCGCCGCTTTCGCCTACTATGTGGTCTTTCCGCTGCTGTTCAAGTTCTTCACCCAGACCGGGCCGGAGGACGTGGCGGTGATGACCGACATCAACCAGTACCTGAACTTCGTACTCAAGATGTTCTTCGCCTTCGGCGTGGCCTTCGAAATCCCCATCGCCACCTTTCTGCTGATCCTGTCCGGCGCCACCACGGTAGAAAGCCTGACGAAGAAACGGCCCTACATCATTCTGTGCTGTTTCGTGATCGGCATGCTGCTGACACCTCCCGATGTGATCTCGCAGAGTCTGCTGGCGATTCCCATGTACCTTCTCTATGAAGTGGGCATCCTGTTCGGTCGCCTGGTGCGGCGCCGGAGGTCCAGGTCGGAGGAGCCCGAGGAAACGGCACCGCTGAAGGGGCGTGACGACGCCTGACTGACCTGGCAGACTTTCTCATGAAGCAAGACGCCCCCGCTCGGATCGGAGCGGGGGCGTCTTGCATAACGGCTGGCGACGCTCAGAGATCCATCAGCTCGTCGATACGGTCGACCAGCTTGAAGATCCCCGTGGCGGCCTCGCCGATCCGGGTGGCCAGCATATAGGCCGGCGTAGTCACCACACGGTTTTCGAAATCAACTACGATATCCTCGACGCCGCAGCTGCGATGCAAGCCGCCCATGGAGCTGATCGCACCAGAGACGCCGGGGTCGTGGCCGACGGTCACGGCGATGCCGGGTCCCAATACCTTGGGCACCAGGGCAGGAGTGATGCACATCAGGCCGATGGGCTTGCGTGCCTGGTAAAACGGCGCCAGCGCCTCGACCAGTTCCGGCAGCGGCTCCATGTCGCTACCGGCTTCGGCAAAGTTCGACAGATTCTTGGCCGCACCGAACCCACCGGGAAGAATCACCGCGTCGAACTCGTCGACCTCCAGCTCCTCCAGCGGCGCTATGTTGCCCCGTGCCAGGCGAGCCGATTCGACCAGTACGCTGCGCGACTCGCCTTCAATGATGTCGCCGCTACGGTGATCGATCACGTGAAGCTGCATGATGTCGGGGGCGAAGCAGCGATAGCCGATGCCCAACTGATCCAGCCGCAACAGGGTCAGGGTAGTCTCGTAGATCTCCGAGCCGTCCTGGACACCGCAGCCCGACAGTATGACCGCCACTTGTTTGCTCATGCCTTTCTCCTTGTAATGAGGCGCCTCGAATGAAGGGCTCTGCCTGAATCCTGAGCCCACACTTTAGAGAGTCGGGCCGGGTGCGACAAGGCGTGACTTCCCGCGCAGGGTGGCGCTGATATACTCGATGAAACCCATTCGAACGCATCGCACTGTCACCCTTGCCGGGGCACACATCCGTTACGTCATGGTCAATGGCGAAACGGCGCCCCACAGCTGGAGTAGAGCATCTTGAGTTTCATGACCACACGCCAGTTCCCCGCCGCGCGCATGCGGCGCATGCGCCGCGACGATTTCTCGCGCCGCCTGATGCGCGAATCGACCCTTACCGCTGCCGACCTGATCTGGCCGGTGTTCGTCCTCGACGGCGAAAAGCGCCGCGAGGCCGTCCCCTCGATGCCGGGCGTGGAGCGGCTGTCGCTGGATCTTTTGATCGAGGAAGCGCACGAAGCATACGATCTCGGCATCCCGGCCCTGGCTCTGTTTCCGGTGGTGGATCAAACGCTGAAGAGCGAACTGGCCGAAGAAGCGTACAACGCCAATGGCCTGGTCCAGCGCAGTGTGCGTGCGCTCAAGGCTGCCGTGCCGGAGCTCGGCATCATCACCGATGTGGCTCTCGACCCTTACACCATTCACGGCCAGGACGGCATCATCGACGACAGTGGCTACGTGCTCAATGATCGCACCGTAGAGACGCTGCTCAAGCAGGCGCTCTCCCACGCCGAGGCCGGCGCCGATGTGGTCGCCCCCTCGGACATGATGGATGGCCGTATCGGCGAGATCCGCCAGGTGCTGGAGCAGGAGCACCTGCACAACGTACGCATCATGGCCTACAGCGCCAAGTACGCCTCGCGCTACTACGGTCCCTTTCGTGACGCGGTGGGATCGGCCGCCAACCTGGGCAAGGCCGACAAGCGCACCTACCAGATGGACCCTGCCAACAGCGATGAGGCGCTGCACGAAGTGGCGCTGGACCTGGCCGAGGGGGCCGACATGGTGATGGTCAAGCCCGGCATGCCCTACCTAGACGTGGTGCGACGCGTCAAGGACGAACTCCGGGTGCCCACCTACGCCTATCAGGTAAGCGGTGAATACGCCATGCACATGGCCGCCTTCGATAACGGCTGGCTCGAGGCCGACGAGGTCATCCTCGAGTCGCTGACTTGCTTCAAACGCGCCGGCGCCGATGGCGTGCTGACCTACTTCGCCAAGCGCGCCGCTCGCCTGTTGGCCGGCTAGTCTCAACTGCGCTTGAAGGCCGCCAGGTCGTGGGGGTCGAAGCCTTCGACCTGGGCGGGCAATCCGCGCTCTTCGCGAAGCCGGCCGATCTTGGCCCGCTCGCCGATCAGCTCGGCGTCGTCATCGAGAGTGCGGCCGTTGAGCTCGGCTAGCTGGGCCATGCCCTGATGGTAAGCGGTCATCAGATGCAGGGCTACGCCGTTGCCCTGATCCATTTCGCGGCGCAGGGTGGTGAGGTAACCGCTGAGCCGGGAGAGATGCTGCTTGAGCTGCCAGACATAGCGCATCTCATTCATCCACGGGCGCTCGCGTAGCACGGCGAAGGTCAGGCTGGTGAACAGCAGTCCGAGAAATACGCCTAACGCGTTGAGCCACAGGCTGGAGCCGAAGCTCGCCACCAGTAATTGGGAAAATACCAGGCCGAAGACGATCAACTGGCCGGCCATGGCGATGCTGATGATCCTGGCCTTGCGGCGGTAGGTCTCGGGGTCATGGTATTCGAAGGTAAACGGCATGCGGGGCTCCTGTGGCGACGCGATGCCGGGATTATCCCGGCATCGCCCGCCGAGGTACAGTCGCCCGTGACCGAGTCAGCGTAGCCGCTCGGCCGCTTCCAGCAGCAAGGTCTCGGTAGCCTGCCAGCCCAGGCAGGGGTCGGTCACCGAGACGCCGTGGCGCAGCGCACCGGGAACCAGCTCCTGGCGCCCCTCCTCCAGGTGGCTCTCGAGCATCAACCCCATCAACGAGGATTCGCCTGCTGCGCGCTGCGCCACCACGTCGCGCAGCACCTCGGCCTGGCGACGATGATCCTTGCGTGCGTTGGCATGACTGCAGTCGACCATCAGCCGTGCCGGCAGGCCGGCGCCCTCCAGCGCTGCGCGGGCAGCACGTACCGAGACGCTATCGTGGTTGGGCCCCCGGTGGCCTCCGCGTAGCACCACGTGTGCGTGAGGATTGCCCATGGTCTCGCACAGCGCGGGCCGCCCCTGCTCGTCGAGACCGAAATGCCGATGCGGATGTGCCGCTGCATGGATGGCGTCCACCGCAACGCCCACGTCGCCGCTGGTCGCGTTCTTGAAGCCCACTGCCGCTTCGAGGCCACTGGCAAGCTCGCGATGCAGCTGCGACTCGGTGGTGCGGGCCCCGATGGCGACCCAAGCCAGCATGTCGTCGAGGTAGGCAGCCAGCATCGGCTGCAGGACCTCGGTGGCCACCGGCAGGCCCAGCATGGCGACTTCATGCATCAGGTGGCGCGAGAGGTGCAGGCCGCGGGCCATATCGCCACTGCCGTCCAGGTCGGGGTCGTAGGCGAGCCCCTTCCACCCCACCGTGGTACGTGGCTTCTCCACGTAGACACGCATGACCGGCAGCAGGCGGTCGGAAATCTGCGGCGAAAGTTCGGCTAGCCGGCGCGCGTACTCCAGTGCGGCCAGGGGGTCATGTATCGAGCAGGGGCCGACCACCACCAACATACGGTCGTCGCGACCGCTGACGATATCGTGAATGGCTCGTCGCTGGGCGCAGAGGCGCTCAACCAGCGGTGCTGTCAAGGGCAGGCGCTGGCGCAGCTCACCGGGAGTCGGCAGGGTCATGTCGGTACGGCGGATATCGGTAGGCTGACGGTCGGTCAGACGTTCGGCAAGAGAAGCGGGGGCGTTCATGCAGTATCAACTCCGTGAGATCGGTAAACATCGTGTCGTCGTGCCACCGGTGATCTCACGGTCGGAGGTGGCGCACTGGACCGACCGCGCGGCGCTAAATCGCCAGCCATAGCACCAGCCATAATAGTCGTGACGGGCTTGAGCGGCGAAAGTGGCGCGGCGTGCGGTCATGGTACGTCTCCTCTGGTTGAATTATAGGGGTTTTACAACGCAAAACCCCCGGTCGGGGTTGCCGACCGGGGGTTTCTGGGGAGGCAACCCGTTTAGGGTGTGCCTGCGTAGCTGTCCTGGCTCAGGACCCGGCCACGGGCACACCGGCACTAAACCAATACCAGTACTGACCGCCGAAGCCGACATGACGCGCCGACACCGCGCTCATAGCACGGTGACAGGCATTGGCGTATCGATGGGTGGTCGGTGTCATGGTGCTCTCCCGATGTTCAGCCTTCATCGTGCCGGATCGCGGCAGGCTTGGCAAGCGTGGCCGTCAGCCCGTGACTACCTGGTACCAGCCGATCGTGGCCGGCAGTGCGCTCATGCTGACCAACACCACCAGGCCCAGCACTATCGACAGCAGGCCGCTGTCATCCTTGAAGTCATGGTCGTTCGCCATGTTGGCTCCTCGTTCTCGAATTGTCAGTGGGAAAGCGTATTCTAGCGGAGGTGGCGTCCGCCATCGACCGGCAGCGTGATCCCGGTGACGTAGCGATTGTCGAGCAGGTAGCGAAGGCTCTGATAGATCACGCCCGGCCCCGGGACCGTGCCCATCGCCGACTTGGCCCTGGCCTGCTCGGCGTAGTCCGCATCATCATTCTCGCTCAGCATGATCAAGGCCGGCGCGATGGCATTGACCTGGATCGCCGGCGCATACATGGCCGCGAACGAGAGCGTCAGGTTCTCGAGCCCGGCCTTGGTGGCGGCATAGGCGGCATGCCTTCTCGAGCCCTTCCGGGCCACGTAGTCGGTCATGTGCACGATGTCGCGCTGGGGCTCGCCGCAGGCGTCGAGCAGTTCGCGACAGTGCAGGTTGATCAGGTAGGGCGCCAGCATGTGCACGCGGAACAGGCGCTCGAAATCGGCACCGGCATCATCACCCGCGCTGTCTGCCACCCAGTCGCCAGCGTTGTGCACGATGGCCCTGAGCCTCGTCGTCTCGGCCTTGAGCCGAGTTATGAAATCGAGAATGCCCGCTTCGGTGGCGAAATCCGCCTGCAGGGTGACGATGCCACGGCCCCGCAGCGCCTCGAGTTCGGGACGCTCGCGGCGGTAGCTGATGATCACCGGGTGGCCGTCGTCGATCAATCGCTCGGCACAGTGGCGCCCCAGACGCTGGGCACCACCGGTGATTAGGATCGGCGCGGCGCTCATCCGGCACTTCCCCGACGCAACACGCCGGCGGTTGGCACCAGCGGCTGACGTGGAGCGTAAGCGAAGACGTCGGAAAAGACCCGCGATGGCTCGAGGCCCAACGAGGCCAATACGTCGACGCAGGCATAGACCATGCCCGGCGAGCCGGAGAGATAGACATCATGGCCACTGACGTCGTCGAGCGCGGCGGCCAACGCCTGGTCGATGCGGCCATGATGCCCCTCGACCCGCACACCGGTGACCGGGGGCTCCGGCGCCACCTCGGTAACCACATGGAAGCGCACGTTGTCATGCTGCTCGGCCCACTCCTGCGGCAGGCTCTCCAGATAGAGGTCGCGCCGCTCGCGGGACGCCCACCACAGCTCGATGGGCCGCTCCGGCGCCTCATGCAGCGAGGCCTCGACGATCGCCTTCATCTGGGCGAAGCCGGTGCCGGCCGCGACCAGCAGCAGCGGCCGCCGGCTGGACGAATCCAGTACGCAGTCACCTCCCGGCAGGCGTACCGTGAGGTGATGCGCCACCACGATCAGCTCGCGCAGACGGGCGGAGTTCTCACGCTCCGGCCAATGCTGAATGTGCAGCTCCAGGGTGCCGTCACCGGTATGGGCACTGGCAATGGAGAAAGGCACCCAAACGTCGTCGTCCAGCTTCAGCTCGAGATACTGGCCCGGATCGTGGGCCATGGCCTCGGCGCGCCCCTCCAGGTGCACGCGGAACACGTCGGGGGTCAGGTCCTCCACCGCCGTTACCTGGCAGGTCAGGGTCCTCGGGGTCATGCAAGCCTCTTGTCGTCAGGGTGAGGGGGGAGGCTGATGCCCAGTTCGTTCCAGCGCTCGCTGACGCGGGCCTTGACGGCCTCGTCCATGACGATGGGCGTGCCCCATTCCCGGTCGGTTTCGCCGGGCCACTTGCTGGTGGCGTCCAGCCCCATCTTAGAGCCCAGCCCTGCCACCGGCGAGGCAAAGTCGAGATAGTCGATGGGCGTATTCTCGACCAGCACGGTATCCCGAGCCGGATCCATGCGGGTAGTAATGGCCCAGATCACGTCCTTCCAGTCGCGGGCGTCGACGTCGTCGTCGAGCACCACCACGAACTTGGTGTACATGAACTGGCGCAGGAAGCTCCACACACCCATCATCACGCGCTTGGCGTGTCCCGGGTACTGCTTCCTCATGGTCACCACCGCCATGCGGTAGGAGCAACCCTCCGGCGGCAGGTAGAAGTCGACGATCTCGGGAAACTGCTTGCGCAGGATAGGCACGAACACTTCATTGAGCGCGAGGCCCAGTATCGCCGGCTCGTCGGGCGGCCGCCCGGTGTAAGTCGAGTGATAGATGGCGTCGCGGCGCATGGTCATGCGCGTCACGGTGAATACCGGGAACTCGTCGACCTCGTTGTAGTAGCCGGTATGATCGCCGTAGGGTCCTTCCGGAGCCATATCGTCGGGATAGATGAAGCCTTCGAGGATGATCTCGGCCGAGGCCGGCACCTCGAGATCGGCATGCCCGCACTTGACCAGCTCGGTGCGCGAGCCGCGCAGGAGGCCGGCGAAGGCGTACTCGGAGAGCGAATCCGGCACCGGAGTCACCGCGCCGAGGATGGTGGCCGGGTCGGCACCCAGCGCCACCGCCACCGGGAACGGCTCCCCCGGGTTCGTCTGCTGAGACTCCTGGAAGTCGAGCGCGCCGCCGCGATGGGACAGCCAGCGCATGATCAGGCGGTTTTTGGAAAGCTTCTGCTGGCGGTAGATCCCCAGGTTCTGGCGCTTCTTGTGCGGCCCGCGGGTCACTACCAGCGGCCAGGTGATCAGCGGGGCGGCATCGCCCGGCCAGCAGTGCTGGATCGGCAGGCGGTCGAGGTCGACGTCGTCGCCTTCGAGCACTACCTGCTGCACCGGCGCCGAGCGCACCGTCTTCGGTCCCATGCTCATCACCTGCTTGAAGATCGGCAACCTGTCCCAGGCGTCACGGAAGCCCTTGGGCGGTTCGGGCTCCTTGAGGAAGGCGAGCAGCTCGCCTACCTCGCGCAAAGCCGAGACCGAGTCCTGGCCCATGCCCATGGCGACCCGCTTCGGCGTGCCGAACAGATTACCCAGCAGCGGCATGTCGTGGCCTTTGACGTTCTCGAACAGCAGCGCCGGGCCGCCGGCGCGCAAGGTGCGATCGCATATCTCGGTGATCTCGAGATAGGGGTCCACCTCGGCGCTCACGCGTATCAGCTCGCCCTGGGCCTCCAGGGCCTTCATGAAGTCGCGCAGGTCATTGTACTTCATTCGATTTCCCGTTTCCGGAACGACGAAAGGGGCAGCATAGCATGCCGCCCCTTTGCGCACCGCCCGATCCTGTCTAGCGGCGCTTCATTGCCTCGAAGAATTCCAGGTTCGTCTTGGTATCTTTCAAGCGGTCGATGAGGAATTCCGTCGCCGCGGTGTCGTCCATCGGGTTGAGCAGCTTGCGCAGGATCCACATGCGCTGCATCTCGTCCTCGGAGGCGATCAGGTCCTCGCGACGGGTGCCCGAACGGCGAATGTTGAGGGCCGGATAGACGCGTCGCTCGGCGAGCTTGCGGTCCAGGTGGGCTTCCATGTTGCCGGTGCCCTTGAACTCCTCGAAGATCACCTCGTCCATCTTCGAGCCGGTATCGACCAGCGCGGTGGCGATGATGGTCAGGCTGCCGCCTTCCTCAATGTTACGTGCGGCACCGAAGAAGCGCTTGGGCTTTTCCAGGGCGTGGGCGTCGACACCGCCGGTGAGAACCTTGCCGGAGCTCGGCACCACGGTGTTGTAGGCGCGTGCCAGGCGGGTAATGGAGTCGAGCAGGATCACCACGTCCTTCTTGTGCTCGACCAGGCGCTTGGCCTTCTCGATGACCATCTCGGCGACCTGCACGTGGCGTGCCGGCGGCTCGTCGAAGGTCGAGGCGACCACCTCGCCGCGCACGGTGCGCGACATCTCGGTCACTTCTTCCGGGCGTTCGTCGATCAACAGCACGATCAAGTGGCACTCGGGATTGTTGCGCGTGATCGAGGTGGCGATGTTCTGCAGCATCAGCGTCTTGCCCGCCTTGGGCGGCGAGACGATCAGGCCGCGCTGGCCCTTGCCGATGGGTGCGGTGAGATCGATGATGCGTGCGGTGAGATCCTCGGTGGAACCGTTGCCGATCTCCATGCGAAGCCGCTCCTGGGGGAACAGCGGCGTGAGGTTCTCGAACAGGATCTTGTGCTTGGCGTTTTCCGGCTTGTCGAAGTTGATCTGGCTGACCTTGAGCAGCGCGAAGTAGCGCTCCCCTTCCTTCGGCGGACGAATCTTGCCGGAAATCGAATCGCCCTTGCGCAGATTGAAGCGACGTATCTGCGACGGTGAGACGTAGATGTCGTCGGGGCCGGCCAGGTAGGAGCTGTCGGCACTGCGCAGGAAGCCGAAGCCGTCCTGGAGGATTTCCAGTACACCATCGCCGTAGATGTCCTCGCCGCTCTTGGCGTGCTTCTTGAGGATGGCGAAGATGATGTCCTGCTTGCGCGAGCGGGCCAGGTTGTCGATGCCCATTTCACGGGCGATCTCCAGAAGGTCCGGCACGGATTTTTGCTTGAGTTCGGTAAGATTCATCGGTGCGTTCGGAATTTGCTCATGTCAGCGTGGCGGCACGGCGGCCGTGGGAGTGGTGCGAAAAAAGAACGGTGCGCCGCTTGAGTGCGTTCAGAGCCCGGGAGAGCTGCCGCTCATGAGCGATGCTCGTGGCTGTACGACCACTCTGCGAAGGGATCGTCGCACGGTATCGTGTTCGAGGGAGCAGCGCTTCTTTGTCACCTGAGTTCATCGCCTGGTGCGTTTCAGGTGCCACCATGGCTACGGCACATGACAACGAGCGACAAGAAGGGGCTGTCTGACGACTTGATGTTGACCGCGACGCGGTCGGAAAGCATTCGGAACAGGCGAACGACCCGATGTTAGTCAAGGCCGGCGAGGAACGCAACCCCGTAGATAAACCTTGTGCGATTGACACGCTCCGTGAGTCGCCGCACCCTTTAGCCATTCGCTATCAGGATGCTTCGATGAACTCACCCACGGAACGGCCCAACCTCGCCAGCGACGCCTCCAGTGTGCAACAGGAACAACGCCTGGCCGCGATCGATCTGGGTTCCAACAGCTTTCATCTGCTGGTGGCGCATTACCGGGACGATCGGCTCGAGGTCGTAGCCCGACTGGGCGAGAAGGTACAACTGGCCGCCGGCCTGGATGCCGCCAACCATCTGGACGAAGCCTCGATGCAGCGCGCCATGGCGTGTCTCTCCCGCTTCGCCCCCCTGCTGGAAGGCGTGGTTGCCGAGCGCCTGCGCGTGGTGGGCACCAGCGCGCTGCGTACAGCTCGCAATCGTCAAACTTTCATTGAGCGTGCCGAAGCATTGCTGGGCTGTCGTATCGAGGTGATCCCCGGGCACGAGGAAGCCCGCCTGATCTACCTGGGCGCGGCCCATACCTTGGCCGAGAACGGCCGTCGCCTGGTCGTGGATATCGGCGGTGGCTCCACCGAGTTCATCGTCGGCGAGAAATTGAAACCGCTGAAGCTGGAGAGCCTCGACATCGGTTGCGTCACTCATACCCA
The DNA here is from genome assembly GCF_014931605.1 of Halomonas sp. MCCC 1A13316. Taxonomy (NCBI): domain Bacteria; kingdom Pseudomonadati; phylum Pseudomonadota; class Gammaproteobacteria; order Oceanospirillales; family Halomonadaceae; genus Billgrantia; species Billgrantia diversa. Next base: position 571,902 of record NZ_CP053382.1, on the reverse strand, counting down.
GCGCCATTTTGCCGATGGCCAACTGAGCGAAGCGCGCATGGGCCAGGCCGAAGCGGACGTTCTGGCACAGCTTGCGTCACTCCGGGTGAGTTACAGCGAACTGGGCTGGGACGAGGCACTGGGCTCCAGCGGCACCATAAAGGCGGCCGCCTCGGTGCTTGCCGCCAGTGGTGGCACACCCTGTGAGATCAGCCGGAGTGGCTTGCTGGAGCTGCGTCAGCGGTTGATCGAATGCGGACATCTCGATCGGGTCGCCCTGGAGGGGCTCAAGCCCGACCGCGCGCGTATCTTTCCCGCCGGCGTGGCAATTCTCGGAGCGATTTTCGAAGCCCTCGAGCTGACCACGATGCGCTATGCCGACGGCGCGCTGCGCGAAGGCGTGCTGCACGACATGCTGGCCCGCGATATCTCACGCCAGCACTGAGGCCTCACTCCTCGCAACCGAAGCTCGCCACCCTTCGGCCACCGCCAACCAGCGTGCCGAGTCGGGCTGAAACGCCGCAACGGGCGTACCGTCGCACCAGGCCACCAGCAGCCGCTCGCGCTCCCAGGGCGGCACGCTCATCTCCTGCAACAGACGCTTTAGATCGCGCCCTCCCCGCCCCGCCAGACGCAGCCGCTCCCCTCCTTGCCGTGCCGTCAGGGTCAGCGCCACCGGGCGACCGTCGGCCGGAGCCAATGCAGCCTGCAGCCCCCCCCAGGGCAATGGCAACGGTGCCATGCCATTCCACTCAGCACGCCAATCCGATGCCATGTCTGCGCTCTTCGGCCGCAGATAGAGGTCGCCGCGCCATACCCGTGCCTCGGCATCCCCCCAGTCGACCCGCACCCGGGCGTCCGGACGCGCCTCGAGCTGGGCCAGCAGGCTTGCGAGACGCGCCGACGGCGGCATCGTCAGCCCCAGCCGGTGACAGACATGGCGAACCAGAGAACGTTGGCGTTCCGGCGCAAGTGCCACGAGCCCCGCCAGCGGCACGCGGGCAGGATCGCCGCCGAGGATGGCCAGGTCGCTTGTGGCGAACGCTTCGATCAGCGCATCGGCCTCGGCGGCGCAGCGGGCGCTGCTCGCCAATGCCTCGGCCGCATGCGGCCAACGTTGTGCCAGCAGCGGTATCACCGAGTGCCGCAGGAAATTGCGGTCGAGCGTCTCGTCGGCGTTGGAGGGATCGTCGATCCAGTCGAGTCCGGATTGTTCGGCCTCGGCCTCGAGTTCGTTCCGCGAGCGGGCGAGCAGCGGGCGCTCGAGGCGCCTTCCCTGCCATTCACGGCCTGGCGGCATGCCTGCCAGGCCACGCACCCCGCTGCCGCGCAGAGCGGCCAACAGGAGGGTCTCGGCCTGATCGTCACGGTGCTGGGCCAGCCACAGCGTCTCGCCCGGCGCCACGCGCCGGAAAAAGGCGCCGTAGCGTGCCCGCCGAGCCGCCCCTTCCAGCCCCAGCCCGGCGTGGCGGTCGACCGCCACGCGTTCGACGAACAGCGGCACGCCCAGTCGCGAGGCGAGCCGGCGGCAGTGAGTCTCGAAGTCGGCGGCGGCAGGTTGCAGCCCGTGGTGGACATGCAGTGCATGCAGCGGACGCGGATGTCGGCGGCACGCCTCGGCGGCGAGAGTCAGCAGCAGGCTCGAATCCAGCCCGCCGGAGAGCGCAACCCAGACGACACGCCCCGGCGGGGTCTCCGCCAGGGCGTCGTCGATGGTCGCTTGCAGGGACATTGAGAAACCTCCGGCCTAGCGGGGCCGCTTCGAGCGAAGGCCAGACCAGGCAAAAATCGGCGCAAAAGCGGAGTTTACTTTAGTAAATGAGCATTTTAAGCCGATTTTTAACGCAGTATGGCCGAGCGCAGAAAGGCCCATTAAGTCGGGGCTCCATAGCTCATCAGGCGCTCATAGCGGCGTTCCAGGAGCGCCTCGGTATCCATCGCCTCGAGCCGCTCGAGGCTCGCCAGCAAGGCCTCCTTGACCCGCTCGGCGGTGGTCTGCGGATGACGATGGGCGCCGCCCAGCGGCTCCTCGATCAGGGTGTCGACGAAGCCCAGTTCCTGCAGGCGCTCGGCGGTGATGCCCATGGCCTGGGCGGCATCGGCGGCCTTCTCGGCACTCTTCCACAGGATCGACGCACAGCCCTCTGGCGAGATCACCGAATAGGTGGAGTACTGCAGCATGGCCAGCTCGTCGCATACGCCGATGGCCAGCGCCCCGCCGGAGCCGCCCTCACCCACTACGGTGGAGATGATCGGGGTCTTGAGCCGCGACATTACCGCCAGGTTGTAGGCGATGGCCTCGGACTGACCGCGCTCCTCGGCGTCGATGCCGGGATAGGCGCCCGGCGTGTCGATGAAGGTGAGTACCGGCATCTTGAAGCGCTCGGCCATCTCCATCAGACGGCACGCCTTGCGATAGCCCTCGGGACGCGGCATGCCGAAGTTGCGCCGCACCTTCTCCTTTACGTCGCGACCCTTCTGGTGGCCGATGATCATCACCGGGCGGTCGTCGAGGCGGGCGATGCCGCCGACGATGGCCGGGTCGTCGGCGAAGCGGCGGTCGCCGTGCAGCTCGTCGAAGTCGGTGAAGACGTGCTCGAGGTAGTCGAGCGTGTAGGGGCGCTGGGGGTGGCGTGAGAGCTGCGACACCTGCCAGGGGCTCAGGTCCTTGAAGATCGACTCGGTGAGCTTGCGGCTCTTCTCCTCCAGGCGACCGATCTCGTCGCTGAGGTTGAGCTTGCTGTCGTTGCCGACCAGGCGCAGTTCTTCGATCTTGGCCTGGAGTTCGGCGATGGGCTGTTCGAAATCGAGGTAATTGGGATTCATAGTGGCTGGGCCGCCTTGTCTTTGCTGTCGCCGAGGCATGATGAACGCTGTTCGCCCCGGAAGCCATAAAATCGAGTGTCGGGCATTATCGCACCCTCAACGCGCGGCGCAAGGCAGGCATGAGGTGTCATGCCAGCGCCGAGGGGCGCCGGGGACAGGCCGAAGAGGAGGTCTTTTGCCATGGATGGCAAAAGTAGCGCCCAAGGATGGGTTCACAGCGCCTCCTCGCAGTCCTGTTGCCGGGTCAGCCCCGATGCCTTGTTCGGTGCACCTCGCTAAAGTCTGGATTAACTTGCTGCATTCAGCGGTACTTCAGCCGCACGCCATCCTGCCCCTCTACTTCACGCAGCGCGATCAGCAGCTCGTCGCAGGGCGACACCCGCCACTGGCCGTCCAGTTCCAGCCAGCCGGCGGCCGCGTCGTTGCGGTAGCGCAGGCGTACCGGCAGGCCGCCGTCGTCGCGGTGCGGCGCCAGGCTGTCGCGTAGGGTGTCGATCAGCCGGCCGTTGACCCGAGTGCCGTCCAGCGACAGCTCCACCGCTTCGCCGTAGCGGGCGCGAGCGGCCACCATCGGCGTGACATCCTTACCGCGCAGGCGCAGGCCACCGGAGAAGTCGTCGCTGGAGACCTCGCCCTCGACGATCAGCACCTGGTCGGCCTCGATCTGGCCGCGCAGGGAGTCGAACAGCTCGCCGAACAGCGACGCCTCGATGCGCCCGGTGCGGTCGTCCAGGGTGATGAAGGCCATGGTGTCACCGCGCTTGGACTTCATGGTGCGCATGGCCACCACCAGGCCCGCCACCCGCTGCGGCTCGCGCGAGGGCTTGAGGTCGCTGATGCGCGTGGAGACGAAACGTGCCAGCTCCTTCTCGTACTCGTCGATGGGGTGTCCGGTGAGATAGAGCCCGAGGGTCTCCTTTTCGCCGGCCAGGCGCTCCTTGTCGGTCCACTCGCGGGCGCGGCGATAGGCCTCGTAGGGGTCGCTCTCGACCGCGGCGTCGGCGAAGGCCTCGCCGAACATGTCCATCATGCCCAGGTTCTGGTTGGTCTGGGTCTGGGCCGCGGCGCGCAGGGCATCGTCGAGCGCGGCGGCCAGCACCGCCCGGTTGGGCCCCAGGTTGTCCAGCGCTCCCGAGCGGATCAGTGCCTCCAGGGTGCGCTTGTTCATGCGCTTGGGATCGACCCGCCGGCAGAAGTCGAACAGATCGGCGAACGGCCCGTCGGCCTCGCGCGCCTCGACGATGGCGCCGATCGGCCCCTCGCCCACGCCGCGGATGGCCCCCAGGCCGTAGACCACGCGCCCTTCGGTATCCACGCTGAACTTGTAGGCGCCGATGTTGACGTCCGGCGGGGTCACGGTCAGGCCGATGCGCCGCGACTCCTCGATCAGCGGTACCACCTTGTCGAGGTTGTCCATCTCGGTGGACATCACCGCAGCCATGAACGGCCCCGGGTAGTGCGACTTGAGCCAGGCGGTCTGGTAGGAGACCAGGCCGTAGGCCGCCGAGTGCGACTTGTTGAAACCGTAACCGGCGAATTTCTCCACCAGGTCGAAGATGTTGCCGGCCAGCTCCTTGTCGATGCCGTTGGCCGCGCAGCCCTCCATGAAGCCGGCGCGCTGCTTGGCCATCTCCTCGGGCTTCTTCTTGCCCATGGCGCGGCGCAGCATGTCGGCTTGACCCAGGCTATAGCCCGCCAGCACCTGGGCAATCTGCATCACCTGCTCCTGGTAGAGGATGATGCCGTAGGTGGGCTCGAGCACCGGCTTGAGCCATTCGTGCTGGTAGTCCGGGTGCGGGTAGGAGATTTCGGCGCGACCGTGCTTGCGGTTGATGAAGTCGTCGACCATGCCCGACTGCAGCGGGCCCGGGCGGAACAGTGCCACGAGGGCGATCATGTCCTCCAGCGAGTCGGGCAGCAGGCGCTTGATCAGCTCCTTCATGCCGCGTGATTCGAGCTGGAACACTGCCGTGGTCTCGGCGCGCTTGAGCATCTCGAAGGTGGCGCCGTCGTCGAGCGGGATGCTGTCGATGTTGAGCGGCCCCTCGCCCTTGACGGCACGCACCTTGTCGACCATCTCCAGCGCCCAGTCGATGATGGTCAGGGTGCGCAGCCCGAGGAAGTCGAACTTGACCAGCCCGGCCTCCTCGATGTCGTTCTTGTCGAACTGCACGACCAGGCCGTTGCCCTCCTCGTCGCACAGCAGCGGCGAGAAGTCGGTGAGCTTGGTCGGCGCGATCACCACGCCGCCGGCGTGCTTGCCGGTGCCGCGGGTGATGCCCTCGAGCTTGACCGCCATCTCCCAGATCTCGGCGGCCTCCTCGTCGTTCTCGACGAACTCCTTGAGCGCCGGCTCCGCCTCGATGGCCTTGGCCAGCGTCATGCCCACCTCGAAGGGGATCAGCTTGGAGAGCTTGTCGCCCAGGGAGTAAGGCCGGCCCTGGGCACGAGCCACGTCGCGCACCACCGCCTTGGCCGCCATGGTGCCGAAGGTGACGATCTGGGATACCGCGTTGCGGCCGTAGCGGTCGGCGACGTACTCGATTACCCGGTCGCGCTTCTCCATGCAGAAGTCGACGTCGAAGTCGGGCATCGAGACACGCTCGGGGTTGAGGAAGCGCTCGAACAGCAGGTCGTATTCCAGTGGGTCGAGATCGGTGATCTTCTGTGCGTAAGCCACCAGCGAGCCGGCGCCGGAGCCGCGCCCCGGCCCCACCGGGACGTCGTTGTCCTTGGCCCACTGGATGAAGTCCATCACGATCAGGAAGTAGCCGGGGAAGCCCATCTGGATGATGATGTCGAGCTCGAAGTCCAGCCGCTCGCGGTAGCGCTTGTCGATCTCGGCGAACTCGGCGCCGTCACGCGGGTACTTCCCGGCCGGGTAGAGGAAATCGAGGCGCTCGGTGAGGCCGTCGTGGGAGACCTTGCGAAAGAACTCGTCCTGGGTCAGCCCTTCGGGAATCTCGAACTCCGGCAGGAAGATCTCGCCCAGGCGCACGTCGACGTTACAGCGTGCGGCGATCATCACGCTGTTCTCGAGCGCTTCGGGAATGTCGGCGAATAGCTCGGCCATCTCCGAGGGGCTCTTGAGATACTGCTCTTCGGTATATTTTCGTTCACGGCGCGGGTCGTCCAGCGCCTTGCCCTCGCCGATGGAGACACGCGTCTCATGGGCCCAGTAGTCGTCGCGCTCGAGGAAGCGTACATCGTTGGTCGCCACCACCGGGGTGCCGCTGTCGATGGCGAGCTCCACCGAGAGGTGCACGCACTCCTCCTCCTGCGGCCGCCCGGTGCGGGTCAGCTCCAGGTAGAAGCGATCAGGGAAAGCCGACTGCCACTCCTCGAGCAGCAGGCGCGCCTCGTCACGATGATCGGCCAGCAGATGGCGACCGATCTCGCCCTCGCGGCCACCGGAGAGCGCGATCAGTCCTTCGCTCTGCGCGAGCACCCATGACTTCTCGAGCACGGCGCGTCCCTGGCGCTGCCCCTGCATCCAGCCTCGCGAGATCAGCTCGGTGAGGTTGCGATAACCGACGTCGTTCATCGCCAGCAGCGTCAGCCGGTAAGGGTGCGTCTCGTCGTAGGAGTTGGCCAGCCACAGGTCGGCACCAATCACCGGCTTCAGCCCGGCGCCCTGGGCGCCACGATAGAACTTGACCAGGCCGAATAGGTTGGACTCGTCGGTCACGGCCAGTGCCGGCATGCCCTGCTCGCCGGTGGCCTTGAGCAGCGGCTTGAGTCGCACCAGGCCATCGACCAGGGAGTACTCGGTATGGACGCGCAGGTGTACGAAAGGCGTGGTCATGATGGGCTCGGTACTTGGCGGTAAATGGTCGACACGTAAAACAGGCTACTGATCCTGCGGTATGGCTCAGAGCCCTGCTCCGCTCGGGCTGATCCTGCGCCCTCGCTACTGGAAGCGGCTAATGGTCTAGAGCAGCTCCAGTTGCCCTTTCAGCGGGGCAAAGGAGCGGCGATGCTCGGGCAGCGGCCCGAGACGTTCCAGAGCATCCAGATGCTCGGGCGTGGCGTAGCCCTTGTGACGAGCGAAACCGTACTCGGGAAAAAGACCGTCGAGCGCCACCATCTGCGCATCGCGGGCCACCTTGGCCAGTATCGAGGCGGCGGCGATGGCCGGGTGGCGGGCGTCGCCCTTGACGATCGCCTGACCGGGAACATGATGCCCGGGCAGGCGATTACCGTCCACCAGCAGATACTCCGGCACCAGCGGCAAGGCATCGATCGCCCGACGCATGGCCAAGTGCGTGGCGTGGTAGATATTGAGCTCATCGACCTCGGCGTGGCTTGCCTCGGCCACGGCGAAGGCCAGCGCCTTGCCGCGGATCTCAGCATCGAGTTCGGCGCGGCGCTGCGGCGTGAGCTTCTTGGAGTCGGCCAGGCCGGCGATCGGTCGCATGGGGTCGAGAATTGCCGCGGCGGCCACTACCGCCCCGATCAACGGCCCGCGACCGACCTCATCGACACCGGCCAGCAGATGGCCTTGGTAATCGACCACCAAGGGGGGGAACGGACAGTCGCTCATGTCTCTTCTCTCCCTGCCTGCATTCGCTCGTCTGGACCCAGTTCTACCGCCGCAACACTCTCCTCGCTGGACAGCGAGGCGGGCAGTGGCCGCCCTTCCACCAAGGCCTCTATGGCCTCGGCCGCCCGAGCGCTGGCATTGCGCTGCAGCCCGGCATGCATCACGGCGAAGCGCTCCTCGAGAGCCTCCCTCACATGAACATCGTCGAGCATCGGTCCGATGGCCGAGACGATCGCCTCGGGCGTAGCGGCATCCTGTATCAGTTCCGGCACCAGGCCCTCACGGGCAATCAGGTTGGGCAGCGAGATCCATTCGGTCTTGACCAGACGCTGCGCCAACCAATGGGTCATCGGCGCCATCCGATAGGCGACCAGCATCGCACGGTGGCACAACATCGCCTCGAGCGCCGCCGTCCCCGAAGCGAGCAGTACGGCGTCGCTGGCGACCATTGCCTGGCGTGCCCGGCCGTCAAGCAGCGTGACCCGCCCGTCGAGCATCGGCCGGCTTGCCAGAAGGCGCTCGAGCTCCTCGCGGCGCAGCGGGGTTGCCGCAGGGACCACCACTTGCAGCGCGGGCCGCTCGCGACACAGCCGCTCCGCGGCATCGAGGAAGGTCGCGCCGAGAAAGCGAATCTCGTTGGCCCGCGAGCCCGGCAGCACGGCCAGCACCGGATCAGCCTCCGCCAGCCCGAGTTCGGCACGCGCACCGGCGCGGTCGCTGACCAGCGGCAGCTCGTCCGCCAGCGGATGCCCGACGAAGGCCACCGGCAGACGATGCTGCTCATAGAAGGCTGCCTCGAAAGGCAGGAGTGCGAGCATGGCATCGACCGAACGAGCGATGCCCTTCACCCGGCCCTGGCGCCACGCCCATACCGTGGGGCTGACGTAATGAACGGTGGTGAGGCCCGCCTCGCGTAGCTGGCGCTCGAGACCGAGATTGAAGTCGGGGGCATCGATGCCGATCATCACGTCAGGCCGCCAGGCCAAGGCGTCGGCACGCAGGGCACGGCGCACCCGAATCAGCTCGGGGAGGTGCTTGAGCACCTCGACCAGGCCCATGACCGAGAGCGTCTCCAGCGGGAAGCGGCTGTCGATACCCTCGGCGATCATTCCGGGACCGCCAATGCCGCGGAACTGCACCTGCGGATGGCGCGCCTTCAGGGCACGCATCAGGCTCGCCCCGAGCAGGTCGCCGGACATCTCGCCGGCGACGATATAGACACGCGCAAGCTTGCTCATATCAGACCCGTTGCGAGGCTGCGTCAGCGTATGATGCCGCGAGTCGAGACTTCGATGGACGCGGCGAAGGCTTCGGTTTCGACCAACGAGTAACGGCGGCGAATCTCCTCCAGCGCCTGGGGTACGGTCAGGCCCTGACGATAGATCAGCTTGTAGCACTCGTTGAGAGCCTTGATTGCCTCGGTCGAGAACCCACGCCGCTTGAGACCGACCTGGTTGAGCCCGTGAACCCTGGCCGGATTGCCATTGATCATGACGAAGGCCGGGGTGTCCTTGGTGATGATCGAACCACCGCCGGCCATGGCGTGATCGCCGAAGTGACAGAACTGATGGATGGCCGACAGCCCGCCAAGGATGCCAAAGTTGCCCAGGGTCACGTGCCCGGCCAGGGTCGCCTGGTTGGCCAGTACACAGTCGTCGCCAATGACACAGTCGTGACCGACGTGCACATAGGCCATGAACAGGTTGCGCGAACCGATGGTGGTTTCGCCGCGATCCTGGGCGGTACCGCGATGCAGCGTCACGCACTCGCGAATGACGTTATCGTCGCCCATTACCAGACGCGTCGGCTCGCCGGCGTACTTCTTGTCCTGGCAATCCTCTCCCACCGAGGCGAACTGGAATATGCGGGTACGTGCGCCTAGTACGGTCGGCCCTTTAATGACCACATGCGGGCCGATACGACTGCCGGGGCCGATCTCGACATCGGGCCCGATCACGCTGAAGGGTCCGACTTCAACATCCTCGGCCAGACGTGCCCCAGGGTCGACGATGGCAGTGGTATGTATCAAGAAACCTTCCTCTCCGCACAGATGACCTCGGCCTCGCAGGCCAGCTCGCCATCTACCGTAGCACGACAAGCGAATTTCCAGATGCCGCGCTTTTCACGCACGACTTTCGCCTCCAGTCTCAAGCGATCCCCCGGCATTACCGGCCGCTTGAAACGCACGTTGTCGCTACCCACGAGATAGTAGACATAGCCATCGGCCGGCAACTTGTTGACGGTCTTGAAGCCGAGGATTCCGCAGGCCTGAGCCAACGCCTCGAGCACCAGGACTCCGGGCATGATGGGATGGTGTGGAAAATGACCGTTGAAGAACGGCTCGTTGATACTGACGTTCTTGTAGCCAACGATGGATTCGCCAAGGCTCAGCTCCAATACCCGATCGATCAGCAGAAAAGGGTATCGGTGCGGCAGATACTCTCGAATCTCGTTGATGTCCATTACCATCGTAGCGACCTCTAAAATGAAGTAGGGAAGCCGTTGCGAGCGTTGGCGCGCATCGCCCGGCTTCCCGAAAAAACGCCTGCGTCAGGCAGGCGGAATTATAGCGCCGCCCGACGCTGTCTCAACCCCGCTGGTCGCGCTTCTCCAGCCGCGCCAGTCGCCGCGCAAAGTCGTCGAGTTGTTTGAAGCGCACCGCGTTCTTGCGCCACTGGGCATTGGACATGGCGCCGGTACCCGAGGAGTAGACGCCCGGCTCGTGAATCGAGTTGGTCACCAGGCTCATGCCGGTGACCTGCACACCGTCGCAGATGGTCAGATGCCCGGCGAGTCCCACACCGCCTCCCAGCATGCAATTGCGGCCCACCCGGGTGGAGCCGGCAATACCGACGCAGCCGGCCAGCGCCGTGTGATCGCCGATGCGTACGTTGTGCGCGATCTGCACCTGGCTGTCGATCTTCACGTCGTTACCGATCACGGTGTCGTCGAGGGCACCGCGATCGATACTGGAGCAACTGCCCACTTCGACGTCGTCCCCCAGGATCACGCCGCCAAGCTGGGCAATCTTGTGCCAGCGGCTGCCATCATGGGCGAAGCCAAAGCCATCGCCGCCGATCACACAGCCACTGTGCAGGATGACTCGCTCGCCGACGACCACGCCGTGGCAGACAGTTGCATTGGGATGCAGACGCGAGCCCGCCCCGATGCGCACTCCTGCGCCGATGAAACAGCCAGCGCCGATCACCACCTCGTCACCCAGCTCGACGCCGGCTTCGATGATGGCATTGGGGCCGACCTCGACCCGCTCACCAAGCGCCACGTCCTCTGCCACCACGGCCGCAGGATGAATGCCACCCTGCGGGGTAGCCAGGATAGGATCGAACAGCTGCGACAGCTGGGCATAGCCGAGATACGGGTTCTGCAGTTCCAGACGCGTAACCGGACAATCAGCGGAATGCTCGGGCTGAAGCAGCACGGCCCCGGCCCGCGTATCGGAGAGGTCCTTGAGATAGGAGCGGTTGGCCACGAAAGCCACCTGATCGGGACCGGCCGCCTTGAGTGTGGCCAGGCCGCGGATTCGCTGGCTACCATTACCTACCAGGTTGGCGCCGAGCCGCTCGGCCAGTTCGGCCAACGTGAATTCGTGAATAGCAGGGTGCGTCATGGAAACCCGTATCGACTGCGTGCGACAGGTGCTGCCGCAATGGCTCAGTTGAGAGTATTGAGGATTTCGATCACTTCATTCGTCAGGTCGGGTAGCTCTTGATCGGTATGCAGCACACCCTGTGGCTCCACCAGTACCTGGACGCCGTGACGCGAAATGACCTGCTCCACGGCCTGGTCGAGCTTAGGCTCGGCCTGCTGCAGGAACTCCTGCTCGGCGCTCATCTGCTCTTGCATGATCTGCTGACGCAGTTGCTCGAAGCGACTTCCCTTCTGCTGGAACTCCTGAAACAACGACTGGCGCTCGGCATCGGGAAGGCTGTCGCCCTCCTGCTGTAGCCTCTGCTGCAGCTGGGCCAGCTCCTGTCCCAGCGATTGCGCCTCCTGCTGCTGGCCGGCCAAGCGACTCTCGAGATCCTGCATGGAGCGCTGGGCGGCATCGGACGTGAGCAGCGCCTGGCGCCAATCCAGCATCGCGACTTCGGCCGAGTAGGCCGGTGTCGTCAGGACGGCAAACAGGCCCAGGCAGAGAATGGCGATTAACTTGCGCATGCTAAGTACCTCTTGGCAGGCCGGCTCAGAACGTCTGGCCCAGCGAGAATTGGAAGAACTGGGTGTCGTCGCTACTCTCGTCATTGAGCGGCTCGGCGATGCTGAAGGTCAGCGGCCCGACCGGAGTCAACCAGGAGAGACCCACGCCGATGCTGTAGCGTAGCTCGCCCAGGTCGACGCCCGACGAACAGTCCGAGGGGCCATCGCCTTCCACCACCGGGTAGCAGCTGGTCAGGAAGGTGTTGCCGGCATCGACGAAGAAACCCGTCTGCAGCGAGCGCTGATCCTCGACGAACGGCAGCGGGAAGAGCAGCTCGGCACTGCCTTCGACCAGTATGTTGCCACCCAGGGTACGGTCGCGCCCGGACTCGCGCGGCGTCGTAGGTTGCCCAAGCGTATTGGCCGTAAAGCCCCGCACCGAGCCAAGACCGCCGGCGAAGAAGTTCTCGTAGAACGGATAGGGGTCGCTGCCGATGCTGTCGGCGTAACCCAGGGTGGTGCCGAACTTCAGTGCCCAGGTCTCCTCCTCATTGAGGGCGAAGAGCTGCTGGGCACGTGCGCGCAACTTGTAATAATCGGCATCGCTGCCGGGAGCGGCGGTCTCCAGCGACAGGCGCTGGTAGTCGCCGGAGGTGGGCATGATGCCGCGGTTTAGGTTGTTGCGGGTCCAGCTCGCGGTGAGCTTGAGACTCTGCGCGCTTTCGCCCTGCTCGTCGACGTAGCGCACGATCTCCGAGGCGGTATCGCGGTAGGTCTTGATCGAGAGGTCTTCGAGGCTGGTGCCGAAATTGAGACGCGACAGCTCGCTGACCGGATAGCCGAAATTGATCCCCGCGCCGTAGGCGTCGGTGGAGTAGGTCGAGATATCCGAATCTTCGTAGTCGGTCTCGCGATAGAAGAGATTATAGCCGCGCGAGATACCGTCCAGCGTCCAGTAGGGGTCGGTGAAACCGAAGTTCACACTGGTGAAGGTATCGCTGCGCTGGGCGCCGATATTGACGCGGTTGCCGGTGCCCAGGAAGTTGTTCTGGGCCAGGGCCGCGCCGTAGATCACCCCGGCGCTTTGGGAGAAACCGATGCTCGCCGAGACCGAGCCGGAGGGCTGCTCTTCGACGGTATAGGTGACGTCGAGCTTGTCGGGTTCGCCGGCCACCGGCTGGGTCTCCACCTCGACCTGGCGGAAGAAGCCCAGGCGCTCCAGACGACGGCGCGACTGGCTGATCGATTCGGTGGAGGCCGGCGCCCCCTCCATCTGGATCATCTCGCGGCGCAGCACTTCATCCTGGGTGGTGGTGTTGCCGATGAAGTTGATGCGGCGCACGTAGGCACGGCGCCCCGGGTCGACGCTGAAGGTCAGATCGACGGTCTCGCCATCGGCACGCGGCTGCGGCACACCCTCGACCCGGGCGAAGGCGAAGCCCTCGGCACCCAGCCGTGAGCGCAGCGCCTCGGTGGATGCCGTAACGTCGCTGCGCGAGAAGATATCGCCACTCTCGACCTGCAGCAAGTTGCGCGCCTCGCGCTCGCTGACCTGCTGCAGGTCGCCGACGAAACCGATGTCACCCAGGCGGTACTGACCGCCTTCATCGATGTTGACGGTAACGAAGATCTGCGATTTGTCCGGGCTGATCGATACCTGGGTGGAGGTGATGTTGAAGTTGACGTAGCCGCGATCGAGATAGAAAGAGCGCAGCCGCTCCAGGTCACCGGCCAGCGCTTCGCGCGAGTACTCATCCTTGGAGAACCAGCCGAAGAAGCGCCCGGGCTGGTCATTAAGCTCGAACACCTCCCGCAACTCTTCATCGTCGAACTGGCGATTGCCGACGATGTTGATCTGGCGGATCTTGGCCACCGCGCCTTCGTTGATGTCGATGTCGACCTGAACCCGTCCCTCGTCGATCTCTTGCACACTGGTCTCGATCCGGGCGCTGTAGCGCCCCTGGGCCTGATAGACGCCTTCGAGCTCACGCTGGATGTCCTCGAGCGTCGAGATCTGCAGCACCTGGCCCTCCGCCAGCCCACCTTCGCGCAGCCCGCTGCGCAAGTCCTCTTCGGAGAGTTGCTTGTTGCCACTGATGTTGAGGCGCGAGATGGTCGGCCGTTCGACGACCTGAATCACCAACACGTCGCCATCGCGGGCGAGCTGAATGTCTTCGAACAGGCCGGTGGCGAACAGACTGCGGGCCGCCTCGGCAAGCTCGCGGTCATCCACCTGATCTTGCGCGCTGATGGGAAAGGCGTTGAAAACGGAGGCGGCGGAAATCCGCTGCAGCCCTTCCACGCGAATGTCTGAAACTTCAAAAGATTCGGCCAGCACCGTACTGGAACCGGCCAGCAGCAGTGCCGCCAGTCCGAGGGTCTTGATATTCATGCAGTCGCTTCGCTCGCGTTGATCCGCCTGCCTGTCCAGACAGGCACCATATACATATGTGCGGGTGACTGACAAGGCAGAGCGAAGCTCTGCCTCCCTGTGCCCCCGAAAGGGCGCTTGCTACCAGAGACGCATCAGATCGAAATACAGGGCCATCAGCATCAGCATGCCGACCAACGCCAGACCGATCCGCAGTCCGAATGCCTGGGCCCGCTCCGACACCGGCCGGCCGCGAACCACCTCGACGAAATAATAAAGCAGGTGGCCGCCATCAAGTACCGGAATAGGCAGTAGATTGAGCACCGCCAGGCTGACCGAGAGGTAGGCCAGGAAACTGACGAAGCTCTCTAGCCCCGTGCGCGCCGTATCGCCCGCCATCTGTGCAATAGTGATGGGACCCGACAGATTGGTCGGCGAAATCAGCCCCACCAGCATTTTGCGAATGGCATCCAGGGTCAGCAGCGTCATCTCACCGGTGCGGCTCACTGCCTGCCCCACCGCCGCCACGGGACCGTAGCGGATCTCTCGGCGAAGCTCCTCGGGCCACTCTACCGGCTCGACGCCGGCACCGACATAGCCGATGGCAGTTCCCGTCTCGAATTCTCGCGAGCCCGGCGTGAGGCTCAGCGCAAGGCGCTCATCGCCACGGGACACCTCAAGTTCCAGAGCTTCGCCGGGACTTGACCGCACGACAGTGACGAAATCCATCCACTCTTCGATCGGATTGCCGTTCACGGTCAGTAGCTCATCGCCGGCGCGCAGCCCTGCCTCGGCGGCGGGTTCACCGTCAATCACCTGGCCCAGCACGGCAGGAATGCGCGGCTGCCAGGGCGTGATGCCCAGCGTGGCCAGCGGCCGGGGAGGCTCCTGGCGCACCAGGTAGTCCTGCACCGGCAGGCGATACTCCCTGGGGTCGGCCGAGGCAGCGTTGCGCGCCTGGACAGCCAGCTCGCCGCTGAAGCCGATATCGGCGATCAGACGCAGGTTGATCTCATCCCAGGAACGCACATCGCTGCCCTGCACCGCAACGATCTCCTGGCCGCTCTGCAGACCGCTCCGGGCTGCCGGCGAATCAGGGGCCACCTCGCCCACCATCGGTGCCACCGTCGTGGTACCGGCCACGAACAGCGCCCAGTAGGCGACGATGGCGAGCAGGAAATTGGCCAGCGGCCCCGCCGCGACGATGGCAATGCGCTGCCATACCGACTTGCGGTTGAACGCCTCGTGGAGCTGGTCATGGGGTACCGGCGCCTCACGCTCGTCGAGCATCTTGACATAGCCACCGAGAGGAATCGCCGCCACGGCAAACTCGGTCCCGTGACGATCGACGCGGGACCAGAGCGGTTTGCCGAAGCCTACCGAGAAGCGCAGCACCCTGACGCCACAGCGCCGCGCCACCCAGTAATGGCCGTACTCGTGGAAAGTGACCAGCAGGCCCAGCACCACGATGACGGCTAGCACGTTCTGGATCAGGCCCAATACAGCCTCCTTCAGCTACTCGTTTCTAGGCGGGATACGGTTCAGCGCTTTTCCAGCCTTTCACACGCCACTTGGCGCGCTCGGGCATCGGCCCCCAGGATGGCTTCCAGGTCGTCGCCGGCCTCGACCGGCAGCGCCTCGAGGACCTCGCCGACCAGCTCGCCGATCCCCGTAAAACTCACTCGCTCATTCAGGAAGGCATCGACCGCCACCTCATTGGCACCGTTGAGAATCGCCGGCGCCGTGCCTCCCGCCTGCATCGCCTCGCGCGCCAGCCGCAGACAGGGAAACGCCGCCTCATCGGGCGCCTCGAAATCGAGCCGAGCGATCTGGAACAGATCCAGTGCCTCGACGCCGGCCTCGATGCGCTCCGGCCAGGCCAGTCCGTAGGCGATCGGCGTGCGCATGTCCGGGTTGCCCAGCTGCGCAAGCACCGAGCCGTCGCTGTAGGCGGCCATGGAGTGAATCACGCTCTGCGGGTGCACCACCACCTGCACCTGTTCGGGCCGGGCATCGAACAGCCAGCACGCCTCGATCAGCTCCAGCCCCTTGTTCATCAGAGTGGCACTATCCACCGAGATCTTGCGTCCCATCGACCAGTTGGGGTGGGCGCAGGCCTGCGCCGGCGTCACCGTGGCCAGGCGCTCGCGGGGCCAACCGCGAAAAGGGCCGCCGGAAGCGGTCAACAGCAGCTGGGTCACACCATGACGGGACAGACCGCCGCGGTGCTCGGGAGGTAGACACTGGTAGATGGCATTATGTTCGGAATCGATCGGCAACAGCGTGGCACCATGGCGGACGACGGCATCCATGAACAACGCACCGGACATCACCAGCGCCTCCTTGTTGGCCAGCAGCACACGCTTGCCGGCACGTACCGCGGCCAGTGTCGGCAGCAGCCCCGCAGCCCCGACGATGGCAGCCATGACCACGTCCACCCCGGTGTCGCTGGCCACCTCGATGAGCGACTCTTCGCCGGCACGCACCTCGATTGCCAGACCCGCCTGAGACAGCTGCTCTCGCAGCCAGACGGCATCGCGCTCGTCGCCGAGCACCACCACGGCGGGATGATGCTGCCGGCACTGAGCCAGAAGCGCCTCGCGAGAGCGGTGAGCGGTCAACGCATGCACCCGATAGCGCTCGGGGTGGCGGGCGATCACATCGAGCGTACTGGTGCCAATCGAACCGGTAGCACCCAGCACCGTGACGCTCTGCTGCCGAGGCGGCTCGCTCATGTCATAGCATCCCGAACGAGAGCAGCGCGAACAGCGGCACTGCCGCCGTCAAGCTGTCGATGCGATCGAGCACGCCACCGTGGCCGGGCAGCAGGTTGCTGGAGTCCTTGATGCCGCGAAAACGCTTGAGCATGCTCTCCAGCAGGTCGCCGAGCACCGAGACCAGAGTCACCACCGCAGTGACGACCACCAACCCCAGTCCTCCCGCCACGCCCAGCTCCTGCCAGACGGAGAACATCAGCGCCAGCAGCAACGTCACGGCGGCGCCGCCGGCCACGCCTTCCCATGACTTGCCAGGGCTGACAGCCGGCGCCAGCTTGCGCCGGCCCCAGGTACGCCCGCAGAAATAGGCGCCGATATCGGCCCCCCACACCAGCAGCAGCACGTAAAGCAGCCAGATACCGCCAGTGTCACGCAACACGTTGAAACCGACCCAGGCCGGCAGCAGCACCCATAGCCCCATGGCCAGGCGCGCTGCCGTCGAGCCCCACTGATCGCTCTTGGCCGGATACTGAACGACCCAGTAGAGATTGATCGCCCAGCCGGCCACGGCGACCCATAGCGGCCAGGTGGCCAGTACTGCACCGAGCCACCAAAGCAGCGCCATCAACAGGGCCAGACCGGCCACCAGCGACAGGCGACGGCCCGCCACGGTTACGCCGGCCAGGTTGGTCCACTCCCAGGCGGCCAGAAGCACGACGACGCCGGTGAAGGCGGCGAAGGCACCCCCGGCAAGGCCGAACAGGCCGGCCAGCATCAGCGGCGCCAGCCACGCCGCCGTAAGGATCCGCTGTCTAAGCACCGGTTGCCTCTATCTGCTCGTCGGTCATGCCGAAGCGACGCTGGCGTCGACAGAAATCATCGATTGCCATGTCGAAGGCCTGACCGTCGAAGTCGGGCCACAACAGCGGCGTGAAATAGAGTTCGGCATAGGCCATCTGCCACAGCAGGAAGTTGGAAATGCGCTGTTCGCCACTGGTGCGGATGCACAGGTCGATCGGTGCCTCGTCGCCCAGGCAGAGTTCGTGCTGGAAGGCGTGTTCGTCGATGGCATCGGGCTCGAGTTCGTTGCGCTCGACGCGCTCGGCCAAGTGCCTCGCGGCGTTGACGATGTCCCAGCGGCCGCCGTAATTGGCGGCGACGACGAGATGCAGCCCGGTATTGTCGCGGGTGAGCTCTTCGGCCCGCACGACATACTTCTGAATCGAGGAGGAAAAGGCGCTGCGATCGCCGATCACCGAGAGTCGGATACCGTTGTCATGCAGTTTCTTCACCTCGCGCCGGAGCGCGATGAGAAACAGCTCCATCAAGGCGCGAACTTCGGCCTCGGGGCGACGCCAGTTCTCGCTGGAGAAGGCAAACAGGGTGAGGGTCTGAATGCCGCGCTCGGCGGCACGGCGAATGACCGCACGCACGGCCTCGACGCCCGCCCGGTGACCGCGGATGCCGGAGAGACCGCGCGCGCGCGCCCAGCGATTGTTGCCATCCATGATGATCGCCACGTGGCGTGGCAGGTCTTCACCGGGCGGCTTGGGAGGCATCTGGGATGCGGAAGTCTGCGCTGACGTCATGGTGTCTCGCATTGGGGTAGGAAAACCGGGCGACGACGCGGCAGGTCGTCGCCCAGCGCTGCTCAGACCTGCATCAGGTCGTGTTCCTTCACTTCGAGCTGCTTGTCGATCTCGGCGATGAACTTATCGGTCAGCTTCTGGATCGCCTCCTCGCCGCGGTGCTGCTCGTCTTCGGAGATTTCCTTCTCCTTGAGCAGTCCCTTGAGGTCGTTGTTGGCATCGCGGCGCACGTTGCGCACCGCCACGCGGGCATTCTCGGCCTCGGCGCGGGCCTGCTTGATGTAACCCTTGCGGGTCTCCTCTGTGAGCATCGGCATCGGCACGCGGATGACGTTGCCTGCGCTTGCCGGGTTGAGGCCCAGGTCCGAGGTCATGATCGCCTTCTCGATCTTGGGCACCAGGTTCTGTTCCCAGGGCACCACGGAGAGGGTGCGGGCGTCTTCCACGTTGACAGAAGCGACCTGGTTGAGCGGTACCTGGCTGCCGTAGTAATCCACGGTAACCGAGTCGAGGATGCTGGAATGGGCACGCCCGGTACGGATCTTGTTGAAGTTGGCATGAAGGGCGTCGACGCTCTTCTTCATGCGACTTTCAGCGTCTTTCTGGATGTCATTGATCACGATATCAACCTCTGTCTATCAGCGTGCCTTCCTTGCCGCCCATCACCAGGTTCAGCAGGGCGCCCGGCTTGTTCATATTGAAGACGCGAACCGGCATGTCATGGTCCCGCACCAGGCAGATAGCGGTCAAATCCATGATGCCGAGCTTTTGATCGAGCGCATTATCGTAGCTCAGATGATCGTACTTGACCGCATCGGCGTGCTTCACCGGATCCTTGTCATAGACGCCATCCACCTTGGTGGCCTTGACCACCACGTCGGCGTCAATCTCGATGCCGCGCAGGCAAGCCGCCGAATCGGTGGTGAAGAAGGGGTTGCCGGTACCGGCGGAGAACAATACCACGTCTCCCGACGTCAAGTAGCGAATCGCGGTGCGACGGTCATAGTGCTCCACCACGCCACTCATGGGAATCGCCGACATGACGCGTGAGCGGATGTTCGAGCGCTCCAGGGCGTCGCGCATGGCCAGGGCATTCATCACCGTGGCCAGCATGCCCATGTGATCGCCGGTGACCCGATCCATGCCCGCTGCGTTGAGCGCGGCGCCACGGAACAGGTTGCCGCCGCCGACCACGATCCCCACCTGCACGCCGATGCCGACCAGCTGACCGATCTCCAGCGCCATGCGATCGAGCACCTTGGGATCGATACCGAAGTCGTGCTCGCCCATCAGCGCCTCGCCGGAGAGCTTGAGCAGGATGCGCTTGTACTTCGACTTGTCGGTACGGGTCTTGGCGGGATTATCGACGTGATCGGGCGTGGACATGGCAACTCTCCTGGGCGCAAGGGGGATGAAGCAACTCTACTGCAGGCCGGCGCGGCGGCCGGATACGAGAAGGCGTGCGCTCGCGCGCACGCCTTCTCGTGCTGGAACCTCTGACCTTAGCGACGGCCAGCCTGTTCCATGACTTCCTTGGCGAAGTCGACCTCTTCCTTCTCGATGCCCTCGCCCACTTCGAAGCGGGTGAAACCGATCACCTCACCACCCGCGGCCTTGACGAACTCGGCGACGGACTGATTCGGATCCTTGACGAAGGGCTGCTCGGTCAGGCTGTTCTCGGCCAGGTACTTCTTCAGACGGCCTTCGACCATCTTCTCGGCGATCTGCTCCGGCTTGCCGGCCATATCGGGCTGGGCCAGGATGATCGCCTTTTCCTTGTCGAGCTGCTCCTGAGGCATATCCTCGGGAAGCGCCACGGCCGGGTTGATCGCGGCCACGTGCATGGCGACGTCCCGCGCCACCTCGGCGTTACCGCCCTTGAGCACGGTGAGCACGCCGATACGGCCGCCGTGGACGTATTCGCCCACCAGCGCACCTGCCGGTGCCTCTACCACGGCACAGCGACGCACGCCGATGTTCTCGCCGATCTTCTGCACCAGTTGCTCGCGTACGCTCTCGAGGGCGCCTTCCATCACGGCGGCGACGTCTTCGCTCTTGGCGGCGAAGAAGGCGTCGGCGACCTGGTCGGCAAAGGCCTTGAAGTTGTCGTCGCGGGCGACGAAGTCGGTCTCGGAGTTGATTTCGACCACTACGCCGTAGCTGCCGTCTTCGGCGACGCGGGTCGCCACGGCGCCTTCGGCGGCGGTACGGCCGGCCTTCTTGGCGGCCTTCAGACCGGAACTCTTGCGCAGGTTCTCGATGGCGACCTCGATATCACCATCGGCTTCGGTGAGCGCCTTCTTGCACTCCATCATGCCGAGCCCGGTACGCTCGCGCAGTTCCTTGACCTGGGAAGCGCTGATCGCTGCCATGGTATTCACCTCTTGATAAGTGGAACCCGGGTAGGTTCGACCTGGGAATAAGGGCGCCGGGCCCATGGGCCCGGTGAAATCCCGCCCCACCGTAGCGGAGCGGTAGCGGGCGGCCGCCTTGGTTGGCCGCCCACCCGGGCCGGCAGTGCCGGCCCGAGCGACTCGCCGTTACTCGGCAGCGGCAGCCGCGTCGCCGCTTTCACCCTCGGTGACCTCGACGAATTCGTCGGGACGGCCTTCCTTCGCCCGCGCACAGGCGTCGGCGATCGCCTTGACGTAGATCTGGATGGCACGAATGGAGTCATCGTTGCCGGGGATCACGTAGTCGACGCCGTCCGGATCGGAGTTGGTATCCACCACACCGATGACCGGGATGCCGAGCTTGTTCGCCTCGTTGATGGCGATACGCTCATGATCGACGTCGATGACGAACAGCGCATCGGGCAGGCCGCCCATGTCCTTGATACCGCCGATGGAACGCTCGAGCTTGTCCTGCTCGCGGGTCGCCATCAGGACTTCTTTCTTGGTCAGCTTCTCGAAGGTGCCGTCCTCGCGCATGGTCTCGAGGTCGCGCAGACGCTTGATCGACTGACGAATGGTCTTGTAGTTGGTCAGCATGCCGCCGAGCCAGCGGTGGTTGACGAACGGCTGACCGACCCGGTTGGCTTCTTCCTTGATGATCTTGCTCGCGCTGCGCTTGGTGCCGACGAACAGGATCTTGTTGTTGGAAGCGGCCATCTTCTCGACCACGTCGATCACCTCGTTGAGGGCCGGCAGGGTGTGCTCGAGGTTGATGATGTGGATCTTGTTACGCGCGCCGAAGATGAACTTGCTCATCTTCGGGTTCCAGTAACGGGTCTGGTGACCGAAGTGTGCGCCTGCCTTGAGCAGGTCGCGCATGTTGACGTGTGCCATGGATGACTCCTGAAAATCGGGTTAGGCCTCCACGCACCCCATGGATCCGACCGCCGGGATTTACCGCGGCAGCACCCGGGACCATGTGCCGGTACGTGTGTGTTTTCAAGGCTGTTGAAGTAACGGCCAAGCCGTGAAGCGTAACAGCTCGCCGCCGACGCCCTCGCCATCGTCGACCGACCGGGCCAGAGCCATGGCGGGCGACGATTGCAGGAAAGCGCGCGGCTTTATACCATAGTTCATCAACGAGATGAAGTCGCCTGCCGTACCTGGCCCACGTTGCCGGCGCTGCAACCCCCTCAAAACCGAGATTCCATGAACATACCCATCAAGACGCCCGACGAGATCGAGAAGATGCGCGAGGCCGGCCGCCAGGCCGCCAGCGTGCTGGAAATGATAGCACCGCATGTCACGGCCGGCGTGACCACCGGTGAGTTGGACCGGCTGTGCCATGAGTACATCGTGAACGAGCTGGGCTCCACGCCGGCGCCGCTCAACTATCACGGCTTCCCAAAGTCGATCTGCACCTCGATCAATCATGTGGTCTGCCATGGCATCCCCGACCCCGACAAGAAGCTGAAGAAGGGTGACATCATGAACATCGATATCACCGTCAAGACAGGCGACGGCTACCACGGCGACTCCAGCGCCATGTTCATCGTCGGCGAAAGCATCCAGGGCGAGCGACTGTGCCGCGTCACCCAGGAGTGCCTGTACCGGAGCATCGCCCTGGTACGCCCCGGCGTTCGCCTGTCGGAGCTGGCCCGGGCCATCCAGAGCCACGCCGAGGCCAACGGCTACTCGGTGGTACGCGATTTCTGCGGCCACGGCATCGGCGCCACCTTCCACGAGGACCCGCAGGTGCTGCATTATGACGGCTACGCCCCCGAGGCCGACGCCACCCTGGCCGCAGGCATGTGTCTGACCATCGAGCCAATGATCAACGTCGGCGGCCACCAGACCAAGGTGCTGCGCGACGGCTGGACCGCGGTGACCCGGGACAAGAGCCTGTCCGCGCAGTGGGAGCACACGCTGCTGGTCACCGAGACCGGCGTCGAGGTACTCACGGCACGCCGCGAGGAAGATTTCTCCTTCCTCGACCACTGAGTCGAGCCATCATGCTCCTGCACCACTATCGCTTCGCGCCCGACGAGACGCTGTTCGACGCCGAGACCTTCCGGCGCGAGCTCGCCGGCACCCGCTCGCCCATCGCCCCGTTCAAGGCGGCGCTGCGCGCCATCCAGAGCCGACTCGACGAGCGCTTCCACGCCGGCGCCGACGTCCGCGACCTGGTACACGGTCGCGCCTGGTGCCTCGACCAGCTACTGGGCGTGGCATGGTCGCTGCACGACTGGCCCGACGACGGCGTGACCCTGCTCGCGGTGGGCGGCTACGGCCGCGGCGAGCTGCATCCGCACTCCGACGTCGACCTGATGATGCTGCTGGAGAGTGATGACGACACGCCTTACCGCGAGGGGCTGACCGCCTTCATCACCCTGCTGTGGGACATCGGCCTGGAGATCGGCCACAGCGTGCGTTCGCTCTCCGACTGCGAGCGCGAGGCCGAAGGCGACATCACCATCATCACCAACCTGATGGAGTCGCGCACCCTGGCCGGCCCCGAGTCGCTGCGAGAGGCAATGAAGGCACGCCTCGCCCCCGGGCGCATGTGGCCGTCGGATCGTTTTTTCGAGGCCAAGTGGCAAGAGCAAATCACCCGTCATCACCGCTTCAACAATTCCGAGTATCACCTCGAGCCCAATATCAAGAGCTCGCCGGGCGGGCTGCGCGACATTCAGATGATCGGCTGGGTGGCCAAGCGCCACTTCGGTAGCCAGCGCTACGAGGACCTGGTGGCGAACGGCTTCATGAACGACGCCGAACTGCGCATCCTGAGCCAGGGCCAGGCCTTCCTGTGGCAGGTGCGCTACGCCCTGCACATGCTCACCGGCCGCGCCGAGGATCGCCTGCTGTTCGACCACCAGCGCACCATCGCCGAGCTGTTCGGCTTCCGCGATACTCCCGAGCGCCTGGCCGTCGAGCAGTTCATGAAGCGCTACTACCGACACGTCACGGCGCTGGCCGGCCTCAACGACATGCTGCTGCAGCACTTCGACGAAGCGATCCTGCGCGGCGGCGAACGGCTGGTAACCACCTCGCTCAACGAGCGCTTCGAGATCGAGGGCGGCTACATCAAGGCACGCAACCGAGCGGTCTTCCGCGACCACCCTTACGCCCTGCTCGAGCTGTTCCTGCTGATGGCGGAGCATCCCGAGATCGAGGGCGTGCGTGCCGACACCATCCGCCTGATTCGCGACCATCGCCACCTGATCGACGACCTCTACCGCGACGATGCCCAGCATCAGCATCTGTTCATGTCGCTGCTGCGCTCCAGCGGCAACGTAGCGCGCCAGCTTCGGCGCATGAACCGCTACGGCGTGCTGGGCAAGTACCTGCCGGAGTTCGGCCAGGCGGTGGGCCTGATGCAGCACGACCTGTTCCATATCTACACCGTGGACGCCCACACCCTGCGCCTGCTCAAGTTCATCCACCAGTTCCGCAAGCCCGAGGCGCGCAGCGAGTTTCCGGTGGCGGCGGCGCTGGTTCACCAGTTGCCCAAGCTGGAACTGCTGTGGATCGCCGGGCTCTACCACGACATCGGCAAGGGCCGCGGCGGCGACCACTCGCTCCTCGGTGCCCGCGACGTGGAGCGCTTCGCCGAGCGCCACGGCCTGTCGAACCGTGACACTCGCCTGGTCAGTTGGCTGGTGGAGAATCACCTGATGATGTCGATGGTGGCCCAGAAGCGCGACATCACCGACCCCGACGTGATTGGCGAGTTCGCCGTCCTGGTCGGCGACGAGACCCGCCTGGACCATCTCTACGTGCTGACCGTGGCCGACATCAACGCCACCAATCCGACGCTGTGGAACGGCTGGCGCGCCTCGCTGCTGCGCCAGCTGCACGCCGAAACCAAGCGTGCCCTGCGCCGCGGCCTGGACAATCCGCTCGACCGCGAGGAGTGGGTGCGCGAGACCCGCGGCGAAGCACGCTCGCTGCTCGTCACGGTGGGCGCCGACATCGGCCGGGTCGACCGCCTGTGGGAATCGCTCGGCGAGGAGTATTTCCTGCAGTATGCGCCCAGCGAGATCGCCTGGCAGACCATGGGTATCCTCGCCCACGGCGAGTCGCCACTGCCGCTGATCCTGATCAGCGCCCCCACCGACGACATGTCCGACGGCGGTACCAAGGTATTCATTCACACCCGTTCGGTGGACGACCTGTTTGCCGCCACCGCGGCCGCCATGGAGCAGCTCGGCCTCTCGATCCACGATGCCCGCATCGCCACCTCGAGCAACGACTGGACGCTCAATACCTTCATCGTGCTCGACGACCAGGGGCGCGCCATTCGCGACCCAGGCCGCATCGAGGAAATCCGCGGACACCTGGTGGAGGAGCTCGACGATCCCGACGACTACCCCCAGATCGTCACTCGTCATACGCCGCGCCAACTGCGCCACTTCAAGGTACCGACCGAGGTGCTCATCGAACAGGACCCGGCCAACGAGCGGACCCTGCTGGAGCTGACCGCTCCCGACCGCCCCGGCCTGCTGGCCCGGGTCGGGCGCATTTTCATGGAGCAGGACATATCGCTCTCGGCGGCCAAGATCGCCACCTTGGGCGAACGCGTCGAGGACGTCTTCTTCATCACCGACAAGGCGGGCGCGCCCCTGACCGATCCCGAGCGTCAGCAGCGCCTGCGCGAGCGACTGATCGAAATGCTCGACGTGGCGGGCTGACGCCCGCCACGTATTGGTTTGAGGCGAGCCGGGGCCTTCCCTATAATCGACGGTCTGCCCGCAGCCATGACAATGACGCCTCCCCGCGACGCCTGGACACCGATGAACCCCGACCTCGACGCCTTGAAGCCCTATCCCTTCGAGAAGCTCGCCGCCCTCAAGGCCGGCGTGACGCCCCCCGAGGGGCTCGCGCACATCCCGCTGACCATCGGCGAGCCGCAGCATCCACCCTTTGCCGCCGCGCTGGAGACGCTGCAGGCCCACCAGCAGGCGTTCGCTCGCTACCCGGCCACCGCCGGCATACCCGAGCTGCGCCAGGCCATCGCCGCCTGGGCCACGCAACGTTTCGGCCTCGAAGGCCTCGACGTTGAGCGTCAGGTGCTGCCGGTCAACGGCACCCGCGAGGCAATCTTCGCCTTCATCCAGGCGGCGCTGGATCGCACCCGCCCGGCACGGGTGGCGGTGCCCAACCCGTTCTACCAGATCTACGAGGGCGCCACCCTGCTCGCCGGGGGCCAGCCGCTCTACCTGGACTGCCACGCCAAGACCGGCTTTCGCCCCGATATCGACGCCGTGCCGGCGGATACCTGGCGCGAGGTGCAGATCCTTTTCCTCTGCTCGCCGGGCAACCCCACCGGGGCGGTAACGCCACAGGCCGAGTTCGAGAAACTCATCGCGCTTGCCGACGAACACGATTTCATTATCGCCTCCGACGAGTGCTACTCCGAACTCTACCTCGACGAGGCCGCTCCCCCACCGGGGCTGCTCGAGGCCTGTGCCGCCCTTGGTCGCCACGACTACCGCCGCTGCCTGGTGTTTCACTCGCTCTCCAAGCGCTCCAACCTACCGGGGCTGCGCTCGGGATTCGTCGCTGGCGACGCCGCGCTGATCGCACCGTTCAAGCGTTATCGCACCTATCATGGCTGCGCCATGTCGCTGCCGCTGCAACACGCCTCGATCACGGCCTGGAACGACGAGACCCACGTACGTGCCAACCGCGATGCCTATCGCGAGAAATTCGCCGCCGTGACCGAGATTCTCGCGCCAGTGCTTGAATTTCCTGCGCCCGAGGCCAGCTTCTATCTATGGCCGGCCGTACCGGGCGGTGACGATGAGGCCTTCACTAGGGCCTTGTTCGCCGCGGAGCATGTCAGCGTGCTGCCTGGCTCCTACATGGGGCGTGAAGCCGTAGACGGCATCAATCCCGGGCGCGGCCGGGTACGTCTGGCGCTGGTGGCCGAACTCGAGCCGACGGTCGAAGCTGCCCATCGAATACGCCGTTTCGTCGAAAGGAGCACATGATGGCAACTCTGTTCGTGATCAAGAATTGCGATACCTGCCGCAAAGCGCGCAAGACGCTGGACGAGAAGGGCCTGCCCTACCAGCTTCACGACCTGCGCGAGGATGGCCTCTCCGCTGCGTTGCTCGAACATATTCTCGAGCACATCCCGGCACTGGAAGCCATCAACCGGCGCAGCACCACTTGGCGCAACCTCCCCGAGGAGGACAAGCAGGACATCGACTCCAACAAGGTCCGCGCGCTGATCATGGCCAACCCCACCCTGCTCAAGCGACCGCTGCTCGATATTGGCGACGAGATACGCGTCGGCTATCGCGACGGCGACTACGACGATCTCAAGGGCTGAGGCCCACTCCCTACAAGACACGAGGACACCGCATGTTGAGTTTTGCCTTCGGAATCGGCACACAGAACACCCAGGGCGACTGGCTGGAGATCTATTATCCGGCACCGCTGCTCAAGCCCGATGCCAGCCTGGTGGAAGCCGTCGGCAAGGTGCTCGACGTGCCCGCCGGCAATGCCGCGGTCAGCTTCCTGCCGGAGCACTGCGCCGAACTCGCCGAGGCCCTCAAGGCGGCGGGACATGTCGCCCACGCCGAGCTGGCCGAAGCGCTGGCCGCCAGCCAGCGGCCGCTGGTCGCCATGTTCCTGGAGAGCGACCTGCCGCCGCAGAGCGCACCCGAGGTCTATCTCAAGCTGCACCTGCTATCGCATCGCCTGGTCAAGCCGCACGGCATCGACCTGACCGGCATGTTCGGCCTGCTGCGCAATGTGGCCTGGACCAGCGAGGGACCGATAGACGTCGAGGAGCTGCCCGCCCGCCGCCTCAAGGCACGCCTGGAGGGCCGCGCCCTGTCGGTGGATTGCGTCGACAAGTTCCCCAAGATGACCGACTACGTGGTCCCCGGCGGCGTGCGCATCGCCGATACCGCCCGGGTGCGCCTGGGCGCCCATCTCGGTGAAGGCACCACCGTGATGCACGAAGGCTTCGTCAACTTCAACGCCGGCACCGCAGGGCCCGGCATGGTCGAAGGACGCATTTCCGCCGGCGTGATGGTAGGCAGAGGCTCAGACCTGGGCGGTGGTTGCTCTACCATGGGCACGCTCTCCGGCGGCGGCAACATCATCATCAAGGTCGGCGAGGGCTGCCTGATCGGCGCCAATGCCGGCATCGGCATCCCCCTGGGCGATCGCTGCACCGTGGAAGCGGGGCTCTACATCACCGCCGGAGCCAAGGTCACCCTGCTCGACGACCAGGGCCAGGAAGTCAAGACCGTGGCGGCCCGAGAGCTGGCCGGGCAGAGCGACTTGCTGATGCGCCGCAACTCGCAGAACGGGCGCATCGAATGCCTGACCA
Organism: Halomonas sp. MCCC 1A13316; assembly: GCF_014931605.1. Classification (NCBI taxonomy): domain Bacteria; kingdom Pseudomonadati; phylum Pseudomonadota; class Gammaproteobacteria; order Oceanospirillales; family Halomonadaceae; genus Billgrantia; species Billgrantia diversa. The sequence continues at coordinate 543,975 of NZ_CP053382.1, read as the reverse complement.
ACAAGAGCGCCATTGCGTTGAACGAAGCGCTGCACGCCCACAACTGAGGCGCGTAGGCGGCGTCACATGGCGCCGTCCGCCCCTTTCGGAACCTGCATGTCCTCAACGACTACCGAGCTCTCCCCCACCCTGGCCTTGGCCATGGAGCTGATCCGCCGTCCCTCGGTCACTCCCGATGACCTGGGCTGCCAGGCGCTGATGATCGAGCGCCTGGAGCGGCTCGGCTTTCACATCGAGCGCCTGCCCTTCGGCGACGTGGAGAATTTCTGGGCGACGCACGGCCATCACGGCCCGGTGCTGGCCTTCGCCGGCCATACCGACGTGGTGCCGAGCGGCCCTCACACACACTGGGACACGCCACCCTTCGAGCCCGGCATCGATGGCGACGGCATGCTGCGCGGTCGCGGTGCGGCCGACATGAAGGGCAGCCTGGCGGCGATGGTCACCGCGGTGGAGCGCTTCGTTACCGCCCACCCCGATCATCACGGCCGCATCGCCTTCCTGTTCACCTCCGACGAAGAAGGCCCCGCAGTGGATGGCACCCGGGCCGTGGTCGAGCATCTGCGCGAGCGCAACGAAAGGCTCGATTACTGCATCGTCGGCGAGCCCTCCTCCACCGACGTGCTCGGCGACGTGATCAAGAACGGTCGGCGCGGCTCACTGGGCGGCGTACTGCACATCAAGGGCATTCAGGGGCATGTGGCCTACCCGCACCTGGCGCGCAACCCCATCCATCAGGCAATGCCGGCACTGGATGCGCTGGTGCGCGAACACTGGGACGGTGGCAATGACTTCTTCCCTGCGACCAGCTTCCAGATTTCCAATATTCGCGCCGGTACCGGCGCCACCAACGTGATCCCCGGCGACGTGGAGGTGGTGTGCAACTTCCGCTTCTCCACCGAGGTGACCCACGAGCAACTGCGCGCGCGCACCGAGGCGATCCTTGATGCACACGGGCTGGAGTATCAGCTCGACTGGACGCTCAACGGCGAACCGTTTCTCACCGCCGAGGGCGAGCTGGTGGATGCCGCCCTGCACGGCGTGGAAGCGGTGCTCGGCCGTCGTCCGCGGCTTTCGACCAGCGGCGGCACCTCGGATGGGCGCTTCATCGCCACGCTGGGTAGCCAGGTCGTGGAGCTGGGACCGCGCAACGCCACCATTCACCAGACCAACGAGCACGTTCGCGCCGCCGACCTGGACGACCTGAGCCGGATCTATGAAGCGATCCTGGCCAAGCTTTTCGTCAACGGCACCGCCCAGCCCTGACCGCGCCGAGAGAGTTCACCATGCCACATCAGCACGACAGCAACATGCGCTATCCGGATATCGAAATCTACCTGCGCCAGGCGTCGCTTCCCGCAATCGACGCCTGGCTCGGCGAGATGCTGGATGCCGCCCCGCTGCGCGGCGCTGGTCGCGGCAAGTGGCACACCCGCGGCCATCACGCGGGGCACGAGGTCCCGGTGCTGCTGGTGGAAAAAGCGGCCGACGGCTTCGCCAGCCTGTGGCTCGACAGTCCTCTTACCCCCTGGTTGAGAGACTGCGACTGCGCCCGCGACGCCGCCACCCGGCTCGGCTGCGAGGTACGCTGCTCACTGGGCGGCTGGCAGCCCGGCGACGAGCCCGACCGCTTCTGGCAGGTGTTGCCCGACGGCAGCGAAGGCGCCATCGACTGGCCCGATTCTGGCCAGTGACCCGAAACGACATCGCCCCACCGAAGCGGGGCGATGTTCTTGAAGCCTGACCAGCTTGCGAAAGCTGGCGAGCGATGGCCAGGCGCTTCGTTCAAGTAATGACGGTGACGTCGTCGGCTTGTAGTCCCCGCTCGTTCTCGATCACGTGATAACGCACCTTCTGCCCCTCGGCCAGGGTACGATGCCCGCGGCCGCGAATGGCACGAAAGTGCACGAACACGTCCTCGCCGCTCTCGCGCTTGATGAAGCCGTACCCCTTGTTGACGTTGAACCATTTGACCTCGCCGATTTCGCGATCGTCGTTCTCTACCGCGGCCAGCACCGCCATTTGCGGGCTCAACGCATGGGTGGCCAGTGTGGCAACGAGAAGTAGCCCGAAGACGGCGAGGGCGGCGGCAATATAGCCCGCCACGAAGCCGCCAGGTTCCAGCAGTGTCAACAGCTGCTGGGGCAGACCGACGTCGGCCAGGGCCAGTGACAGGGCGATCAGCAGCGGTGCCGGCAGCGCCAGCACCAGACTGATCAACGTACAGCGAAAGATAACCTTGCGATTCATGGATCCGTATTGCTCACTTGTTATGTGGAATTGACGAAACAGGATGTCCGATGACGACGCGACACGATGCCCCGTCGACCAATGAAGGTGCCACGATGAACAGTGACACGCAGCGCGACGATTCTAACATGAGCCTTTCCCAGGCGCTCGCTAGCCGGCTGGAAGCCCTGGAGAGCCGAATCGCCTACCAGGAGCACTGGCTGGATACGCTGGACGAGGCCGTGGCCAGCCAGGAACGACGCCTGGCCCAGCTCGAGCGGATCAATTCTTTGATGCAGGAAAAGCTACGTGATCAGCAGCGGGCGCTGCAGGATTCGGAGATGGCGGCACCCAGCCCGCAGGACGAGGTGCCGCCGCACTACTGACAAGGAACCTCAAAGGTCGTCAAGGTAACGCTCCGCATCCAGCGCCGCCATGCAGCCGGTGCCGGCGGAGGTCACCGCCTGGCGGTAGACGTGGTCCATCACGTCGCCGGCGGCGAACACGCCCGGCACGCTGGTGGCGGTGGCATTGCCCTCGAGGCCGGACTTCACCTTGATGTAGCCGTCGTGCATCTCCAGTTGGCCCTCGAAGATACCCGTGTTGGGGCTGTGGCCGATGGCGATGAACACGCCGGGCGCCTCGAGCTCCTTGACGCCATCGTCGACGGTGGAGCGGATGCGCACGCCGGTCACGCCGCTGGCATCGCCCAGCACCTCGTCGAGCGTGTGGTTCCACTCGAGCACCACATTGCCGCTCTCGGCCTTTTCGCGCAGCTTGTCCTGCAGGATCTTCTCGGCCCGCAGGCTGTCGCGGCGATGCACCAGGGTCACCTTGGAGACGATGTTGGAGAGATAGAGCGCCTCTTCCACGGCGGTGTTGCCGCCGCCCACCACCACGACTTCCTTGTTGCGGTAGAAGAAGCCGTCGCAGGTGGCGCAGGCCGACACGCCCTGGCCCATGAACTGCTGCTCGGATGGCAGCCCCAGGTAGCGCGCACTGGCGCCGGTGGCAATGATCAGTGCATCGCAGGTATAGCTGCCGCTATCGCCCTTGAGGGTGAAGGGACGATTGCGCAGGTCCACCTCATGGATATGGTCGAACAGCACTTCCGTGTCGAAGCGCTCCGCATGACGCTTCATGCGCTCCATGAGCTCCGGTCCCTGCACTCCGGCATCGTCGCCGGGCCAGTTGTCGACATCGGTAGTGGTGGTCAGTTGGCCACCGGCCTGGATGCCGGTGATCAATACCGGCTTGAGATTGGCCCGTGCCGCGTAGACGGCGGCGGTGTAGCCGGCCGGGCCGGAACCCAGAATGATCAGGCGTTCGTGACGCGCTTCGCTCATGAAGAGATCCTCGCAACTCTAAAACGGGGTGAGGCGTGACTGTCTCGCTCCAGCCGGGTCGTGGCCTGCGGCCGAGCAATGGCTAACGCCATTGTACCAGCCTCGGAGGCCCGCGGCGTGCCTCGCGCCTTTTGCCGACGCCCTAGAGCACCTCGTCGTCGCGTCCCAGCACGAGAGCGTCAAGCTCGCCGGTCATCGGCGAAACTTCTATTCGCAATTGAATGGGCGCACAGCAATAGGGGCAATCTTCCCAGGTCTGGTGGCTGCCTTGGGAAATGTCCACCAACAGGTCGTAGGGCATGCTGCAGTAAGGGCAGTAAACCGAATGGCTGTCGAGCCGTTCTTCATGCATCAGGGCCTCCCGAGCGCTTGCTCCTCCCCCCAGCGGAACATCGGCGCCACGCGACGAACTTTCGTTCAGCATAGAAACCCTGGGCAGCGCTTGAAAGGGGGACCTATCATGACCATGTGTTAAGCATGAGATCGAAGAACAGGACCGTTCACTACCGTGACAGGAGGCCTCATGAGCCGTGACGACATGCCGGACACCCAGCAGACACTGGACGCCGGTGGCAGCACCTATCACTACTACAGTCTGCCGCGGGCAGCCGATGCCTTGGGCAACATCGACCGGCTGCCGAAGACGCTCAAGATTCTGCTGGAGAACCAACTGCGCTTCGCCGATGACCCCAGCGTGGCGCGCGAGGACATGCAGGCGCTGGTCGACTGGCAGCAAAGCGGGCGCTCCAGTCGCGAAATCGGCTATCGTCCGGCGCGGGTGCTGATGCAGGATTTCACCGGCGTTCCCGGCGTGGTGGACCTGGCCTCGATGCGCGCCGCAGTCGAGAAACTCGGCGAGGATCCGTCGCGCATCAATCCCCTCTCACCGGTGGATCTGGTCATCGACCACTCGGTGATGGTCGACAAGTTCGGCAACCCCACCGCCTTCAAGGACAACGTCGCCATCGAGATGGAGCGCAACCGCGAGCGCTACGAGTTCCTGCGCTGGGGCCAGGACGCCTTCGACAACTTCCGCGTGGTACCGCCAGGTACCGGTATCTGTCACCAGGTCAACCTCGAGTACCTGGGCCGGACGGTGTGGTCCAAGGAGGAGGACGGCAAGACCTATGCCTACCCCGACACCCTGGTGGGCACCGACTCGCATACCACCATGATCAATGGCCTCGGCGTGCTCGGCTGGGGCGTCGGCGGTATCGAGGCCGAGGCCGCCATGCTCGGCCAGCCGGTGTCGATGCTGATTCCCGAGGTGGTGGGCTTCAAGCTCACCGGCAAGCTCAGGGAAGGCATCACCGCCACCGACCTGGTGCTGACAGTGACCCAGATGCTGCGCAGCCACGGCGTCGTCGGCAAGTTCGTCGAATTCTATGGTGACGGCCTGGCCGACCTGCCGCTGGCCGATCGTGCCACCATCGCCAACATGGCGCCGGAGTACGGTGCCACATGCGGCTTCTTCCCGGTCGACGACGAGACACTCGCCTACCTGCGCCTGACCGGCCGCGAGGACAACCAGATCGCCCTGGTGGAGGCGTACAGCAAGGCCCAGGGGCTTTGGCGCGAGCCCGGCGACGAGCCGATCTTCAGCGACACCCTTCACCTCGACCTCGGCGACGTCGAAGCCAGCCTGGCCGGGCCCAAGCGACCCCAGGATCGCGTCGCCCTGAAGGACATGAAGGCCACCTTCGAGAAGCTGATGGAGGGCGAAAAAAACGGCAAGGCCGCGCCCAGCGAAGAGCGTGGGCGGCTCAACTCGGAGGGCGGCCAGACCGCCGTCGGAGTGCATGAAAGCTACGAGCACCATGATAGCCAGAACGTCGAGCTGGACGGCGAGCAATTCAAGCTCAACCCCGGTGCCGTGGTGATCGCCGCCATCACATCATGCACCAATACCTCCAACCCCAGCGTGATGATGGCCGCCGGCCTGCTGGCGCGCAACGCCCTGGCCAAGGGCCTCAAGACCAAGCCCTGGGTAAAGACCTCGCTGGCGCCGGGCTCCAAGGTGGTGACCGAGTATCTCGATGCCGGTGGCGTCAGCGACGACCTCGACGCCCTGGGCTTCAACCTGGTGGGTTATGGCTGCACCACCTGCATCGGCAACTCCGGCCCGCTGCCGCCGCCCATCGAGAAGGCTGTCGAGAATGGCGACTTGACGGTGGCCTCGGTGCTCTCGGGCAACCGCAACTTCGAGGGTCGCATTCATCCACTGGTCAAGACCAACTGGCTCGCCTCGCCGCCGCTGGTGGTGGCCTACGCCCTGGCCGGCAACATGCGCCTGGACCTCAGCAAGGATCCGCTGGGTGAGGACAAGGACGGAAGCCCGGTCTACCTGCAGGACATCTGGCCCTCGCAGGCGGATATCGCCAGTGCCGTGGAGAAGGTCAAGACCGAGATGTTCCGCAAGGAGTATGCCGAAGTGTTCGAGGGCGACGAGACGTGGAAGGCGCTGCAGGTGCCGCAGAGCCAGGTCTACGAGTGGTCGCCCTCCTCTACGTACATCCAGCATCCGCCCTTCTTCGAGGGCATGGGCCGCGACCCGGAGCCGATCGACGACGTCGAGGATGCTCATATCCTCGCCCTGCTCGGAGACTCGGTGACTACCGACCACATCTCACCGGCCGGTTCGATCAAACCGGACAGCCCCGCCGGACGCTACCTGCAAGAGCGCGGCATCAAGCCGGTAGATTTCAACTCCTACGGTTCGCGCCGCGGCAACCACGAAGTGATGATGCGCGGCACTTTCGCCAACGTGCGCATCAGAAACGAGATGCTCGACGGCGTGGTCGGCGGCGAGACCCGCCACGTGCCCTCGGGCGAGCAAATGGCGATCTACGACGCCGCCATGCGGTACCAGGAGAAGGGCACGCCGCTGGTCGTGGTCGCAGGCAAGGAGTATGGCACCGGCTCGTCGCGCGACTGGGCCGCCAAGGGCACGCGCCTGCTCGGGGTGCGCGCGGTGCTCGCCGAGTCCTACGAGCGCATCCACCGCTCCAATCTGATCGGTATGGGCGTGGTGCCGCTGCAGTTCCCCGAGGGCGAGGATCGCAAGAGCCTGGGGCTGACCGGCGACGAGGCCGTTTCGATCGAGGGCCTGGCCGATCTCACTCCGGGCGGCAAGGTCACGGTCACGGTGAAGAGCGACAAGGGCGAGAAGAAACTCGAGGCCCTGTGCCGCATCGATACCGCCAACGAGCTGGAGTACTACCGCCACGGCGGTATCCTCCACTACGTGCTGCGGCGGATGATCGGCGCGGCGTAAGCGCTTCCCTACATACCGTGCTCAAGCGAAAGGCTCTGTCGGTAACCGGCAGAGCCTTTGTCTTTGTGTGGCATAGTGCTTCTGATTCATGTCACGAGCGAAGATAGGCTGGCCGCCGCCGGAGCGGAACAACCGGAGTTGGCTGGCTGCTCAATGAGGATTGTGACGGTCCGACGCTTCGGCACCGCCGACGGCAGAATGGCTAGGTTCGTTCCCGACGAACCAACGCACTTCCCACATCCTTGTGGGTCGTCGAGCACAGTAATGAATCAGTCACTATCAGAACGCGCGGCGGCGGTAGCGCCTGTACTCCGGTGTCCAGCTGCTACGCTCGATCGCCTGGCGCAGCTTGATGCCGTCGGTGCGCAGCGCCACCCCCTCCTGCTGCGCCTGGGCGGCGACCTCGAAGGCGATGGCCCTGGAGAGCTCACGAATGTGCGACAGCGGCGGCAGCAGCGCTCCCTTGCCCTCCTTGACCAGCGGGGCCTCACGAGCCAGGGCACGGGAAGCGGTCATCAACATGGTGTCGGTGATTCGCCTAGCGCCGCTGGCCACCACCCCGAGCCCGATTCCGGGGAAGATGTAAGCGTTGTTGCACTGGGCGATGGGATAGGTCTGGCCCCCATGCACCACCGGCGCGAAGGGACTGCCGGTGGCTACCAATGCCTGGCCGTCGGTCCACTCGATCACATCCGCAGGTGTGGCCTCGGCGCGTGAGGTGGGGTTGGAGAGCGGCATGATCACCGGGCGCTCGCAGCCGGCATGCATGGCACGGACCACCTCCTCGCTAAACAGTCCCTTCTGCCCCGAGACACCGATCAGCACTGTGGGCCTGATGTGGCGGGCCACTTCCAGCAGGGATTGGTCCTGCCACTCTTCGACGAGCTCGGGGTCGTGCGCCAGGCGGCGCTGAAAGTCGCGCAACCACTCCTGGTCGGAGGTCACCAGACCTTCGCGGTCGACCATGAACACACGGCGCCGCGCCTCTTTCTCGGAGAGCCCCTCCGCCTGCATTGCCACCACCACCTGCTCGGCAATGCCGCAGCCGGCGGAACCGGCACCGACGAACACCACGCGCTGGTCGGCAATGGTCTCGTCGCGGGCCTGACAGGCCGCCATCAGGGTACCTACGCAGACCGCCGCGGTGCCCTGTACGTCGTCGTTGAAGCAGCACAGCTGGTCGCGGTAGCGCTCCAGTAGGGGCACGGCGTTGGCCTGGGCAAAATCCTCGAACTGCAGCAGCACGTTCGGCCAGCGGCGCTTGACCGCAGCGATGAATTCATCGACGAAGGCGTTGTACTCCTCCGGGGAAATGCGCGGATGCCGCCAGCCCATGTACATGGGGTCATCGAGCAGGGCTTGGTTGTTGGTGCCAACATCAAGCATGATCGGCAGCGTGTAAGCGGGGCTGATGCCACCGCAGGCGGTATACAGCGCCAGCTTGCCGATAGGTATGCCCATGCCGCCAAGCCCCTGGTCGCCAAGGCCCAGGATTCGTTCGCCGTCGGTCACCACGATCACCTTGACCCTGTCCTTGGTGGCGCTGCGCAGGATATCGTCGATGCGCTCGCGATCCGGATAGCTGACGAACAGGCCGCGATGGCTGCGGTAGATGTTGGAGAATTCCTCGCAGGCCTGGCCTACCGTGGGGGTATAGATGATCGGCAGCATCTCCTCGAGATGCTCCATTACCATGTGGTAGTAGAGCGTCTCGTTGTCGTCCTGGATCGCCCGCAGGTGGATGTGTCGTTCCAGATCGCTGTGGCACTGCTGGTACTGGCGGTAGGCCCGCTCCGCCTGCTCCTCGATGGATTCCACGTTCTGCGGCAGCAGACCGATCAGATTGAACTCGAGCCGCTCATCGCGGGTAAAGGCGCTGCCCTTGTTGAGGAGCGGCATCTCCAGCAGCGAAGGACCAGCATAGGGAATATAGAGTGGACGTTTGCTTTCAGGCATTAGTGATCTCGATACGGTGACTGGAACCGGGCCGTAGGCACTCTGACGGCGCCTTGAGGAATACTTTAGCACGCTCGAAAACAGTACGCCCCGGCCACAGGCCGGGGCGCATCATCATGCTGGGTCCTACACGGGGAACACTGTTTCAAGTCAGCAACCCTTGGCCGCCGACCTACGTCCTGCCTCGCCCTCGAAAAAGAAGGGCCGCAGCCTCACACCGAGCATATTGCCGACAAAAGCCGCTACCAGCCATACCCAACCGTGGAGGCTGCCCGAGGCGATGCCACCGAAATAGGCGCCGATATTGCATCCAAAAGCAAGGCGGGCCCCGTAACCCAGCATGATCCCGCCGATCACCGCGGCCAGCACCGACTTTGGTGGAATGCGGAAGTTGGGTGCAAAGCGGCCTGCCAATGACGCTGCTACCAGGGCTCCGATCATGATGCCCACGTTCATGACCGTCGTGATGTCACTCCATACGCTGGCCTGCAAAGCTGCTGCATTACCAGGCGCCTGCCAGTAGCCCCAGGCGGTGGCGTCGCCGCCAAGAAACTCGAAGCCCTTGGCACCCCACAGGGCAAATGCAGAGGTCACGCCCCAAGGGCGGCCGGCCAAGGCCAGAGTGGCGTAGTTAAGCAGAGCCAGGGCCACGGCGCCGAACAGCAGCGGCCAGGGACCCGTGAGCCAGCGCTGATTGCCGGCGTTGACCTTCGGCACCTGCTCCAGTTGGCCGTGGCGACGCTTTTCCATCATCAATGTCAGCCCTGCGATGGCGGCGAACAGCGCCAGGCTCACGGCGATACCTCCGCCCACGCCAGTGGTATTCACCAACGACACCGGCTGGAAGGCCGGCAGACTCATCCACCAGGAGAAATGGGCGGTCCCGACCACCGAACCCACAATGAAAAACAGCAGCGTAATCAGCATACGCGCATTGCCACCCCCGGCAGTGAACAGTGTGCCAGAGGCACAGCCACCGCCGAGTTGCATGCCGATGCCGAAGAGGAAGGCACCGAACACTACCGAAACCCCAATGGGAGCGACGTAGCCACTTACCTCGTTGCCAAACAGAGTGCCGGCGCCCAGGGCCGGGAAGAACAGCAGTACGGCGATGGCCAGCATGACCATCTGGGCGCGCAGGCCACGACCACGGCGTTCAGTGATGAAGATCCGCCAGGCGGCAGTGAAGCCAAAGGCGGCATGGTATAGCACCATGCCCAGCAGGCCGCCGATTACCATAAGCACGCCAATGCGTGCACCGAAGGCCGCCCCCAATGCCAGGGCGCCCAACAACAGGAGGCCTGTGGCGATCGCAGGCAGGGATAGTCGCGAGCGTTGGGAAAGGACGAGTTCACTCATGGTGTGCTCTCTCATAATCGTCAGGGGCATACGGCCCGATTGGGAGCATGCTAACTATCCCAACAAAGAGCATAAAGGAATTTAAACGAAGATATTAATAGCCATTGGAAATATTGAATCAAGCTGGATCAAGCATTGCTGATGGCAGTCGAGATCCGAAACAGGCAAGGGGCCCGAAGGCCCCTTGCGAGACGGTATCGCCACCGCTTAGACGAAACGCCCGAGCCCCACGGCCCCCCGCAATCGATCCATGAACGGCGCTGCCTCGGCACGTGCCCGCTCGGCACCCTTGAGCAGTACGCTCTCGATATGTCCGGGATCTTCCATCAGCGCGATATAGCGTTCGCGAGGTTCGCGCAGCTGCTCGTTGAGAAGTTCGAACAGACGGTTCTTGACCTCGCCCCAGCCGATGCCATTGGCATACTCGCCACGCATCGCCTCACGCTCCTCGCGATTGGAGAATGCGGAATAGATCTGGAACAGGGTGCAGCCCTCGGGATCCTTGGGCTCACCGGGCTCCAGCGAGTTGGTCTTGATCTTGCGCACCAGCTTGAGCAGCTTCTTATCGGAGACGAACAGCGGGATGGTGTTGTTGTAGCTCTTGGACATCTTGCGCCCGTCGAGCCCGCCCAGCACCGCCACGTCGTCGTCCACTACCGCCTCCGGCAGGGTGAAAAACTCACCCCGGTAGAGATGGTTGAAGCGCCCGCCCATGTCGCGGGCCATCTCGATGTGCTGGATCTGGTCGCGCCCCACCGGCACCTTGTTGGCGTTGAACATCAGGATGTCGGCGGCCATCAGCACCGGATAGCCGAACAAGCCCATGGTAATGCCCTTGTCCGGGTCCTGGTTGTCGGCGGCCTCGTTCTCGGCCACCGCCGCCTTGTAGGCGTGGGCCCGGTTCATCAGGCCCTTGGCGCAGACGCACGAGAGCATCCAGGTCAGCTCGGGAATCTCGGGGATGTCCGACTGGCGATAGAAGATGGCGTTGTCGGTATCCAGCCCCAGTGCCAGCCAGGTGGCGGCGATCTCCAGGCGCGAATCCTGCACCCGCCGAGGATCCTGGCACTTGATCAGCGCATGCAGGTCGGCGAGGAAGTAGTAGGACTGCACGCTGGGGTCCTGGCTCGCGGCGATGGCGGGCTTGATGGCACCGACGTAGTTGCCCAAGTGTGGGGTACCGGTGGTGGTGATGCCGGTGAGAACGCGGGTCTTCTGTGAAGCTGCACTCATGGAAGGCGGACTCTGCTAGCGGAAATGCCCGCTATGGTAACGCGAGGGGGCGGGCAAGGCGACCGCCCCCGGCGCCGCTCACCTTACAAGGCTGGCGGGATCGACGCTATCGAGTCCGAAGGCCTCGCCCACGGCACGGTAGGTGACCTGGCCGTCGTGTACGTTGAGCCCCGGCATGAAGTGGGCATCGTCGGCCAGCGCCCGCTTCCAGCCCTTGTCGGCCAGGGCAATGACGAACGGCAGGGTGGCGTTGGTCAGCGCCTGGGTCGAGGTGCGCGCCACTGCGCCCGGCATGTTGGCCACGCAGTAGTGGACGATACCGTCGACCATGTAGGTCGGCTCGGCGTGGGTGGTCGCGCGGCTGGTCTCGAAGCAGCCGCCCTGATCGATGGCCACATCCACCAAGACGCTGCCGGGCTTCATGTCGGCCAGCATCGCACGCGTGATCAGCTTGGGTGCGGCGGCTCCGGGAATCAACACGGCGCCAACGATCAGGTCGCTCTCGCGCACCGCTTCGTCGATGGCATCGGCGGTGGAGAAGACGGTCTTCATGCGGCCCTGATAGCGGTCATCGAGCACTTCGAGGCGCGGAATCGACTTGTCCAGTACGGTCACCTCGGCGCCCAGGCCCAGCGCCATGCGCGCGGCGTTCTCGCCCACTACGCCGCCGCCGATCACGGCCACCTTGCCGGGCGCCACGCCGGGCACGCCGGGCAGCAGCACGCCGGAGCCACCCTGGGCCTTCTCCAGGCTGTGCGCGCCGGCCTGGACCGCCATGCGACCGGCCACGGTGCTCATCGGTGCCAGTAGCGGCAAACCGCCCTGGCGGTCGGTAACGGTCTCGTAGGCGATACAGGTGGCGCCGCTCTTCATCAGCCCCCGGGTGAGCTTCTCCTCGGCCGCAAGGTGCAGGTAGGTGAACAGGGTCTGGCCACGGGAAAGGCGCGCCACTTCTTCCGATTGCGGCTCCTTGACCTTGAGGATCAGCTCTGCGCCGGCCCAGAGGGTGTCGACGTTCGCCTCCAAGCTGGCTCCGGCCGCTTCATAGTCGGCATCGGAGAAGCCCGCGCCCTCACCAGCATTGGCCTGTACGGTCACGGAATGACCACGCGCCACCAGCTCGCGCGCCCCGGTGGGGGTCAGGGCGACACGGTATTCGTGGTTCTTGATTTCCTTCGGCACGGCGATCTTCATGGGACACCTCCTGAGCGTTCAACGCCTGTTGTTAGGGTAAGACAGGCGCATTACAGCACAGGCAGTCCAAACATAAAGTACCGTGAGCAAAGAACGGCAAAAATCAACAAAATTGGAGTTATCGAGAGTAAATCAGCTCTTGAGAAGGTTTTTTAGCGGAAAAATCGCAGCCTCACTCGGCAATGAGCGCACCACCATAGACGACTACGTACTCCTCGGGCAGGCGCCGCGGACGCCCGCTGGAAAGCTCGATACAGGCGAAGCGGGTACGTGCCCGCAACAGCGTGCGACCTTCAGCGGGACGAATGAGCTGGAAACGCCGTGTCAGAGTAAGGCGACCATCGCAGCCGACGATCCAGGTCGCCAGTTGCAGGCGCTCCCCCTGGAAGGCCGGCGCGAGGTAATCGAGTTCATGGCGATGTACGGCCATGGCGCGGTCCAGTTCACGGTAGCGGGCCAGGTTCAGCCCAAGATGCTCCGAGTGAGCCCAGCTCACCTGCTCGACCCAGCGCAGGTACTCGGCATTGTTGGCGTGGCCGTACTCGTCGATGGCCGAGGCGGCCACCTCGAGCTCGATGACGAAGGGATCGGGAAGGTCCCACTCCTGTGGCATCATGCTCTCCTTGGCTGGGTTGAACCGGGGTGAGTCAGACTCTCGGCGTGCCGCAGCGCCAACAGGTCTCGAACGCCCCCTCCAGCACCTCGCCGCAGTGGGAACAGCGCCAGTCCGGCGCTTCGCTGCTGCCTGTCATGGCGGCCTGGATCAACGCCTCGGCGCGTTCGCGGTTGTGCGCTGCCACCCATACTTCGGGCTCGCATTCGCCCAGCGGCAGCTCGCCGGCACCGCCGCCCAGCACCATGTTGCGCAACTCCACGGGAACGCCCGCCGCGGCCAGCACGTTGCGCACGTGGCTGACCAGCAGCGAATTGGAGTGGGCGAAGACGCGAACGTAGCCGTTCATGTCAGTCGCGGAATACCCGGACACCCAACGCCTTGAGATAGGCCGTCTCGGGAATCGCCGGGTGAACCGGATGGTCCGCCGCCTGGTGACCTTGGTAGATCACTTGGCCGTGGCGGTCCTGGTGGCGCACTGCGCCGCGCACCACCTCGACCAGCCGCTCCTGGGCCAGATGCATGGAGCAAGAGGCCGAAAGCAACAGTCCGTCGCGCCCCAGCAGGCGCATCGCCTCGCGGTTGAGCTTGGCGTAGGCGCGCTCACCGTTGGGAATGTCCTTGCGCTTCTTGATGAAAGCCGGCGGGTCGAGGATCACCACGTCGAACTGCTCGCCGTCGGCCTTGAGTGCGGCCAGCGCTTCGAACGCATCGGCCTCGCCCACCGCCACCTGTTCGTGCAGGCCATTCAGGGCCGCGTTCTCGGCCACATGCTCCAAGGCCTGGGCGCTGGCATCGATGCACAGCACCTCGCTGGCACCGTGAGCCGCCGCCTGTACGCCCCAGCCGCCGATGTAGCTGAACATGTCCAGCACCCGCTTGCCGGCCACCAGCCCATTGAGCCAGGCGCGGTTGGCGCGGTGATCGAAGAACCAACCGGTCTTCTGCCCATCGAGCACCGGCACGTGGAAGCGTACGCCGTTCTCCTCCATCGGCACCGGGCCGTCGAGCTCGCCCTTGGCCACGGTGACCTGGCGCTCGAGTTGCTCCTGGCGACGCCCGGAGGAGTCGTTCTTGAACACGATGACCCGCGGCGAAAGCACCTTGTCCAGCGCCGCGACGACCTCCTCGGCCAGGCGTTCCATGCCCAGGGTGTTGAGCTGTACCACCAGCACGTCATCGAAACGGTCGACGATCAAGCCCGGCAGCAGATCGCCCTCGCCGTGCACCAGCCGGTAGAACGGCTTGGCATAGAACCGCTGGCGCAGGGCCAGTGCCTGGTTGAAGCGGTGCACCAGCAGCGAGCGGTCGAGGCGCATGGTCGGGTCGCGTGACACCACCCGGGCGCAGATCAGCGAGTTGGGATTGACGTAGGCCACCCCCATCGCCTTGCCATTGGCGGCTTCGACGATCACCTGACCGCCCGGCTCGAGGCCCTTGAGCGGCGTGACCTCAATGTCGACCTCGTTGGAGTAGAGCCACAGGTGGCCGGCCTTGAGGCGGCGATCGGCATTCTTCTTGAGGCGCAGGGTCTGGGTCATGGTTCGTCTCTTGGATGGGAAAATCAGCGCTGACAGGCAGGACAGAAGACACTGGCCCGCTGGCCCAGCGTCACCAGGCGCAGTTCGCCATTGCAGCGCCGGCAGCCCTGGCCATGACGGCCATAGACGTTGAGACGCTGCTTGAAGTAGCCCGGCTCGCCGGTGCCGCTGACGAAGTCGCGCAGCGTGGTACCGCCCTGGGTGATGGCTGCCGCCAGTACATCGCGGATCGCCGCCGCCAGACGCTCGTAGCGCTCGCGGGAGATGCGACCCGCCGCCCGGCGGGGGTCGATGCCGGCCAGGAACAGCGCCTCGCTGGCGTAGATGTTGCCTACGCCGACGACCACCGCATTGTCCATCAGGAACGGCTTGACCGCCATGCGTCGACCGCGTGCGAGCCGGTGGAGCCGTTCGCCGTCGAAGGCCTCCGACAGCGGTTCGGGCCCCAGGCTCGCCAGCCGCGGGTCGGATTCTGACGTGCCGGCCAGCCAGTCGACGAAGCCGAAGCGGCGCGGGTCGTGGTAGCGCAGGATGATACCGTCGTCGAATACCAGGTCGACGTGGTCGTGTTTCTTGGGCAATTCGCCCAGCCGTGCGATACGCAGGCTGCCCGACATGCCCAAGTGCCAGATCAGGCTTCCGGCACGCTCGCCCTCGACAGGCAGCAGCAGGTACTTGGCACGGCGTGACAGGGTGCCGAGGCGCGAGCCCACCAGGCGGTCAATGAAGTCCCCGGGCACCGGTACGCGCAGGCGCGGCTGGCGCACCATTACCTCGACGATTTCGCGCCCCTCCACATGAGGGGCAATGCCGCGCCGGGTGGTCTCGACTTCGGGAAGCTCGGGCATGGCGAGGAAAGTCCGGGAAATAGATACGCCTGAACCCGACCGCAGGGCCGGGTTCAGGAGGACAGGTCTTGCTACCTGCGGCTGGAAGCCATCAAGTCGTACCGATGATGTCCGTCGTCAGCGAGCGGACATCGAACCGGTTTACTTGATCTTGGCTTCCTTGTACATCACATGCTTGCGGACGACCGGATCGAATTTCTTGAATTCGAGCTTATCCGGGGTGTTCCGCTTGTTCTTGTCGGTGGTGTAGAAGTGACCGGTACCGGCACTGGACACCAGCTTGATCTTGTCACGCATGACTGCTTACTCCCTGAATGGTCGCTTAGACGGCTTCGCCGCGCTTGCGGATGTCGCTGAGCACCGCGTCGATGCCCTTCTTGTCGATGATGCGCATACCCTTGGAAGAGATGCGCAGCTTGACGAAGCGATTCTCCGACTCCACCCAGAAGCGATGGGTGTGCAGGTTCGGCAAGAAGCGACGACGAGTCTTGCGCTGGGAGTGTGAAACGTTGTTACCAGTCACCGGGCGCTTGCCGGTGACCTGACATACTTTGGACATGGGAGCCTCCAACCGCTTGGCCAGGTGGTCAAACCTGAGTGTTCAAAACCTGTCGGGCAAACCGGGAACGACCCCGTTGTCATTTGACCCAAGGGAATTCAAAGGCTGCACTTTATAGCAGAGTGCGCCCCTACAGGCAACAAGTAGGCGCGTATTCTACACTCCCTGCCCCCTAAAGCCACCCTCTCTCCGCAAACGACACCACTTCTCCATCACCCACGACGAAGTGATCCAGCACGCGGATCTCGAACAGACCCAGCGCCTCGCGCAGCCGCTCAGTGATCCGCCGGTCGGCATCGGAGGGCTCGGCCACGCCCGAAGGGTGGTTGTGAGCGAGGATGATCGCCCCGGCCCCCAGCTCCAGCGCCCGGCGTGCCACCTCGCGCGGATAGACCGACGCACTGTCCAGCGTGCCGCGGAACAGCGATTCGAAGCGGATCACGCGATGCTGGGTGTCGAGGAACAGCGCGGCGAACTCCTCGTGCCCCAGATGACGCAACTGGGTAGCCAGGTAGGCCCGCACCAGGGATGGCGAGGTCAACGCATTGCCGCGGGCAAGCTGAGCGGCCAGGTGGCGCTTCGACAGCTCGAGGGTCGCTTGCAGCTGCACGAACTTGGCCGTGCCCAGGCCGCGCTCGGCACAGAAACGCGCCTGGTCAGCCTCCAGCAGTTGGCGCAGCCCGCCGAATGCCGCGAGCAAGTCGCGGGCGAGATCCACCGCTGAGCGCCCTGTCACCCCCACGCGCAGGAAAATCGCCAGCAGTTCGGCGTCGGACAGCGCCTCGGCGCCCAGTGCCAGCAGTTTTTCCCGTGGGCGCTCGCCCTCGGGCCAGTCGCGAATCGACATCCCCTGTCTCCTTGCTAGGCTTTTCCATGGGTTAGTAGAAGTGATGCATTTTGACGTCCTCACCACCCTAAAGGGAGGTGATTCCCACTGCTGGAGGGCAACGTCCTGCCCCGAGACTGAGGATGTTTCGAGCCGCGTTCACGTCCCGGTCGTGGAGCACACCACACTCCGCGCACTCCCAGTCTCTTACTCGCAGCCCGTTGACGCCTTGAGGCCCGCTGAGCGAGCCGCACAACGAACAGGTGCGGGTGGTGTATGCCTCGCGGACCTCTCGGAATACGATGCCTGCGTGATCGCATTTGTATTCCAGCATCGTCTTCAGTTGGCCCCAGCCGGCATCCAGTACCGACTTGGCCATTCGGGTCTTCGCGAGCCGGGTGGACGAGACATCGCCCACCACGATTTCGCCGTGCTGATCGACCAGCCGGCGGGAGAACTTGTGCAAGGCATCCTTGCGGCGATTCTTGATCTTGGCGTGGAGGGCCTTCACTCGGCGCTTGTTGCGAGCCCTCTGGGCGGTGGCCAGCTTGTCTGCGAGATCGCGGTAGAAACGGCCGTTCTCCAGCTTCACGCCGTCGCTACAGGTCGCCACGTCCTTCAGGCCCAGGTCGATGCCGACCTGTCCCTGGCCGGTGGATGGCTGAACCTCCACTTCGACCACCACGTTGAAGCACCAGCGGCCTCGGGCGTCCTCGTTGAAGCTGCCGGAGCGAAACTTGTACTGGCTCAGGCCAAAGCTATCCCAGACCTTGAAGTGCTGGCCGTTGAAAAAGATCTGGCCGTTCTTCCACTTGGCCGCGCCCGATTTGAAGGGCACCCAGCCGAGGGATCGACGTACACCACGCGACTTGCGCCATGCCAGGCGGGTCTTGCGGAACTGCTTGCGTCGGGTGGCATATTCCCGCGACACCTCTTGGAGCGTCTGCGAGTGCAACCCCAGGTCTTTCCCGGCCCCTTTGGTATAGCGATCCATGTCGTAGGCAGACAAAAACAGACCCTTCTCCCGGGTGGCGCGAGCAGACAGTTCGTTGAGGTAGTTCCAGACGAAATTGACGCTGCGAGCCATACGACCCAGGTGGGCAGCGTGCTTGTCCTTTACACGAACCTTGAGGGTCTTGGTCTGTTTCATGTCCTCGAGTATATTTGGCCTATGCATACTCAACAATCCTGCAGAACCGGCAGGCACTGCGTTTTTATGCTTCACGCACACTTGGTCTTTGTGACCAAGTACCGAGGAGGCATCTTCGGCACCGAGCATCTTGAATCCTTGGAGGGGATATTCCGCAGCGTCTGCGCCGACTTTGAGGCCGAACTAGTGGAGTTCAATGGCGAAGGCGATCATGTTCACTTGCTGTTGAATTACCCACCCAAGGTGGCGCTGTCCCGGCTGGTGAACAGCCTGAAAGGGGTGTCCAGCCGAAGGCTCAAGTTGATGCACCCCGAGCTAGTGAAGCCGGCGTACCAGAAGAATGCCTTATGGAGCCCTAGCTATTTTGCCGGGAGTGTTGGCGGCGCTCCGATCTCGCTGGTTCGGCAATACATCGAGCAGCAGGCCCGCCCACATTGAGGGCTGCTTCGTGGCCCGCGACATCCATCCCGCACTAAAAGTACGGGGCATTCCGAGCATTTTGATAACCGACGCGCACGAAAGGCCGCGGCTGCGCAACTTCAACGGCAGTGGTAAGGTAGGCGGTCGGGTTCAAGTTCAGGAAAATCGCCATGACAACGGAGTCCGTCAATCGGCTCGCCGGCCGGCGCATTCTGCTCGGCATCAGTGCCGGCATCGCCGCCTACAAGAGCGCCCAGCTCGCCCGTTTGCTCAAGCAGGCGGGATGCGAGGTACGCGTGGTCATGACCGAGGGCGCCCAGGCCTTCATCACCCCATTGACGCTGCAGGCACTCACCGGCGAGGCGGTGCGCACCTCGCTGCTCGACCCGGAAGCCGAGGCCGGCATGGGGCACATCGAGCTGGCGCGCTGGGCCGAGACGATCCTGATCGCCCCGGGCACCGCCGACCTGATGGCGCGCCTGGCCCAAGGTATGGCCGATGACCTGCTCACCACCCTGTGCCTGGCCAGCGAAGCCGACAAGCTGATGGCGCCGGCCATGAACCAGGCCATGTGGCGCCATCCCGCCACCCAGCGCAACGCCTCCCGCCTCGAGCAGGACGGCTGGCGGCTGCTGGGCCCGGCCAGCGGCGACCAGGCATGCGGCGATGTGGGGCCGGGTCGCATGCTCGAGCCCGAGGCGATCGTAGCCGAGCTCATCCAGCCGGCCAGCGAAACAGCGCACTATGGGGTCGCACCATCCGGGGAAACGCCGGCACAAGGCCTGCATATCGTGATCACCGCCGGACCGACCCGCGAACCCCTCGATCCCGTGCGCTACCTCTCCAATCACAGCTCGGGCAAGATGGGCTTCGCCCTGGCCGGAGCCGCCGTCGCACTAGGCGCGCAGGTGAGCTTGATCAGCGGCCCGGTGAGCCTGCCCACACCCGAGGGCGTGGCACGCATCGATGTGGAAACGGCAGTGCAGATGCACGAGGCAAGCCGCCGCCTGGCGAGCGAGTGCGACATCTTCATTGGCTGCGCTGCGGTGGCCGACTACCGCGCCGAGGCGGCATCGGAGCACAAGATTAAGAAGCGCGAAGGCGAGGATGGCTTGATCCTGAGGCTGGTCAAGAATCCCGATATTATTGCCGATATCGCCAATGAGCGGGACGCGGCGGGAGGACGTCCCTTCGTGGTGGGCTTCGCCGCGGAGACTCGCGACCTGGAGGTTTACGCCCGTGACAAGCTCAAGCGCAAGCGGCTGGACATGATCGTTGCCAACGACGTCTCCACCGAGGGGCTCGGCTTCGGCGCCGACGACAATGCCGCCTTGTTGCTATGGCGCGACGGCGAGGGTGAAGGTGGAGCGAGCCTGCCGCCGCAGCCCAAGACTCAGCTTGCCAGAGCGGTGATCGAGCGGGCTCTCGGCTGCCTGTCGTCCCCCCCGGTTCACTGACCCGCATCCTGAACGAAGCAGCGAAACACTACGGAGTCCCGATGTCCGACACGACACCAAGCCCACGCCTCGACCAGCCCCGCCTGGAGGTAAAACTGCTCGACGAGCGGCTGCGCGATTACCTGCCCCGCTACGCTACCCTGGGCTCGGCGGGAATGGACCTGCGCGCCCTGCTCGACGAACCGCTGACCCTGGAGCCCGGCCAGTGCGAACTGGTCCGCACGGGGCTTGCCATCCATACCGGCGACCCGGGACTTGCCGGGCTGATCCTGCCGCGTTCGGGTCTTGGCCACAAGCATGGCATCGTGCTCGGCAACCTGGTGGGGCTGATCGACTCCGACTATCAGGGCGAGTTGATGATCTCGACATGGAACCGCGGCAACAGCACCTTCGTACTGGAGCCGTTCGAACGCCTGGCCCAGTATGTGCTGGTACCGGTGATACAAGCCGAGCTCGAGGTCGTCGACGACTTCGAGGCCAGCCTGCGGGGTGAAGGCGGCTTCGGCAGCTCGGGGCGCCACTGATACCCACTGCCGGCCGTCCCAGGGAAGGGACTGCCGGCAGCGTATTCGCAACCTGGCACACATGAATCCATCTCTGTCTGACAAGGAACCGCTATGAGTCAAGTCACGACCAGCAGCGTACCGGCCTCCATCTTTCGCGCCTACGACATTCGCGGCATCGTCGACGATACCCTGACCGAGGCGACCGTCGAGAAGATCGGCCGGGCGATCGGCTCGGAAGCCGCTGCGCGCAACGAGTCCACCGTGGTGGTGGCCCGCGACGGCCGTCTCTCCGGCCCGCGCCTCAGCGAGGCGCTGATTCGCGGCCTGACTGCCGCCGGCCGCGACGTGGTCGACATCGGCATGGTGCCCACCCCGGTGCTCTACTTCGCCACCCATGTGCTGGAAGGCACCGCCTCCGGCGTGATGGTCACCGGCAGTCACAACCCGCCGGACTACAACGGCTTCAAGATCGTGCTGGGCGGCGAGACGCTCTCCGGCGAGGCGATCACCGCGCTTTATCGGCGAATCGAGGCCGGCGACCTGGCCGAAGGCCAGGGCAGCGTGCGCCAGGACGACCTGCGCGACGCCTACCTCGAGCGCATCGTCGGCGACGTCAAGCTGGAGCGCTCGATCAAGGCAGTGGTCGACTGCGGCAACGGCGTGGCCGGCGAACTGGGACCCAAGCTGATCGAACGGCTCGGCGCCGAGACCATACCGCTATTCGCCGAGATCGACGGCAACTTTCCCAACCACCATCCCGATCCGGGCAAGCTAGAGAACCTGCAGGACCTGATCCGCACGGTGAGAGAGACCGGCGCCGACATCGGCCTGGCCTTCGACGGCGACGGCGACCGCCTCGGCGTGGTCACGCCGAGCGGCAAGCTGATCTATCCCGATCACCTGATGATGGCCTTCGCCGAGGACATGCTGTCGCGCAACCCCGGCGCCCGGGTGATCTTCGACGTCAAGTGCACCGGCAATCTGGCGGGCGTCGTCGAGCGAGCCGGCGGCACGCCGGAGATGTGGCGCACCGGCCACTCGCTGATCAAGGCGCGCATGAAGGAGACCGGCGCGGCACTCGCCGGCGAGATGAGCGGCCATATCTTCTTCCAGGAGCGTTGGTACGGCTTCGACGATGGCCTCTACGGCGCCGCCCGGCTGCTGGAGATCCTGTCCAAGCAGGAGGAGGACGCCGACGCCTTCTTCGCCCGCTATCCGCAGGATATCGGCACCCCCGAGATCAACGTACACGTGACCGACGAGAACAAGTTCGACCTGGTCGACAAGCTGGCCCGTGAGGGCGACTTCGGTAACGATGGCGTCAAGACCACCCTCGACGGCATCCGCGTCGACTACCCCGACGGCTGGGGCCTGTGCCGCGCCTCGAATACCACCCCGGTGCTGGTGCTGCGCTTCGAGGGCAAGAGCGACGCGGCCCTCGAACGCATTCGCAACCGTTTCGCCGACGCCCTGAAGCAGGTCGACCCGGCGCTGACGCTGCCGAGCTGAAGGCGGCGTTTTCGACTCCTTTAAGGAAGGACCATGACCGAAACGACTCGTGACCCGCGGCTGGTAGTGGAAGTGCTCTCCGAGGCACTTCCCTATATTCAGCGCTTCTCCGGCAAGACCGTTGTCGTCAAGTACGGCGGCAACGCCATGACCGAGGACACCCTGATCGACTCCTTCGCCCGCAACATGGTGCTGATGAAGGAAGTGGGGATCAATCCGGTGGTGGTGCACGGCGGCGGGCCGCAGATCGGCGACCTGCTGAGCAAGCTGAAGATCGAGTCGCGCTTCGTCAACGGCATGCGGGTCACCGACTCGCAGACCATGGACGTGGTGGAGATGGTGCTCGGCGGGCTGGTCAACAAGGGCATCGTCAACCTGATCAATCAGTGCGGCGGCAAGGCGATCGGCCTCACCGGCAAGGACGGCGCGCAGATCCGCGCGAGAAAGCTCAAGGTAGAGCACAAGACGCCGGAAATGACCGCCCCCGAGATCATCGACATCGGCCACGTGGGCGAGGTCGAGCACATCTCCACCGACCTGATCGAGATGCTCGCCGAGCGCGACTTCATTCCGGTGATCGCCCCCATCGGGGTCGATGCCCAGGGTCACAGCTACAATATCAACGCCGACCTCGTAGCCGGCAAGGTGGCCGAGGCGCTGGGGGCGGAGAAGCTGATGCTGCTGACCAACGTCGCCGGCTTGATGAACGCCGAGGGCGAAGTGCTCACCGGGCTGACCACCGCTCAGGTCGACGGCTTGATCGCCGACGGCACCATCCACGGTGGTATGCTGCCCAAGATCCGCTGCGCGCTGGACGCCGTGAAGGGCGGTGTGAGAAGCGCCCACATCATCGACGGCCGCGTGCCTCACGCCACGCTGCTGGAGATCTTCACCAATGCGGGTGTCGGCACCCTGATCACCGATGCCGAGCAACAAGGGAACGACAGCGCCTGAGGCCAACCGCCCTGAGCCACTCCAATAACCAGAAGACAAACATCGACATGACGCAGGCAATACAACCAACCAGCCGGCGCGAGCAGATCCTGCAGTCGCTCGCCCTGATGCTGGAGGAGGATAGCGGCAAACGCATTACCATAGCGGCACTGGCGCGCCAGGTGGGCGTCTCAGAAGCCGCGCTATACCGCCATTTTCCCAGCAAGGCTCGCATGTTCGAGGGCCTAATCGAGTTCATCGAGGAGACGCTGTTCGAGCGTATCAGCCGAATTCTCGAGGACTTCCCTGAAGCCGTGCCGCGCTGCGGTCAGATCCTCACACTGCTGCTGGCCTTTGCCGAGAAGAATCCGGGCCTTTCGCGCCTGCTCGAAGGCGACGTGCTGACCGGCGAGACCGCTCGACTCAGGGTACGCATCCACCAGCTCTTCGAGCGCCTGGAAACCCAGCTCAAGCAGGTCCTGCGCGAAGCGGAGCTGCGCGAGCGCCGGCGCACCGTACTAACGGTGTCGGCCACCGCCAACATGCTCATTGCAGTGGTCGAAGGGCGCATATCGCAGTACGTGCGCAGCGACTTCCAGCGCCGCCCCACCGAGCACTGGGACGACCAGTGGGCACTGCTCTCGGCTCAGCTGATGCGTGCGCCTGTCACACAGAGCGCGTGAGAACGCGCCGATATGCAAAAGCCCCGGTTCATTGAACCGGGGCTTCCTCGTTTGGCTCGAGGCGCCGCTCAGGCTGCCAGGGTGTCACCGAGTTGGTGGCGAATCTTCTTCATGGCATTCTTCTCGAGCTGACGAATACGCTCGGCGGAAACGCCGTACACGTCGGCCAATTCGTGCAGCGTGGCCTTGTCGTCGGCCAGCCAGCGACGCTGCAGGATGTCGCGGGAGCGCTCGTCCAGCGCCTCGAGGGCCATCTTCAGGCGACGGTTCGCGTCGTCCTCCCAGTCACTGTCCTCGAGCTGCACGGCAGGGTCGGAGCCGTCATCGTCCAGGTAGTGGACAGGCGCCTGGTAAGCGGAGTCCTCGTCTTCGCTCGGAGAAGCGTCGAAGCCGGCGTCGTGGGCCGTCAGGCGCCCCTCCATCTCACGCACCACCTCGGGCTTGACGTCGAGATCGCGGGCGATGGCATCGACTTCGTCGTTGTTGAGCCAAGCCAGGCGCTTCTTGGCACTGCGCAGGTTGAAGAACAGCTTGCGCTGGGCCTTGGTGGTAGCAATCTTGACGATGCGCCAGTTGCGCAGCACGAATTCGTGGATCTCGGCCTTGATCCAGTGGACGGCGAAGGAGACCAGGCGCACCCCCTGATTGGGGTCGAAGCGCTTGACGGCCTTCATCAGACCCACGTTGCCTTCCTGAATCAGGTCGGCCTGGGGCAGGCCATAGCCGGAATAACTGCGCGCAATGTGCACGACGAAGCGTAGATGCGACAGCACCAAACGACGCGCCGCCTCCAGGTCGCCCTCGTCATGCAGGCGGAAGGCGAGTTCGCGCTCTTCCTCGGCGGTAAGCATGGGAATGCCATTGACCGCCTGAATGTACCCGTTGAGGTCATGCCCCGGTGAGAGCTGACCCACCGGCAGAAGACTGGTGCTCATTGCGGGTTGTCTCCTTGAGAAACCTGATATGCCTTTTTCAACCGCCTGATTAGACGGGCGATAGTCGTAAATGTTCCCTTCTTTCCTCAGCGTGGCAGATGCCGGTCGCGGTCGCTAGCGCAGCGATATGGCAGGATGTCGCAGCTCGGCGCCCTTTGTCGTGGCCGAACCTCCGCTCCTTAACGCGGCCGAGCCTCCGCTCCTTAACGCGGCCGAACCTCCGCTCCTTAACGCGGCCGAACCTCCGCTCCTTAACGCGGCCGAACCTCCGCAAGGTGGCGGCTCACGGCGATCCAGGCACCCAACCAGCCCAGTAGTGTACTGCACAACAGCAGCGTTGCCGAGCCCTCCGGCCCCAGGCGAGGCAGGGTGAAGGAAGCGCCGTAGCTGGCTGCAAGCGCGCTCACCGGCACCGACAACCACTGATTGCCGAGCCCCAGCAACCCCCAGGCGAGCAAGCCGCCGCCGAGCCCGTACCAGGCACCGCTGTAGAGGAAGGGGCGACGTACGAAGGCGTGGGTGGCACCGATCAGCATTACCACCTCGATCTCCTGGCGGCGACTCTCCACCGCCAGGCGAATGGTATTCCCCACGATAAGCAGCACACCCAGGCCGAACAACACCGCCAGCGCCAGCACCAGACGACTACCGAGTTCGGCCAAGTGGCGCAGCCGCTCTAGCCAGGCCAGATCGAGGCGAGCCTCATCGATACCGGACAGGCTCTCCAGCGAATCGGCAAGGCGCCGCACCGCCTCGGGGGCCGGATCGAAGGGCATCACCACGATGCTGGCCGGCAGCGGATTGTCCTCGAGCCTGCCGAGGGCATCGGCCAGCCCCAGCGCCTGTTGGAACTCGGCCATGCCCTCGGCGGCGCTGATCAGCCGGGTGCGCGCCACCCCCTCATGTGCCGCCACCGCCTCGTCGATGCGCCCGGCCTGAGCCTCGTCGAGGCCGTGGGACAGATAGACGGTAAGCGTGGCGCTCTCCTCGAGTTCGGCATCGAGCACTCGCGCACTATCCAGCGACAGCCACAGTGCCGCCGGCAGCACCAGGGCGATGGCGATGGCGAGCATGGTGAGCAGACTGCCTATGGGCGCGCGCAGCAATCGACGGGCACTGGCGAGGCACATGGCGCGATGGTGGCGTAGCCAGCCGCGAAAGCGGCTCGACGAGCGCGTGCGCTGGCTGCGGGCACCGCGGGGCGGCGCGGGCGACTGCCGGCTCATGCAGCCTCCTCGTCGGCGATCAGGCGCCCATCGCGCAGACGCAGTACGCGATGACGCAGACGAGCGATCAACGCCAGGTCGTGACTGGCGATCATCACCGTGGTGCCGATGCGGTTGAAGTCCTCGAACAGGGCCATGATATCGGCCGAAAGCTGCGGATCGAGGTTGCCGGTGGGCTCGTCGGCCAACAGCAGCGAGGGCTTGTTGACCACCGCCCGGGCGATACCGACGCGCTGCTGTTCGCCCCCGGACAGCTCGATTGGCAGGGCCTTTTCGCGATGCAGCAGCCCCACCTTGTCCAGCGCTGCCCGCACCCGCCGAGCCGCCTCGCGCGGGTCGACGCCGCGGATCTCCAGCGGCAGCGCCACGTTATCGAAGATGGAGCGATCGAGCAGCAGCTGGTGGTCCTGGAAGACCACGCCGATCTGGCGCCGGTAGAACGGCACCTGACTGGGATGCAGGCGACCGATATCGTGGCCGGCCACCAGTACTCGCCCGCGGGTCGGGCGTTCCAGCAGCATGATCAGACGCAACAATGAACTCTTGCCGGCCCCCGAATGGCCGGTCAGAAAGACCATTTCGCCACGCTGCACGCGGAAATCGATGTTGGCCAACGCCTCGAAGCGTCCACCATAGCGCTTTCCCACATGCTCGAAGAGGATCATGGCGCGGCGGCGGCTCCGTCATCGCCCTGGTCGAAGAGCGCATCGACGAAGTCACGGGCCTCGAAGGGACGCAGGTCATCGAGCCCTTCACCCACGCCGATGAAGCGAATCGGCGTACCCAGCTGCTTGGCCAGGGCGAAGATGATGCCACCCTTGGCGGTACCGTCGAGCTTGGTCAGGGTGATGCCGGTGACCGGCACCGCCTCGTTGAAGGTGTTGGCCTGGGACAACGCGTTCTGTCCGGTACCGGCATCGAGTACCAGCATCACTTCGTGGGGCGCGCTGGCGTCGAGCTTGCCCATCACCCGGTGCACCTTCTTGAGCTCTTCCATCAGGTGCCCCTTGTTGTGCAGGCGTCCCGCCGTGTCGGCGATAAGCACGTCGATGTGACGCGCCTTGGCCGCGGCCACCGCGTCGTAGATCACCGAGGCGCTGTCGGCACCGGTATGCTGGGCGATGACCGGCACCTTGTTACGCTCGCCCCATACCTTGAGCTGCTCCACCGCGGCGGCGCGGAAGGTGTCGCCGGCGGCCAGCATCACGCTATGACCCTCGCGCTGGAAGCGCTGGGTCAGCTTGCCGATGGTGGTGGTCTTGCCTACGCCGTTCACCCCCACCACCAGGATCACGAAGGGGCCCTCCCCCTTGCCCGGCAGCGCCAGCGGCTTGGCCACTCCGTCGAGCATCGCGGCGAGTTCGTCCTGCAGCGCGCCATAAAGCGCCTGGGGATCCTTGAGCTCCTTGCGTGAGACGCGCTCGGTCAAGCGGTCGATGATCTCGGTAGTCGCCTCGATGCCCACATCGGCCATCAACAGCTGGGTCTCGAGATCCTCGATCAACTCGTCGTCGATCTGTTTCTTGCCCAGGAACAGCCCGGCGATGCCTTCGGTGAGATTGGCGCGGGTCTTGCCCAGTCCCGAACGAATACGGGCGAACCAGCCCTTCTTCTCGGCACCGGGCTTCTCCTGCAGCGGCATGCGGGCGGGTTCCGGCTCAGCTTCCGGCGGCTCTGGCTCGGAGACTGGCGGTTCGGGCTCCGGCTGGGCTTGCGGCTCGCGCGCCAGCGCCTCCTCGCGCAGTACCGCGTTCTCCTCCTCCTGATCGACCTCGTTGAACGCTTCGGTCCGCTCGCTTGCCTCGTCCGCCGACGGCCCGGCCATGGCGCTCTCTTCGCGGCGCGGGGTGTCGACGACATCGGGCTCGGCGGGCGCCGCTTCGTGGCCGACCGGCTCGGCCGCGGCCTCGCTCGCAGTGGAGCCCTCTTCAGCTCGCTCCTCGCTTACGCCCTCCTCTTCGGGCTGGGTCGGCTGTAGCCCTTTCTCTTCCAGCTCGCCCTGCTGCTCTTCCTGCTTCTTGCGCTTGAAAAAACCGAACATGGGGGAATTCAGCCTCACGGGTGAATGATCGCTACATCCTAACACCGCGCATCATGACTGTGGACAAGCCGACGGGTACAATTCGGACGCATGACACGTCGCCGCCCCCCCTCTCGTTCGCGCTCCGGCGCTCGCTCGCCCCAAGGCAGCGGCCGCCTGCGCATCATCGGCGGCGAATTCCGCCGCCGGCTGCTGCCGGTGCTCGACAGTCCCGGCCTGCGCCCCACGCCGGACCGGGTGCGCGAGACCCTGTTCAACTGGCTGGCCGCGGCCACACCGGGCGCGCGGGTGCTCGATCTGTTCGCCGGCACCGGCGCGCTGGGCCTCGAGGCGCTTTCGCGCGGCGCCGCCACGGCGCTGTTCATCGAACGCGACGGCCAGGTCGCACGGGCGCTTGTGGCCAACCTCCAGACCTTGGGCACCACCGAGCGGGGCCAGGTGCTGAATGTCGACGCTCTCGCCCTGCTTGCTGCCGGCCCAGCGGGGTTTGCCCCTTTTACGCTGGTCTTTCTCGACCCACCCTTTCGCCAAGGCCTGGCCGAGCCTTGCTGCGAGCGGCTGGAGCAAGGCTGGCTGGCCCCGGATGCCTGGGTCTACCTGGAAGTCGAGACGTCGCTGGAAATACAAGTCCCCGCCAACTGGTCGCTGCATCGCGAAGTATGTGCCGGCGACAGCACCGGACGACTCTACCGGCGCCTGGCAGCATCAGGCAGCTGACACGGACCGTCGCCGTTCGGCTACGCTTGCCCAGCCGCAGCCCTCGGCGTTACGCTGCGCAACGGATTTCAGCGCGGGCAGGGGCCCGCCCCGGCAGGATGTCATTTCAGGAGAAAACGATGAGCACCGAACTCTTCAACCGGCTGGAACAGAAAGTGGCCAGTGCCGTCGAGGCCCTGGAGCTACTGAAGATGGAGGCCGAGGAACTGCGCGAGGAAAACAGCCGGCTGAAGCAGGAGCGCGAGGAGTGGGAGCGCCGCCTGACCGCGCTGCTGGGCAAGTTCGATGAGGTGGAAGCCGAAAGAAGCTGAGCCCTCCCGCCTGCCTCACGGCCGACGCGACATCAGCAAGGCATCTTCCCTGCTCGCGTCGGCAACCTCATCCAAGGGTGGGTAATAGCCGCGCCGCCGTCCGTCTTCGCCGAAACCCGCGCGGCGATAGAGTTGGATAGCGGCCTCGTTGCCCGCCCTCACTTCGAGCAGCACTCGCTCGCTGCACCACTGCCGCCCCTGCTCCAGTACCGCATCGAGCAGCGCAGCGGCAAGGCCGCGCCGACGCATGACAGGCGCCACTAGCATGGCCTGCAGCTCGGCCTCGAAGGGCAACCTGGCCACCACGGCATGGCCTAAAAGCTCGCCCGCCACCTCGGCCCCCAGCACGCAGCAATCGGCGGCATCCAAGACGACCTCGAGCTGGCTGCGCGACCAAGGCCGCGCCTGGCAGCGTTCCAGCGCCGCCAGGCTCTCCAGGTCGCGGGCCTCCAGGCGGCGGATATCCGCCTCAGTCATCGGCCTCGCTGTCCTGCTTCGACCATGCCCGACGCCACTCCAGCAGGGTGGGCCACAATTCGCGCTTGGCCGCGGCGCTCTGCGCCAGTTCGGCCAACGCGGGCCCTTGCCAGCCGGGCAGCCCGAGCAGCTCGACTCGCCCCTCGCGTATGTCGAGCAGCCGCTCGAGCGTGTCGTCCCGGCCGAACACCAGCACCCGCTCCGGCGACCAGCCGCGCCGTCGCGTGCCCTCGACGAAGGCCTGTAAACCTTCGCGTGCCTCTTCCAGCGGCGCCTCGACCGGTAGATTCTCCATCGGTGGCCAGCGATACGCCTCGAACGCCGGCGGCTGTTCAATGACGATTACGGCTGCCTTGAGCAGATTGGTCAGCAATTGAACTTGGTTGGCGTCCAGTGGCGCCACCTGCGGCACGATCACCAGCCAGCGCCCGCTCAGGCATGCCACCTGCAGGACGAAGCGCAGCGGCTGCTGGGGCGGCTTCGCTTCCGCGGGCGATACGGTCTCGTCTGCCGTCGGCGGGGCCTCTTCGCTGGAGGGCGAGATACCCAGCATTTGCCGGGCGCGCCGAGGGGGCGTCGACCGCGGCGGCTCTGCCGGTGGCGGCCCGGACGGCGCCTGGCGGGCCGCGCTGTCGGCTTCGTCCAGCAGAGCATGCAGGCGCTCCGCTGGCGGCGAAGCAGCAGGCCGCTCGGGCAGCTCCCATTCGCAGGCCTCGGTCGGCCGGGCATGCGGCAGCTGATAGCGCGCCACCCAGGCGGTCAATCCCATCGCCTCCAGGTACTGAAGGCGCTGCGGCTCGGTGGTCACGCGCCGGCGCCGCGACAGTTGGGGGAGTCGGGCCGGGCTTCGCCGCGGGCGGCCCACTCCTGAGGCGTATAGAGATGCAGGGCCAGGGCATGCACCGGCCCGGCCAGCTCGTCGGCGAGCAACGCATAGAGGCGCTGATGACGTTTCACCGGCATCAACCCCTGGAAGTGCCCCGACACCACCGTGACCTTGAAATGGGTTTCGGAGTTGGCGGGCACGGCATGACGATGGCTCTCGTTCTCCACAGCGACAAAGGTGGGCTCGAGGGCCTGCAGCTTCTCTTCGATGATGGCCTGGATGCTCATTCGGGCTCCTCGATCATGGGTGTGAGGTTCATTGTACTCGCTTGCTCGACGACTGCACCTGGTGGGCCTCCCCGGCGTCGCTCGCCCGGGCAGCCTCGGCCAACCGTACCCGTGCCAGGCTGGCGGCCAACGCCAGCAAACAGGCCAGGCAGCCGACCCACAGTGTGGCCTGTACCGGGGCGCTGGCCGCCATGAAGGCGCCGACCAGCGCCACGCCGAGCGACTGCCCCACGGTACGCGTCGTGCTGAGCACGCCCGAGGCGCTGGTGCTCAGTTCAAGCGGTGCGCTGGTCATCATCTCGCGGTTGTTGGGCGGCTGGAACAGCCCGAAGCCAATGCCGCACAGGGCCGTACGCCAGAGGCTATCCAGCACACCGGCATCGTGCGGCAGCATGGCCAGCGAGGCGAGCCCCAGCATCAACAACACCAGCCCCAGACTCGCCATGACGCTGGGATTCACGCGATCCGCCAGGCGACCGGCAAGCGGGCCGACCAGCATGATGGCTAGCGGCCAGGGCGTGAACAACCAGGCGGTGTGCAGCGGAGAGAAGCCCATCTCCTGTTGGTAGAGAAACGATAGCGCGACGAAAGCGAGCCCTTGGCCGACGAAGGCCAGCCCCGAAGCCGAGACGGCCAGGCGAAAGCGCGGCACTTGAAACAGCCGCGGCGGCAATAGCGGATGGCTTGCACGGCGCTGGCGGCGCAGGAACAGCCAGCCCGTTACCACGCTCAGCGCCAGCCAGGCCAACGCCTGCCACAGCGGCGCGCCGTGACCTAGGGTATCCATGGCCAGGAAGAAACTGCCCAGCATGACCACCGAGCCCAGCGCACCTCGGCCGTCGAACCCCCCGCGCCGGCCCTTCTCGCGGGGTAGCGCGCGCCATGCCAGCCACAGTGAGACGAGACCCAGCGGCAGGTGCAGTGCAAACAGCCAGGGCCAGCTCACTACCGACAGCACCAGCCCACCCAAGGCCGGGCCGGCGGCATAGCCTCCCGCCACCACCAGGGCGGAGAGCCCCAGCGCACTGCCCAGCAGACGTGTGGGAAAGATCGAGCGGTAGAGCGAAGGACCGATGGAGAGCGTCGCCGCCGCTCCCAGCCCCTGCAGCGCACGGAACACCAGCAGCCATTCCAGGCTACGTGACAGTGCGGCGCCCAGCGAGGCCAGCACGAACAGCCCGAGCCCGGTCACGTAGAGTCGCCGACGGCTGATCATTTCACTGAAGGAGGCGCACACCAGAAGAAAGGCGGCGCAGACGATCTGGAAGAGGTTAGTGACCCAGACCGTTCTGGCGGCGGAAACCTCGAGATCGCGCGCGATGGAGGGCAGCGCGATGTTGATCATGGTGACGTCCACCACAGCCATCAGGGTGCCGAGGATTAGTGCCAGCACCGCCAGGCGTCGTTCGGGCCCCGGCAGGCCGTCGTCGCCGGGCCGGGTGGAGAAGAGTCGGCTCATCCTGTTTCCATCACCGCAGGGTACGTAACGAGAAAACCGGCCGCAGCCGGTTCTCGCATCTTTAAAGAACGGAAAGGGCCCGATTTGCGTTGCGAGCGAAGAGAGCCCGCTTTCCGTCGGAGCGCAGCAACCGGAGTTTACAGCCTGCTAAATGAGGATTGCGAGCCCCGCCGGGAAGCGGGATATCAAGCGCAGCAGCAAATCGGGACTTTCCTCAGTCCTGGTCGGTTTCCAGCAATAGCGAGTCGTCGACCTCCGAGATTTCCAGCGCCGTCTCGTCGTCGAGGTCGATCGCCAGGTAGCTGTGCTCGACCTGCAGGAAACGCTGGAACAGCGCCCAGTCTATGGCCTCGGGCCACTGGCGCTCGTCCTCTTCCCAGGCGCGCAGCTCGGTCTCGAGAATCTCGAGATAGCGCTCGCGCACGAAGGCTTCCAGCGCCTCCGGGGTGTCCATCTCGGGGATGAGGTAGACGGTGCTTTCACGTTCGACGTCTGCCAGGGTGAGGTCGTCCTCCCCCATAGTGGGTTCCAGCGCGTTGATCCAGTCCACGAAATGCCGGGTCGGCCTGACGCTCAGGGCGGAGCGGTTGAGCAGTTTCATCGCGGTCTCCTCGACGTCGAAACGGTGATCATTATGGGCGCTAGCGCCGCCGCTTACCAATACTTCCGCCCTTCACTCCACCTCGGGCCGCATGGCCGGGAACAGCAGTACGTCGCGGATCGAGGCACTATCGGTGAACAGCATGACCAGGCGGTCGATACCGATGCCCTCACCGGCGGTGGGCGGCAGGCCGTACTCCAGCGCGCGCACGTAGTCGGCATCGTAGTACATCGCTTCCAGATCGCCGGCTTCCTTTTCCGCCGCCTGGGCGCGGAAGCGCTCGGCCTGGTCCTCGGCATCGTTGAGCTCCGAGAAGCCGTTGGCGATTTCGCGGCCGCCGACGAAGAACTCGAAGCGTTCGGTAACGAACGGGTCGCGGTCGTTACGCCGCGCCAGCGGGCTCACCTCGGTAGGGTAGTCGGTGATGAAGGTCGGATCCTTGAGGCGATGCTCGACGGTCTTCTCGAAGATCTCGATCTGCACCTTGCCCAGTCCCCAGCCATCCCGGACTTCGATATCCAGGCGCTCGGCGATCTGCCGTGCGGCGGCCTCGTCGGCCAGCGCCTCTGCGTGAATGTCCGGATTGAACTCGAGGATCGAGTCGAACACGCTGATGCGCTTGAGCGGGCGCCCGAAGTCGTATTCGAAGGTCTCCAGCACGTCACCTTCGGCGTTGCGCACGGTGTTGACCACCGTGGTGGTACCCAGCACCTTGAGCGCGATGGCGCGGAGCATCTCCTCGGTGAGGTCCATCAGGTCGTGATGGTTGGCGTGGGCCTGGTAGAACTCGACCATGGTGAATTCGGGGTTGTGGCGCGTCGAGAGGCCTTCGTTCCTGAAGTTGCGGTTGATCTCGAAGACCTTCTCGAAGCCGCCCACGACCAGGCGCTTGAGGTAGAGCTCCGGCGCGATGCGCAGATACATGTCGATGTCGAGCGCGTTGTGGTGGGTGATGAAGGGCCGCGCGGTGGCACCACCGGGAATCGGCTGCAACATGGGGGTTTCCACCTCCATGAAGCCGCGCTCCTCGAAAAAACGACGCATGGCGCTGATCACGCCCGCGCGGGTCTCAAACACCTTGCGCGAGTCGGGGTTCATGATTAGGTCGACATAGCGCTGACGATAGCGCGCCTCCATGTCGGTCAGGCCATGGAATTTGTCCGGAAGCGGGCGCAGGCTCTTGGTCAGCAGCTTGGCCTCTTCCATCATCACGTAGAGGTCGCCCTTGCCCGACTTGTGCACCGGGCCGCGCCCGGCCACGATGTCGCCGATGTCCCAGCCCTTGATGTCCTCGAGCGTCTCTTCCGGCAGCCCCTTCTTGTCGACGTAGAGCTGAATGACGCCGCTGGGGTCCTGGATCACCAGGAACGGACCGCGCTTGCGCATGATGCGCCCGGCTACTGCCGCGGGGCGGTTCAACGCTTCGAGCTCCGCCTTGTCCTTCTCGCCCAGCTCGGCCGTCAGTTCGGCCGCCAGGCTGTCGCGACGGAAGTCGTTGGGGAAGGCGCTGCCGCCGGTCTCGGCGGCACGCTCGCGGCGTGCCGCCAGCTTGGCCCGACGCTCGGCGATCAAGCGGTTGTCGTCGGTCTGGGGGCTGTCCGGGGAAGAGCTCTGGTTGGCCATCTCGCTACCTGTTGGCAATCACAATATGCGTGGAGTAAACGCGACGGAAGCCGCGCGAGCGAAGCTGAGACAAGGCGCCCCTCGAGGGGCGCAGCAGGCTATAGCCCTTGTTTCAAGCTGGCTTCGATGAAGGCGTCCAGGTCGCCGTCCAGCACCCGGTCACAGTTACTCGTCTGTACCCCGGTACGCAGATCCTTGATGCGCTGGTCGTCGAGCACGTAGGAGCGGATCTGGCTGCCCCAGCCGATATCGGCCTTGGCATCCTCCGCCTCCTGCTTGGCGGCGTTGCGCTTCTGCATCTCGTGCTCCCACAGCTTCGCCTTGAGCTGCTTCATGGCGAAGTCGCGGTTGGCGTGCTGGCTGCGCTGGCTCTGGCAGGCTACCACGATGCCGGTGGGCTCGTGGGTGATACGCACCGCCGAATCGGTGGTGTTGACGTGCTGGCCACCGGCGCCGCTGGAGCGATAGGTATCGGTACGCAGGTCCGCCGGATTGATCTCGACCTCGAAATTGTCGTCCACCTCCGGCGACAGGAACACCGAGGCGAAGGAGGTATGACGACGGCCGCCGGAGTCGAATGGACTCTTGCGTACCAGGCGGTGCACGCCGGTCTCGGTGCGCAGCCAGCCAAAGGCGTGATCGCCCTGCACGTGCAGGGTCGCCGACTTGATGCCCGCCACGTCGCCGGCGGAAACCTCGACGATCTCGGCCTTGAAGCCGTGATGCTCGCACCAGCGCAGGTACATGCGCAGCAGCATGTTGGCCCAATCCTGGGCCTCGGTGCCGCCGGAACCAGCCTGGATGTCGAGGTAGGCGTTATTGGCGTCCATCTCGCCGGAAAACATGCGCCGGAACTCGAGCTTTTCGAGACTGGCCTGAAGCCCGTCGAGCTCCTTCTGGACCTCGGTGACAGTATCCTCGTCCTCTTCCATCTCGGCCAGCTCGAGCAGGTCGCGGCTATCCGCCAGGCCCTGATCGAGCTCGTCGATGGTCTCGACGATGATCTCCAGCGAAGCACGCTCCTTGCCGAGCTTCTGGGCGTAGTCGGGGTCGTTCCAGACGTTCGGGTCTTCCAGTTCGCGGGAGACTTCCTCTAGCCGATCCTTGCGTTCGGCATAGTCAAAGATACCCCCTCAGGACATCTGTCCGCTCGGACAGGTCCTTGATGAGGTTGTGAATGGGGTTAGTTTCCAGCATGGGCTCGCTCGCCTGAGTCGCTATGGAAAAACGGCCACCACGGCACGGGCCGGGGCCCGTGGCAAAGGCAGCACGGAAAAGGCGGTTATTGTAGCGAACTCGCCGCTACGGCGCATCCGTTGACCACGGCCCCGATGCAAGCAACCCGGCCGAGGCCGGGTTGCAAGGTCATGCAATGATGGGCTGGACCATTAGAAGCGATAGGTCAGCTGAGCGCCGAAGCCATGGGCTTCGTTCTTGTAGTCGGAAGCGTAAGTGGAAGTCACCGCCGGCGTGCCAGAGAAGCCGTCAGTGCGCTCCTGCTCGACTTGTGTGCCTCGCTCGGTCAGGTAGGAGTATGCGAAGTCCACGGTCAGGTTCTCGGTAGGTGTCCAGCCGGCGCCAATGGAAAAGATCCGACGGTCATCGGAGGGAATACGCACGCTGCGATATAGGTCA
The DNA here is from genome assembly GCF_014931605.1 of Halomonas sp. MCCC 1A13316. NCBI lineage: Bacteria > Pseudomonadati > Pseudomonadota > Gammaproteobacteria > Oceanospirillales > Halomonadaceae > Billgrantia > Billgrantia diversa. The sequence continues at coordinate 508,201 of NZ_CP053382.1, read as the reverse complement.
CTGGTGGGAGTGAAGTCGAGCGTCACCCCGGCGCGCAGCGCCAATTGGGGATTGAGCTGATACTCGCCACCTACGCCATAGGCCCAAGCATTGGAGTAATTCTGCACCTCGCGGGTGATTTCCGGAATGCTCTCGCCTTCGATCAGAATCTGCTCGAACCGGCTCCAACGCGTCCAGGAGGCACCGAACATCAGCTTGAGCCTGTCGCTCATCTGCTGGGTCACGGAGAAATTGACGGTTTCGGGAGTCGTCAGATCGAGCGAGGCGTTGTCAGTGACTTCCACACCGACATCCTGCGCAACGGCGCGGAAGTCGCCCGTCAGTGTGTAATCGACCTTGGAGCGATACGTCAGGCCTAATGTTGTCTCAGGAGCTGGCTGGAAAATGACCCCGAGATTGTAGCCCCAGCTGTCATCGTCGCCTTCTACACGCGAATCCGCTTCGGTATAGACAGGGGCGCCAGGAGCGCCTCCCACCAGCACCGGGACCTGACGATGCAATTCACCTTCGACACGGTTGTAGGTGATACCCACCCCGACGGACCATTGCTCATTGAAGCGGTAGGACACGGTAGGCTGAGCGCTCATCACCTTCAGCTCGGTGTAGTTGCCCAAGTTGCGCCCCAGAAACCTGTCTTCATAATCGGTCTTGGAACCAAAAGGTGCATACACACCAAAACCGAAGGCTAGCTTATCGTTGACCGGATGCGCATAAAAGGCGAAGGGGATAAGCGTGCCGGGCACCATGTCTCCGTCGGTCGTGCCCGAAACAGGTACACCCACTCCTCCTGTCAAGACGCTGCTGCGAGTCGCTTCAGCATTGCTGATCTCGCTATTGACGTTCAGGTAGGTCCCGCCCGCGGTCAGCTGCGCCCGGTCGAGGAAGGACATGCCCGCCGGGTTGCCGAAGACGATGGTAGCGTCGTTGATGTTGGAGCTCCGACCCGCGTGGCCATAGCCCTGGCCGCTGACACTCTGCTCGTTGATCTGATAACCGCCGGCATTGGCCTGGCTGGCGAAGGCGGCAGCTGCGATGGCTACGGCCCAGGTGATCTTGTTGAACTTGTTCTGCATGTCTCGACGTCCTCTTCCAGATGCGAGCTGGAGCTGGTTATTTGTTCCGCTCTCCCGGAGCGGTGCCCTACCCGGTCAGTTTTCGCCAAACATCCGTTCGGTTCAAGGCCAAACGTTCGTTTTAATGCGAGATTAACTAATACTTTAGTTTCAATTTGGCGTAAGCCATTGAACTTTTATATGGTGCAACGCAGCATCCGTCATTCAAGAACCGTGCTAGACGCACTGACCCGCAAGGCAGGTAAACAGGAAGCACCTGCTAAGCTGAAGAACATATGGCAGAGGGAGAGAAAGCCATGCCCAAGCTCAACGGCGTACTGGAGACCGCGCTCTACGTCGACGACATGGATCGGGCGCGAGTCTTCTTCGAAGGAGTGATGGGGCTCGAGCCCTTCAATGCCGACCATCGCTTCACTGCCTACGATGTCGGTGCCGGCTCGGTGCTGCTTTTGTTCCTGCAGGGCGAGACGCTGGAAACCGTGGTGTTACCCAATGAGATGGGCACCATACCGCCCCATGATGGCAAGGGACGGGTACACGTTGCCTTTGCCATCGCCAAGCCAGAGCTCGCTGCCTGGGAACGTCAACTAGACGACCATGGCATCGCCATCGAAGGCCGCACCCATTGGCCCCGTGGCGGCGAGAGCCTCTACTTCCGCGACCCCGACGGACACTTGATCGAGCTGGCGACGCCCGGCGTCTGGCCTACGTATTGAGGCTCTCTATGCCGGCCGCGACCCCGAGCGAACACTCGATCGAGCTGGCGACCCAAGCGTCTGGCCCAACTACTGACAAGCTTCATGCTCGCCAAAAAATCGACGAGCGCAGCCACTTTTCAGCTCACGCCCATATAGCGCCCAGGCTTGTGATTGAGGGCAATGATCAGGTTGAGCGCCACGGCGCCCAGCACCGATAGCCCGACCCGCTCGGGCGGCAGCACGAAGAGGGAAATCAGCATGATCAGCCCGTCGATGCCGAGCTGCACGTAGCCGGCGCGAAGACCGTAGCGCCCCTGCAAATATAGCGCCAGGATGTTGATGCCGCCGAGGCTGGTGCGGTGGCGAAACAGCACCAGCATGCCGATGCCGATCAGGCTGCCGCCCATCAGCGAGGCGTAGAGCGGATTGAGGCTGTCGAAGGCAACCCACTGGCCGGTCAGCTCGGAGAACAGCGACACCAGGGCGATGGCGCCGAAGGTGCGCAGGGTGAACGACCAGCCCATGCGCTTCACCGCCAGGTAGTAGAACGGTAGGTTGATCAGGAAGAACCATACGCCGAAGCGCCAGCCGGTTGCGTACTGCAGCAGGAAAGCCATGCCGGCGGTACTGCCGGTCAGCAGCAGCGCCTGGGTATAGAAGCTCACCCCGAGCGCGACGAACAGCGTGCCCACCAGCATGGCCATCACGTCCTCGTAAGGGCGATGGGGAGAGGTGGGCAGCTCTTGGAGATCCATGCACGATTCCTTGGGGCGGGTGGGAGTACCGAACGAGGCCGGATTCTAGCGGGTAAGACCCGCGAAATCATTGACCTCGCTCAGCGGCACACGAATCCTCCTCAGCCGCCCAGAGGTTCGGCATATTCCACCATCAGCTGCAGCGACTCCTGCCCTCGCCAGCGATTGCGATTCAGCCGGTAGGCACAGCGCAGCATGTCTCCCAGGCCGAAGGCAGGCAGCTCACCGGGCGTTAGGGCGCGAAACCAGATCGCCTTGAGACTCGTCGCCCCGGTGGAAAGATGCATGGAGAGGTGAGTACCGTCCGCGCCAACGGAGCGCATCGATTCGACCAGGAACTCACCATCGAATAGCGGCGCATCGAATTCGCGTCCGTAGGGGCCCAGCGCCTCGAGCTCGCCCAGCGTGGCCAGTTGGAACTGCGCGGGCGAAAGCGCCCCGTCGGTCAGCACGTGGGGATACAGCTCGACCCCATTCAACTGCTCCCCCACCACCTGCAGGAAAGCGGCTCGGAAGGTTTCCAACTGATCGACCGGCACGCCAACCCCGGCCGCGCCACGGTGTCCGCCGAAGCGTGGTAGTGCCTCCGGAACGAGTTCAAAGGTGCGCTGAAGCGCCTCACGCAGATGCAGCGCCTCGATGGAGCGCCCCGAACCGGTGAGCATACCGGGGGCCGCCGCCGGGGTCAGCACCAGCGCGGGACGGCCATAGGCCTGGACCAGACGCGAAGCGACGATGCCCTGCACGCCCGGGTGGCCGCTGTCGAGGAACACGACGAGCGCCGGCTGATCGGCTTCGAGCTGCGGCAAGGCCAGGGCACGGGCATCCTCCACCATCTCCGCCTCGATCGCCTTGCGTGACTGGTTGTCGTCATCCAGTGTCTGCAAGTGGCGTATCGCCGTGGCATCATCGGCTGCAAGCATGAAATGCAGCGCCGCGTAGGGGTCGTCGAGGCGTGAGCGAGCATTGATGCGCGGCCCCATCTGGAAGGCCAGGGTCTCGGCGGAGAACGGCACGCTGTCCTCCCCCAGGCGGGCCGCCATGGAGCGCCAACAGGCGGCCTCCATGCGATTGATGAGCGCCAGGCCGTGGCTGACCACGGCGCGGTTGGCCGGGCTCGCTCCCAGCGACACGCAATCGGCCACGGTGCCCAGTGCCACGTAGGAGAGCCAGGCGGAAAGCTTGGGCGTGGCCTCGGGCAACGCGCCCCACTCGACCAGCACGCTGCGCGCCAGCGACATCGTAAGCCACGCCACCATGCAACCGGCAATGGTGCGGTCGGGGTAGCCGCAGTCGTCTCGCGTCGGGTTGACGGTGGCATAGGCCGAGGCCGGCGGCCCTTCTATCGGCAGGGCATGGTGGTCGCTCACCACCACGTCGATGCCCGCAGCCTTGAGCCGGGCGATACGCGGCTCATCGGAGCTGCCGCAGTCAGCGGTGATCACCAGGCTCGGCCGCGGCGCCAGCTTCAGCGTACGCTCGACCAGCGGCAGGCTGATACCGTAGCCATCATGGATACGGTGACCAATCAGACTGTGCAGGCGTGATTCCGGCACGCCAAACAGTTCCACCAGGGTACGCCGGATGACCACGTGGGAAGTGATTCCGTCTACATCGTAGTCGGTGAGGATGCCGATATGCTCACCATCCACCACAGCCTGCGCGATACGCTCAGCGGCGCGACGTCCATCGGCCAGGCGCTCCGGATGCTCGAGATAGCGCAGGCTGGGCTGGGTCAGCGGTGCAAGCTCACCTTCGTAGTTGGCTAAACGACCGGCCAGCACGCGGGCCTGCAGCTCACTCAGCCCCTCGGCGCGAGCGCGGGCATACAGTGCCTCGTTGCGTGGGCGCAGCAGCAGCCGCGGCTTGAGTCGGGCGTGCAGATCGGGCGGCGCGGTCACGTCCAAGCGTGGCTCCTGTTGCAGCGAGAGGGGTTTAGGCATCTGCCACGCTCCGATTACGAGGCGCAGCGTTGTTGCTTGCAGCAAGACGGCGAAGGGCGCCGGGACAGCTTTCACAAAGCTCTGGCGTCATCGTCCACCGCTCGGGCTAGCCGGCGACAGGTCTACGAGGAGGCGCTGTGAACCCATCCCTGCGCGCTACTTTTGCCATCCATGGCAACAGACCTCCTCTTTGACCTGTCCCCTATGCCCTCGCTACCTTGGCGAGGTACCTTGCTGAACCCTACCGCCGATTTTCCGCCACGAACGCCTGCACCTTCGCCAGCTCCGCCGGCAGCACCGTGTAGCGCTCTTCGCGCTCCAGCAGGTCGTCCATGTGCGGCGGCAGCGGCACACCGGGGAAGCCCGCCTTGACCACCGCCTCGGCGAACTTGGCCGGGTGGGCCGTCGCCAGGGTGATCATCGGCGTCTCGGTGTCGGCCCGCACACGCTCGGCAGCACGGTAGCCGGTGGCGGTGTGCGGGTCGAGCAGCTCCTTGGTGCGGTGGTGCGCCTCGCGAATCACTTCGAGAATGGTGGCATCGTCGACGCTGTGGCTGGCGAACAGCGCCCGCAACTGCGTGAGCGGCGCCTCGGCCAGCGCCGTGGGCTCCTGCTGGAAGCGTTCGAGCAGCGCTGCCACGGCATGACCGTCGCGCTCGTAGGCCTCGAACAGCAGGCGCTCGAAGTTGGACGACACCACGATGTCCATCGAAGGCGCCAGGGTCGCCTTGAGTTCCTGCTTGGAAAAATCGTTGGCGGCGATGGTACGGTGCAGGATGTCGTTGGCGTTGGTGGCAATGATGAACTGTTTGACCGGCAACCCCATGCGATAGGCCATGTAGCCGGCAAAGACGTTGCCGAAATTGGCCGAGGGCACGCAGAAGCTGACCTGGCGGTGCGGTGCACCCAGCGCCACACCAGCGGCCACGTAGTAGACGATCTGGGCCATGATGCGTGCCCAGTTGATCGAATTCACTGCCACCAGGCGCGTGCCGTTCAGAAAGCCCTGGTCGGCGAAGCTCGCCTTGACCATGGCTTGGGCGTCGTCGAAGTTGCCCTCTATGGCTATGTTGAAGACGTTGTCGGCCAGCACTGAAGTCATCTGCCGACGCTGTACCTCGGAGACCCGGTTGTGCGGATGCAGGATGAAGATGTCGAGGTTGTCGCAGTGGCGGCATCCCTCGATCGCCGCCGAGCCGGTGTCGCCCGAGGTGGCACCCATGATGACCGCACGCTCGCCGCGCTTGGCCAGGAAGTGGTCGAGGATGCGACCGAGCAGTTGCAGTGCCACGTCCTTGAACGCCAGGGTGGGGCCGTGGAACAGCTCGAGCAGGAAGTGGTTGGCGTCGAGCTGGTTGAGCGGCACCACGGCATCGTGGCTGAAGGTGGCGTAGGCATCGCGCACGATGCCGCGGAACGTCTCGTCGTCGATCTCGCCGTTGACGAACGGCTTCATCACACGAAAGGCGATCTCGGCATAGGAGCACCCGGCCATGGACTCGAGCTCTTCGCGCGAGAGCTGGGGGATCTGTTCCGGCACGTAGAGCCCGCCGTCGCTGGCCATGCCGGTCAGCACGACCTCTTCGAAAGAGAGCGCAGGCGCCTGCCCGCGGGTACTGATGTAGCGCATGACTTACTCCTGCTCGTCCAGGGACTCCACGCGAATGCGTGTGACCGGCCCCGCGATATCGGCCATCGACTCGATATGGCGGATCGCCTCGTTCATCTGCTTCTCACGGCAGCGATGGGTCAGCAGGATGATCGGTACCAGTTCGCCTTCGGTGGCCTCTTTTTGCACCAGTGCCTCGATGGAGATGCCCTGCTCGGAGAGAATCGTCGCCACTCGTGCCAGCACCCCGGGACGATCTACCGCCAGCAACCTCAGGTAGCAAGCGGTGATGATGTCCTCCATGGGCAGGATCGGCAGGTTGCCTTCGTTCTCGTCGATGCCGCTGAAGGCCAGGTAAGGCACGCGGTAGTGGTGATCGGTAGTGATGTCACGGGCCACGTCGAGCAGGTCGGCGACCACCGCCGAGGCGGTAGGTTCGGAACCTGCGCCGGCACCGTAGTAGAGCGTCGGCCCCACGGCGTCGCCCATGATGGCGATGGCGTTCTTGACCCCGTGGACATTGGCCAGCAGGCGCTCCTTGGGAATCAGGGTCGGGTGTACGCGCAGCTCGAAGCCAGCATCGGTGCGCTTGGAAATCCCAAGGTGCTTGATCACGTAGCCCAGGTTGTCGGCCTGCTCGACGTCCTCGGCAGTCACCCGGGAAATGCCTTCGGTATAGGCCTTCTCGAACTGCAGCGGTACACCGTAGGCAATCGAGGCCAGGATGGTCAGCTTGTGGGCGGCGTCGATGCCCTCGACGTCGAAGGTAGGATCGGCTTCGGCGTAGCCCAGCGCCTGGGCTTCGGCGAGCACGTCCTCGAAGGCGCGACCCTCGCTGCGCATATGAGTGAGGATGTAGTTGCCGGTGCCGTTGATGATGCCGGCCAACCACTCGATACGGTTGGCGCCGAGCCCTTCACGCAGCGACTTGATCACCGGGATGCCGCCGGCCACGGCAGCCTCGAAAGCGACGATGACACCCTGCTCGTGAGCCGCCTTGAAGATCTCGTTGCCGTGCACCGCGATCAGGGCCTTGTTGGCGGTGACCACGTGCTTGCCGTTGGCGATGGCGGTGAGTACCAGCTCGCGAGCCACGTCATAGCCGCCGACCAGTTCGACCAGCACGTCGACATCGGGGTTACGGGCCACCTCGAAGATATCGTTGGTGGTCTTGATACCGGTGAGGTCGCACTCCGGGTTGGTGCTGCGCAGCGCCACCTGCTCGATGACGATCGGGCGGCCTGCACGCCGCGCAATCTCGTCGGCGTTGCGCGTCAGCACGTTGAAGGTACCGCCGCCGACGGTGCCCAGACCACAGATTCCCACTCTCACCGGTTTCAATGTCCTGCTCCCCAGATTGTGTCAATGTCCAGCGTTCAGATGCATTCGGCAGCTCATCGTCTGCCGTCGCTTATCACTCTGCCAGGCCGAGCATGTCGACAAGGCGCTCGGCGGGCACGTAGCCCGGCACCAGTTGCCCATCGGGCAGTATGATCGCAGGCGTACCCTGGACGCCCACGGCCATGCCCAGATGATACTGTTCCTCGACCGGATTGTCGCAGTCGGCGCTACCCGAAATCGTTTCCTGCCGCTTACCCGTGTTCATCGCCTCGCTGCGGTTTTCGGCACACCAGACCTGCTCGAGGATGCGAGCCCCCTGCGAGTCCATGCCGGCGCGCGGGAAGGCCAGGTAGTGCACCTCGATGCCCATCTCGTTGAGCGCCGGCACCTCTTCATGGAACTGGCGGCAATAGGGGCAGGTGGTATCGGTAAACACGACGAGCTGGGCGCGGCTGGCGCCGGTGCCGCGAAACACGACCCGCTCGCTCTCGGGTATCTGGGCAAGCTTCTCGGCGCGCTCCACGTTGCGCGACTGCTCGGTCAGGTTTGTCAATCCTGCTTCGCCATTCTCGTAGAGATCGCCGACCAGAAAATAGTTACCTTCGGCATCGCTGTAGAACGCCTCGCCGGTTTCCAGACGAACCTGATAGAAACCTTCCAGGGGCGTTTCGTGCACGCTGGCCACGGGCATTGGCTGGCCGTTGACCTTCAGTCGCTCGGCCAAGCGCTCGGCGCCATCGGCCAAAACGGCGGCGGGCAACAGGAGGGCGGCGAGAGGCACGGCCAGGGCGAACAGGGAGCCGGCAAGACGATGGGATAGCGCAATCATGATTCAGCCTCGAGGATGATGGTCGGCGTGCAGGGCTTCGAGTCGAGCCTGCGCAACGTGGGTATAGATCTGCGTGGTCGACAGGTCGCTGTGTCCGAGCAGCAGCTGTACGACACGCAAATTGGCCCCATGATTCAATAGATGCGTGGCGAATGCATGCCGCAGGGTATGCGGCGACAGCGGCCGTGTGATACCAGCCGTGCGTGCGTGCGTCTTGATCCGATGCCAGAAGGTCTGGCGCGTCATGCAATTGTCGCCACGCCCGGGAAACAGCGCCGGCCGCGTCACATCGCTTATCAGCCCACCACGCGCGCTGCGCATATAGCGCGTCAGCCAGTGTACGGCCTCTTCCCCCAGCGGGACCAGTCGATCCTTGTCACCCTTGCCGCGCACCCGCACCACGCCCTGGCGCAGATTGACGGCATCCACGCTGAGCCCCACCAGTTCCGATACACGCAGGCCGCAGCCGTAAAGCACTTCGAGCATGGCGCGGTCGCGCAACCCGATATCGGTGGCGAGGTCAGGCGCGGCCAGCAGGCGCTCCACCTCGTCCTCCTCGAGAGTATCCGGCAGATTGGGCCGCACCCGCGGCAGGCGCACCTCGGCCAGCGGATCGTGTGCGATGCGCCCTTCGGCCAGCGCCCAGCGATAGAAGCCGCGCAAGCTGGAGAGCAGCCGAGCATTGCTGCGCAGCTGATAGCCGGCGGCGCGACGCTCCTCGAGCCAGACCGGCAATAGCCCGCCGTCCGGCGCGATCAGGGCGCCGCCCGTCTCTGCCAGGTGTGCGGCCCAGGCCTCCAGGTCACGGCGGTAGGCCGCCAGGGTATGCTCGCTCGCCCCACGCTCGAGCCACAGGGTATCCAGGAAGGTCTCGATCAGGGCAAGGGATTGGGTGTCGCGCGTCATGTCATCGCCCAATATGACGAAGCCCCGCCCCGCATGAGCGGTGACGGGGCTTCCAGTCTGCGCAACGAATCGGACAACATCGCGATTCGCCCGGCAGGGTGTCTTACGACAGCTTTTCCTTGATACGTGCGGACTTGCCGCTGCGTTCACGGAGGTAGTACAGCTTGGCCTGGCGCACGTCACCGCGACGCTTGACTTCGATGGAGTCGACCAGCGGGCTGTAGGTCTGGAAGGTACGCTCGACGCCGACACCGTGGGAGATCTTGCGCACGGTGAAGGCGGAGTTCAGGCCGCGGTTACGCTTGCCGATCACCACGCCTTCGAAGGCCTGGAGACGCTCACGGTTGCCTTCCTTGACCTTGACCTGGACGACCACGGTGTCGCCCGGAGCGAAATCCGGCACCTGCTTGCTCATCTGCTCGGTTTCGAGCGCCTGGATCACCTTGTTTTTACTGCTCATGACACAACTCCTCGATATTCGGCACCGCCGCTTCCCAAGTACAGGGGCGGTGCGTGATCCCGGCGCCCGAGCCTGGCTCGAGAGCGCGGGAAGATGATGGGTGACGCAAGTCCGCGAGCTCAGAGCGAGCCAGCGTCCTGCACCTCCGCCTTGCCGGCGTATTCTTCGATGAACTCCTCGAGCAACTTGCGCTGCTCGGTGCTCAACGTCCTGCCTTCGAGCAGGTCGGGGCGCCTGAGCCAGGTCCGCCCCAGCGACTGCTTGAGCCGCCAGCGCCGAATCTCGCCGTGATGGCCGCTGAGCAGCACATCCGGCACCCGCCGCCCGTCGATCTCCTCGGGGCGCGTATAATGCGGGCAATCCAGCAGCCCCTCATTGAAGGAGTCCTCGACCGCGGAATCCTGATGCCCCAGCACGCCGGGAACCAGTCTTGCCGCGGCGTCGATCAGCACCATGGCCGGCAGCTCGCCGCCGCTGAGCACATAATCGCCGATCGACCACTCCTCATCGATGTCGCTCTCCACAATGCGCTCATCGATGCCTTCGTAGCGTCCGGCCACCACCACCAACGGGGGGCCGGAAGCCAGTTCACGTACGCCCTGCTGATCGAGCCTGCGCCCTTGGGGCGAGAGGTAGACCACGCGCGGACGCTGTCCTGTCACCTCGCTCGCCCTGTCGCGTGCAGCGTGGATGGCCGCTCGCAGGGTGTCGACCTTCATCAGCATGCCGGGACCGCCGCCGTAGGGTCGATCATCCACGGTGCGATGCCGATCGCTGGCATAGTCGCGCGGGCTCCAGAACTCCAGCGCCACCCGCCCCTGGCTGACAGCCCGCCCCGTGACGCCGTGCCGGCTGATGGCCTCGAACATCTCGGGAAAAAGCGACACGACCCCGACCCACATGCCCGGCGACCTGCTCGGCCCGGCATCCGCCTCGATAGTCAAAAGTCAGGATCCCAGTCGACGGCCATACGGCCACCCTCCAGATCCACCGCGACGATCACCTCGTCGGGCAGGAAGGGCAACAGGCGCTCCCGATCGTCGATGGTCGGTGGCGTCCCTTCGGGGTCGCCCTTGACCACCAGTACGTCGTTGGCGCCAGTCTCGAACAGGTAAGCGACGCGCCCCAGCACCACACCTTCACGGGTCACGACCGTGAGTCCTTCCAGTTGGTGCCAGTAATATTCGTTGCCGCCAAGCTCGGGAAGGTCGGCCTTGGGCAGCAGGATCTCGGCACCGGCCATCTGCTCGGCCGTTTCACGCGAGTCGACGCCCTCAAGCAGGACCACCAGACCCTTGCCTTGTCGCCGCCCCTGCTGCAGCCGATGACGCTTCAGGACATCGCCCTGCCTCAATACCCACTGCGGGTACTCAAGGATGCCATCCATCGGACTGGTGTGGGAGTAGACCTTGAGCCATCCCTTGACGCCGTAGGGGCTGGTCAGCTTGCCCAGCACCACATGCTCGTCGCGTTCGCTGCGTTCGGCCTGCTCGCTCATGATCTCACCGGGCATCACAGGCTCAGGCCTGCTTGCGGGCTTCCTTGACCAGCTCGGCCACACGGTCGGACAACTGTGCACCCTGGCCCTGCCAGTGAGCGATGCGGTCCAGGTCGACGCGCAGGCGCTCTTCCTGCCCACGGGCGATCGGATTGAAGAAGCCCAGACGCTCGATGAAACGGCCGTCGCGGGAGTTGCGTGAATCGGTCACGGTCAGGTGGTAGAAGGGACGCTTCTTGGCGCCACCACGTGCCAGACGAATGGTAACCATGGCGTTAACTGTCCTTCGGTTGAGGTTACGTTTACTACCGATATGCGCCGAGCCGGCTATTGGCCGGCTTTCTCGGCATTGCCAGGAAAGCGGGTCCGTGGACCCGCCTTCGCGTCATTCGGTCACTTTCTTTACAAGCGCTTCTTTACAAGCGTGCAGCCGGGCAGAGCCACGGTCCTGCCATGAAGACGCAGCATTCTACGGAAATCAGCCCGGCTTTGGAACCCTTTTATCGAGCTCGGCCGTCAGCGCCACGGGAAGCCACCGGGGCCGCCCATCCCGCCAGGGCCGCCAGGGCCACCGCCGCCCATCATGCCGGACATGCCGCGCATCATCTTTTGCATGCCGCCCTTCTTGCCCGCCTTCTTCATCATCTTCTGCATCTGCTTGTGCTGCTTGAGCAGTCGATTGAGATCGGGTACCTGCAGGCCGGCACCAGTGGCAATGCGACGCTTGCGCGAGCCATTGATGATCTCGGGCTTGCGTCGCTCTTGAGGCGTCATCGAGTTGATCAGCGCCTCGAGCTTGCCCAGCTCCTTCTCGGGCCCGGGGCCCTGGGCCATTTCGGCCATCTGCCCCATCCCCGGCAGCTTGCCGAGCAGGCCGCCCATGCCACCCATCTTCTTGAGCTGCTGGAGCTGGTCGCGGAAGTCCTCGAGATCGAAACCCTCGCCCTTCTTGACCTTCTTGGCCAACTGCTCGGCTTTCTTCTTGTCGACCGTGCGCTCGGCCTCCTCGATCAGCGACAGTACGTCGCCCATACCGAGGATGCGTGAGGCTACCCGATCCGGGTGGAAGGGCTCGAGCGCATCGACCTTCTCGCCCACGCCCATGAACTTGATCGGCTTGCCGGTGATGTGACGCACCGAGAGCGCCGCACCGCCACGGGCATCGCCGTCGGCCTTGGTCAGGATCACACCGGTCAGCGGCAGCGCCTCATGGAACGCCTTGGCCGTGTTGGCGGCGTCCTGCCCGGTCATGGCATCGACCACGAACAGGGTTTCCTGCGGCTGGCAGGCCCGATGCAGCTCGGCGATCTCGGCCATCATGGCCTCGTCGATCGCCAAGCGCCCGGCGGTATCGACGATCACGACATCGTGAAACTGTATCTTGGCGTGCTTGAGCGCCGCCTCGGCGATGGCAACCGGCTTCTGGTCGGAGCGCGACGGAAAAAAGTCGACGCCGACTTCGCTGGCCAGCGTCTCGAGCTGGTCGATGGCCGCCGGTCGATAGACGTCGGCGGACACCACCAGCACCTTCTTCTTTTCACGCTCCCTGAGGTAGCGCGCCAGCTTGGCCACCGAGGTGGTCTTGCCCGCCCCCTGCAGACCGGCCATCAGCACCACCGAAGGCGAGCCCTTGAGCGAAAGCCCTTCGTTGGCCTCGCCCATGGTCGCTTCCAGCTCCTGCTGGACGATCTTGACGAACTGTTGACCCGGCGAGAGGCTCTTTGACACCTCCTGCCCCACGGCACGCTCGCGCACCCGCTCGATGAAGTCCTTGACCACCGGCAGCGCGACATCGGCCTCGAGCAGTGCGCGACGCACCTCGCGCAGGGTGTCCTTGATGTTGTCCTCGGTCAGGCGCGCCTGGCCCTTGATGGACTTGAGCGTCTGGGAAAGCCGCTCGCTGAGGTTCTGGAACATAAGCCACTCCGGCTGTCAGGCTGTCGGCTCGGCGTCTCGAGAGGCACCTGCGGCGAAGCGTCACGCTTGCCGCAAATCGCGCTTCGCCCGGCGATGGAACAGCCCAGATAATGCGGTTGAAGAATCTGGGCGACATTATACGCCTTGCAGCGGCCAGTCTCCATGCATCCGGCCGCGTGTCACGGCTGTGCGCCGCAGCGAGGATTGGGTATAGTGGCCTCGGCAGATTCCATCCACCCTGAGATGTACAGACGCCGCCAGCGGCGTACGGGCGACAATCGATGCAGGCGCTTCCTCTGGCCATCATGGCTCTCATCCTTTACCTGGGCGCAGCTTCCTGGCAAGGGCTTGCGCTGCTTCGGCGCGTGCCGCAGCGCCCCGCCCTGGTTCGCGTCCTGGGCCTGCTGGGCCTGCTGTTCCATCTTCCCGTGACCTTCAAGCTGATCGATCAGAGCCCTGGCCTGATGCCCGGCCTTTCGACCAGTGCGGCGGTGCTGACCGCGATCATGGTCATCCTGCTACTCAGCGTCAGCCTGGCCAAGCCGGTCCTCAGCGTGGCCGTGGCCCTGTTTCCGGTATCCGGCCTGGCATTGCTGCTGGCGGTAGGCCTACCGAGCCCGGAGCGCACCGGTGGCATGACGCCGGGCATCGCCCTGCATGCCATGAGTTCAGCACTGGCCTTCGGCACACTATTCATCGCCGCTTGCCAGGCGGTTTTGCTGGGGCTTCAAAACCAGGCTCTGCGCCATCACCACACCCGCGGCGTGGTACAGGTGCTGCCCCCGCTGACCACCATGGAGCGGGTACTGTTCGAACTGATCTGGGCCGGCATGGCGCTGCTCACCCTGTCGATCTTCAGCGGCTTTCTGTTCGTCGAAAGCATGTTCGCCCAGCACTTGGCCCACAAGACGATCCTCTCCCTGGCAGCTTGGGTGATCTTTGCCACCCTGCTGATCAGTCATCATGTGCTTGGCTGGCGAGGCATGCGTGCCGTCCGCTGGACCCTGGGTGGCAGCGCGGTGCTGCTGCTGGCTTATTTCGGCAGTAAAATCGTGCTGGAAGTCATCCTCAACCGTACCTGAATCGGAAGTCGCCTTGACACTGACGAACCTAATCCCTACAAACGGGGGCTGACACGCCAGTGAGGATCCTTCGACCTTGAGCGACGACTTCCCTTTGGGACTGCTGTTCGGCCTGCTTTTCCTGCTCGTCTGTCTTTCCGCTTTTTTTTCGAGCTCCGAGACCGGCATGATGTCGATCAACCGTTATAGGCTGAATCACGAGGCCAATAGCGGTGACAGTCGGGCTCGCCGGGTCCTGCGGCTGTTGGCACGCCCGGACCGGCTTATCGGCGTGATCCTGATCGGCAATAACCTGGTCAACAATCTGGCGGCCGCCATCGCCACCGTGCTCGCCATCCATTTCTTCGGCGATGTCACCGGCCCCGCGGTCGCTCCATTGATCCTGACGATCGTGATCCTCATCTTCGCCGAGGTCAGCCCCAAGACCTATGCCGCGATCAAGCCCGAACGCGTCGCCTACCCCTCTTCGCTGATACTCGAACCGCTGCTCAAGCTGCTCTACCCTCTCGTATGGCTGGTTAACGCCGTCTCCAACGGCCTGCTGCGCCTGCTCGGGGTCAAGAGCATCGAAGGCGGCGCCGACAGCCTGACCCGCGATGAGCTGCGCACCGTCGTGCACGAAGCGGGCACCCTGATTCCACGTCGCCACCAGGCGATGCTGCTGTCAATCCTCGACCTCGAGAACGTCACGGTCAACGACATCATGGTGCCGCGTCACGAGGTGGTGGGGATCGACCTCGACGATGAACTGGAAGCCATCCTGGCCCAGATTCGCACCAGCCAACATACCCGACTGCCGGTGTTCAAGGGTGATATCAACAACATCATCGGCATGCTGCATCTGCGCAATGCGGCGCGCTTCCTGTCACGAGATGAGGTGACCAAGGCCTCGATCGTGCAGGAGGCGCGCGAGCCCTACTTCATCCCCGAGTCGACGCCGCTGCACACCCAACTGCTCAACTTCCAGAAGCAGAAGCGCCGCATCGGCATCGTGGTGGACGAGTACGGTGATGTAGAGGGACTGGTCACGCTCGAGGACATCCTCGAGGAGATCGTCGGCGAGTTCACCACCGACGTGGCCGGCCAGGACCAGGAGATTCATCGCCAAGAAGACGGTAGCCACGTGATCGACGGCACCGCCAACATTCGCGATATCAACCGGGCCCTGGGATGGAAACTGACTACCGACGGCCCCAAGACATTGAACGGCCTGATTCTGGAACATCTGGAAGCCTTCCCCGACGGACCCGCCTGCCTGCAGATAGGCAATGTTCGCATGGAAATTCTCGAGGTCCGCGACAATCTGATCACTTCGGCACGCTGCTGGCAGGTTGTGCGCAGCGGCCGCCAGCGCCAGCCGTGATCAGCGCTGCCGTGGCGAGGAGGGCGCCTCGAGCGGACAGGCCCAACCATCGGCCTCGGCCTTGAGCGCCCGCACCCGCGCCTCCAGCAGATCACGACGCGCCAGCCTTGAAGGAATCGGTTTACCGAAGTAGAGCGCCACCCTGGCACGAAAGCGCCGCGGCCACTTGGACAGCGCCGGGCCCTCGCGATGCGAGGTCCACGAGCCCCACAAACCGGAAAGCCCGGCCGGGATGACCGGCACCGGATCGCGTGCCAGTATCATCTCGAGCCCACGGCGAAATGCCTGCACCTCGCCATCCGGTGTCAAGCGTCCCTCGGGAAAGAGCATTACCACTTCGCCGCTACGCAGCGCCCGGCTGACCTCTTCCAGTGCGCGGCGCACGCTGCCAGGGTCGCGCCGGTCGGACTCCACCGGAATCGCCCCGACCAGGCGGAACAGCCAGTTGAGCCAGGGCGACTCGTAGATCGGCCGATCCATCAGAAAGCGCAGCGGACGTGGGCTAGCCCCTCCCATGATCAGCGCATCCATGAAGCTGACATGGTTGCACACCACTACCGCCGCCCCGGTGACCGGAATGAAGCCACGTCCACGCAGGCGCAGCCGATAACAACAATGGATCAGCAGGAAGATGAGAAAGCGGATGAGCGGTCGCGGCGCACGAGCCGCACGCCAGCTCCCCAGCAACAACAGGGAGCCGAGCACCCCGTACACCACGAGCGTCACGCGATATCGGACCTGTGTCTCAGGCCGGCGAGGATGGTGAAGAGCAGTTGATCGAGCAGCTCCGGCACTTCAAGCTGCTGCCCTTGCCAGTAGCCCAGGCGTTCGTTGAGCCCCAGTTGCACCAGGCCATGCACGCTGCCCCACAGGGTGCGCCCGAGGCGCCTGGCCTCCAGGTCGCCGAGCGCTGGCTGATACTCCTTGAGGCTCATCTCGATGCGCAGGAACAGCGCTTCGATCATGTCCGACTGGCGCTGGTCGAGCTCACCCTCCTGGGCCAGTGGGTAATCGAACAGCAGCTGCCAGCGAAACGGCTCGCGCTGGGCGAACTGCCAGTAGGCCAGCGCCAGGGCACGCATCTGCCTCTCGGGTTCCGTACCCTCGGTCAGCGGTTCGATGACCATGCGCAACCGAGCCAGGGTCTCGATGTTCACATGCTGAAGAAGGTTGCCGAAGCTGCCGTAGAGCTTGAGCAACGTACTCGGCGCACAGCCCACCTCACGCGCCAGTGCGCGCAGCGAGAGCGCATGCACGGGGTTGCCCTGCAGCCAGTCATCGCATGCGGCCATGACCTGGGCATGGAGCGCTTCGGGAGCATGCTGTCGGGGACGAGCCATCGGGTTCCTCGCGGAGGTTGCACATCACGGGCGACAGTGCTTCGCCCGGTAGCTTAGGATAGCGCACATCGAACACTGTTTTCGACCACTGCGCACCAACCCTTTTCTGTTTTCCCCGGCTTGGCTAACCTGACGCCATCCCGTCACCCGGAGACTCCATGGCCGGCCGCCTCTACATTCCACCACTCGACATGGCTCGCTTGCTGCCCGAACTGTATCGGGAGACACCCCTGCTGACCGCCACCAACCTGGCGCCGAGGCGCCCGATTTCGCATATTCGACTGGAAGCCGGTCGCGCCAGCCTGAGCCAGGTCTTCTGGGGGCTGACACCCTCCTGGCTGACCGTACTCGATCACGCACCCCATTGTGCCCGGGCCGAATCGCTCGATGACCGCCCCATGTTCCGCGATGCCTTCATCGCCCGCCGCAGCCTGATACCGGCGGGGGGCGTCTATGTCTGGAGAGCCCAGCCACGCTTCAAGCAACCTTTTTTGGTGACCCGTGTCGATCGTGGCCCCATGCTGTTGGCCAGCATCTGGTGTCGCTACCATACCGATTTGACCGAGCACGCCGACTCGATGGCGTTGATCACCGTCCCGACCAACGACTTCCTGGCACCACTCAGCGACAGGCTGCCCGCCCTGATCGATGCCAACGACGCCATGCGCTGGCTCGATCCGCGAACGACGCCGGAAGCCGCCCGCGCGCTACTTCGGCCTGCCCCTCGGGAACTGTTGGGCGCCTTTCCGGTATCAAGAAGGGTGAACGACCCTGCCAACCAGGATCCTGCCTGCGCCCATCCGACGGGCCCCATGCTGCGCTGGAACCAATAGGAGAGAAGATGTTCAAGTCCCGCCCGCCCCTGCATTGGTCAGGCCGCCGATACTTGCCAGCCTGGCTTGCAAGCCTCCTGCTGATTGGATTTTTGCTGCCTGGTTTCGCCCAGGCACAGCAGCCAGACGATACCAGCGCCTCTCCCAAGGAGGCGGTGGATGAGGTCGTGCTGCCTCACGTCAGCCCTCATGATAACCGCGACTATCGCGTGCTTTTGCTCGAAAACGGACTCACCACGCTGCTGGTCAGCGACCCCGAGGCCGACCAGGCAGCCGTCTCGATGAATGTGGGCGTGGGTAGCGCACAAGACCCGGAAGATCTGCAGGGGCTAGCCCACTTCCTCGAGCATATGCTGTTCCTCGGCACCGAGCCCTTTCCCGAGGCCGACGCCTACCAGGGCTACCTGCAGCGTCACGGCGGCAGCCACAACGCGTTCACCGCACCGCAGGACACCAATTACTTCTTCGACATCGAGCCCGAGGCACTACCCGGTGCGCTGGACCGCTTTAGCCAATTCTTCCTCTCTCCGCTGTTCAACCCCGAGAAGCTGGAAAGCGAACGCAACATCGTTCATTCCGAGTACATGTCACGCATCCGCGACGACGGTCGGCGCGAGAACGATGTGCTCAACCAGGTACTCAACAGCGACAACCCTCTCACCGGCTTCTCGGTAGGCAGCCGCGAAACGTTGGCCGATCGACCCGAGAACGAACCCTCCCTGCGCCAGCGGGTAATCGATTTCTACCAGAGCCACTACGATGCCAACGTCATGCACCTGGCGGTGGTCGCACCTCAACCGCTGGACGAACTGGAAGCCATGGTGACCGAGCGCTTCGCCGGCATCGCCGACCGCGGCCTCGAGCGCCCCATGATCGAGGAACCGCTGATCGAAGAGGAGAACTTGCCGCGCTATGTGGCGCTCCAGTCGATACGCGACAGCCGCCACGTGAGCTTCATGTTCCCGATTCCGGACCCGCTGCAGCACTATCGCCACAAGCCCGCCGAGTTTCTCTCCCACCTGCTGGGTCACGAAGGCGAAGGCAGCCTGTTCGCCTTACTTCGCGAGGCCGGGCTGGCAGATGGACTTTCTGCCGGCGTGGGCCGCGGTGACGAGCGTCATGCACTCTTCACCGTCAGGGTCAGCCTGACGCCTGCCGGCGCCGAGCGCATCGACGATATCCAGGCGACGCTATTCGCCGCGATCGAACAGATCCGGGAAAGCGGCCTGGAGGAGTGGCGCTATGCCGAGCAGGCTCAGCTTGCCGAACAGCAGTTCCGCTTCCAGCAGCAAGGCTCGTCGTTGCAGAACGCCATGCGCCTGGCCATGAACCTGGCCCGCTTTCCGGTGGAGGACGTGCAGTATGCCGCCTACCGGATGGATGGCTTCGATCGCGAACTGGTCGACGAGTATCTCGATGCCCTGCGTCCCGAGTCGCTGCTGCGTGTCTACAGCGGGCCCGACGTCGAGGGTGAGCGGACTTCGCCCTGGTTCGACACGCCCTGGCGCTTAGTCGAGCCGGAGTTGGACGAAGCACAGCCACTGGCGGGCCTCACCCTGCCCGCCCCCAACCCCTTCATTGCCGAGGATCTGGCACTGCTCGACGCGCAGGACGAGCGGCCCACTCAACTGCTTGATGAAAAGGGTTTCGGCCTATGGCACATGGCGGACACCAGCTTCAACTCACCCAAGGTGGAGTGGCGCTTCAGCCTGCAGAATCCGCAGGCCAGCAGCGACCCACGCCACGCCGTGCTGGCCGACCTGCTGGCTGGCTGGCTGGATGATAGCCTCAACGAGGAGTTCTATGCGGCGCGCCTGGCCGGACACGATGTCGATGCCTACGCTCATGCCCGCGGCATCACGCTGGCCTTTTCCGGCTGGCGCGATCGCCAGGACCGGGTCATGCGTCGCACCCTCGAGCAGCTGCTCGAGGGAGACATCGACGCGGCGAGCTTCGAGCGGGTGCGCTACCGCTTGCAGCGCGAATGGCGCAACGCTCCCCAGTCGGCCTTGTTCCGTCAGGGACACCGCACCCTGGCCGAAGCACTAATGCGGCCGCATTGGCCATCTCACAGCCTGCTGCAAGCCAGCCGCGACCTGACGGTGGACGACCTTCGCGATTTTCGCGAGCAGTTCCTTGGCGATCTGCGCCTACAGGCGCTTGCCATCGGCAATCTCGACGCCGAGCTGGCCCGGCGCGAAGGACGCCTCGTGGCCGAAATGCTCGCTCCCACACTACCCCAGGAGGCAATACCCGAGTTGACGCCGCTGCGCGTCGAAGCCGACCTGCCCACGCTGCACCCCCGCACGACCCGCGAGGAGTCGCTGGTTTTGCGCTACCTGCAGGGAGAAGACCGCTCGCTCGATGCCCAGGCACGCCTCTCGGTGCTGGGGCAGGTGATCGACACGCCCTTCTACCAGCGTCTGCGCACCGAAAAGCAGTTGGGCTACGTGGTGAGCGCCGGCTATTCGCCACTGCTCGACGCCCCGGGGCTGAGTCTGCTGGTACAGTCTCCCGATACTCCGAGCGGCGCGATCCAGACCCATATCGACGCCTTCCTCGAGGAATTCAGCCAGCGTCTGGCTGCGATGCAGGACGCAGACCTGGCACCCTACCGTCAGGCGGTGCATGACAGTCTGCTACAGCGCGATACCAGCCTGTCGGAGCGAACCAGCCGTCTATGGCGTGCCCTGTCGTTCGGCGATACTCAGTTCGATCGCCGCGAGCGCCTGGCCCAGCGGGTGCTGGCAGTCTCTGCCGACGACCTGCGCGAAACCTGGCCCAGGCTGCTCGAGTCGCCCGGCGCCATCGTTGCCTATGACCCGGGTGACGAGCCCAGCGACGTCGCAGCCCTGAGCCGGCACCTGGAGCCACTACCCGAGGCAAAAGACTGATTCTGGTAAAGCTTCACACCACTGCGCCCGGCCAAATGGCCAGGCGCAGTTTTTTAAGCAGGCAAGCGTCGAGATCAGCCGAAGGCCTGGGCCGGCATCATCCCCTCGACATGCATGACCAGTTCCTCGAGAATCTGGCGGTCACGGTCGCTCAACGTTACCTGGTTGAACCGTTCGATCTCGCGGGCGAAATCCTTGAGCGTGAATCCGGCTACGGCGCCGTCGTTCATGCGCTCCCAGCGGTAGGCCTCCCAGCGCGCCTGCTCCTCGCTGCTGAGAGTGTCGGGATAGTTGCGCGCGCGGTAGCGAAACAGCATCTCCTCCAGGCGGGGGTCTTGAAAGGCGAACCTGGCATCCACCAGATCCCAGGGAGCCATTGCGCGCACCCGCTCCATCTGCTGGCGATCGGCAGGCGAGAAGAAGCCGCCGCTGTAAAGCATCAGATCCGGGTCATGGGGGCCATCGGGGGGCGGCTGGGCGAAGACCTCACTCACCTTCTGCGCCGCCTCGAGGCTCGTCGCGAGACGTTTCCAGTTGGCGCGACAAGAGGCCAGGTCGAACCCCAGCCGCTCGACGATCTC
Source organism: Halomonas sp. MCCC 1A13316 (assembly GCF_014931605.1). Classification (NCBI taxonomy): domain Bacteria; kingdom Pseudomonadati; phylum Pseudomonadota; class Gammaproteobacteria; order Oceanospirillales; family Halomonadaceae; genus Billgrantia; species Billgrantia diversa. The sequence continues at coordinate 487,079 of NZ_CP053382.1, read as the reverse complement.
GCCGTACTCGCCCTGGCGCGGCCCCTCCACGTCCTTGAGCGCAGCGGCAGGCAGGATCACCGGGCTGCGATTGATATGAATGACCTTGAGCGGAATACGCTCTTCTCCTTCCGCCAGATCGTCACTGCTGACGAAGACCCGCTGGCGGATCTCCTCGGCACTCAGCTCGAGCAGGGCCTGAGGGTCGACTGACAGGTCGTAGACGATCACTCCGTTGGGATTGGTGGGATGCTCGGCCAGGGGCATCACCAGGGCACTACAGCCACGGCTGGCCGGGTAGCGACGCGACACGTGCAGCACCGGCTTGCGTGCGGAAATATCGAGGCGCTTGGCCACCTCTCGCTTGCTGCGAAGCGCCAGCAGGTGGTCGAAGAGGCGCGGGTTACGCTGCCGCAATAGCCGCGCCAGGGCGATGGTGGCACGCACGTCGGCCACGGCGTCATGAGCACCTTCGTGGGCAATGCCATTGGCCGCGGTCAGGTGCTCGAGCCGGAAGCTGGGCGAGCCGTCCTCGCGGCGCGGCCACTCGATACCCGCCGGGCGCAGGGCATGGAAGGCCCTCACCGCATCGATCAGGTCCCAGCGTGAATTGCCGTTCTGCCACTCACGGGAGTAGGGATCGAGCAGGTTGCGGTAGAACAGGCAGCGACTCACTTCATCATCGAAGCGCAGGCTGTTGTAGCCCAGCGCACAGGTGCCGGGCTCGCTCATCAGCGCATGGATGCGCCCGGCGAACTCGGCTTCGGGCACCCCGCGCCGACGCGCCTGCTGCGGCGTGATGCCGGTGATCAGGCATGCCTGGGGATGCGGCAGGTAATCATCGCTCGGCTTGCAGAAGAGCTCGATCGGCTCACCGATCTCATTGAAGTCGCTGTCGGTACGTATCGCGGCAAACTGCGAAGGCCGATCACGACGAGGATCGGCGCCGAAGGTTTCGTAGTCGTGCCACAGGAAGGTCATCGGGGCGGCATTGGGCTTCGCCATGGGCGCGGTGTCTCCTGACTGCGTCCTGAGCGGCACAGCCTACCATAACCTCACCAGCGACTCAGCTGCGCGGCAGGGTGACGTTGAGCTCCAGTACCGAACAGTTGTCCTCGCTGTCCAGGCTGATGTTGATGGCGTCGTCATCGACCTGCACGTAGCGCCGAATCACCTCCAGCAGCTCCTTCTCCAGCATCGGCATGTAGTCGGGTTGGCCGCGCTGGCTGCGCTGATGCGCGACGATGATCTGCAGCCGTTCCTTGGCCACCGAGGCGGTTTTCTTGCGTTCGCGCTTCAGAAATTCCAGTAACTTCACCGGCGACCTCCTCCGAACATGCGGCTCAGCAGGCTCTTCTTCTGGAGCTCATGGAATCGCAGCGGGATTTCTTCTCCGAGCAGGCGCGAAACGGTATCCATGTAGGCCTGACCCGCATCGCTGTTGTCGTCGTGGGTCACCGGCACACCCTGGTTGGAGGCACGCAGTACCGCCTCGGACTCGGGAATGAGGCCGATCAGATCGATGGCGAGAATCTCGCGGATGTCCTCGAGGTTGAGCATGTCGCCATGGTCGACCCGGGTCGCATTGTAGCGGGTGATCAGCAGGTGCTCCTTGACGGGATCCTCGCCGCGCTCGGCACGCCGCGTCTTGGAGGCGAGCAGCCCGAGGATGCGATCGGAATCACGCACCGACGACACTTCGGGGTTGGTGACCACGATCGCCTCGTCAGCGTAGTACATGGCCAACTGAGCGCCGCGCTCGATGCCGGCAGGGGAATCGCAGAGGATATAATCGAAGTCCTTACCCAGGGTATCGAGCACCTTCTCGACGCCTTCGGACGTCAGCGCATCTTTGTCGCGAGTTTGGGAGGCCGGCAGAATATGCAGGTTGTCGACTCGCTTGTCGCGGATCAGCGCCTGGTTGAGCCCGGCCTCTCCCTGGATCACGTTGACCAGGTCATACACCACGCGGCGCTCGCAACCCATGATCAGGTCGAGGTTGCGCAGCCCTACGTCGAAATCGATGACGACGGTCTTGTTGCCTCGCAGCGCCAGCCCGGTGGCGATGGCCGCTGCACTGGTAGTCTTGCCGACCCCACCCTTGCCTGAGGTCACTACGATAATCTTGGCCAAGTTGCACGTTCCTTTGGATAGACGAAGTAAGACGAAGAGAGCGTAAACCGCCTAGGCCAGCGAGGTAATCCCCAACTGAGCATCGCGCAGGGCGACTTGAACCGAGGAGCCCAGCAGATGCGGGTCGATGTCCTCGAGACGCTTGTAGTTACCCGCCACCGAAAGCAGCTCGGCGCGCAGCTCGCGGCAGAAAATGCCGGCTTCGACATCACCGTGGATACCGGCCAGTGCACGGCCGCGCAGGGCGCCATAGACATGTATGCTGCCGGCTGCCAGCACTTCCGCCCCGGCATTGACGGCGCCGATGACCACCAGGTCGCCATCGGGCGCACTCACCTGTTGCCCAGAACGTACCGTACCGCGGTAGATTCGACCGCCGCTGGCCGCCGAGGCCGTTGCCTCGGGTTCGCTTGGTGCCTCCGCCTCAACGGGCGGCACCTCCTCGAGCGAGCGAGCACGCGCGCCATCAGAGGGCGGGAACCAGCCCAAGCCCAGCGCCCACGCCGACTGCTTGACGGGGTCGGCACCGCCACGTACCGCCACTGGCAGCAGCTTGTGGGTACGGCATACGGCACAGATCCGCTCCAGAGCCAGGTGAGGCTCGTCGAGCTTCTCGACGCTGAGGACCACAGGGGTATGCTGAAAGAAGGCAGGGGATTGACTAAGCTTTCCCGAAAGCTGCTCGCGGATCTGCTCCGGATCCGCGCTAGCCAATTCCATGACCGTCATGGGCAGCATGCCCCCCTTGAAGGTGAATGCCATGTCTGCCCTGTCCACTTTGAGGCTCATTGCCGGACTCCACTCGGGTGTTGTCGGGTCGTGGGACTAAAGCTAAGCGACTCCCATCCCCCCTGCAACTGATGATACGGCCAGCCAAGGCTCGGCGGCCATTGTCGCCATTTGTCTACACGCTCCTGTTCCGGCAGGCTTTTCCATAACCGCGGCGCGTGCTTAGATAACATACCTTAGACGAAAGACGCCGACTCGACAGCAACAATACGGCTTGCACAGCAATCGGCTGCGCCTCTCACTTGCAGGATGCCTCATGCCCGGATTCCTTCGCCGCTTATTCGCCCCGCGCTGGCAGCACCCCGACGCCGAGGTGCGATATCAGGCCATCAGCCGGCTCGACCCCGCACGCCCGGAACAGCGCCAGGCCCTGGAAGCATTATGCCTCGATGCGGAAGCCTCCGTCCGCCAGGCGGCACTGGAAAGAGTCGATTCACTCGAGACGCTCCTCGAACTCCTGGGCCGCCAGCCGGAGCTGCCCGAGATACGCCGCCGCCTGGTCGTACTGCTCAGCGGCCAGAGCGGCGGCCTCGATCTACCCCAGCGCCTGAACATCGTCGAACGGCTCGACGACAGGGAGTTGCTGTCGCGCCTGGCGCTGGAAGGCGATAATCAGCAACTGCGCCTGGCCGCTGTCGCTCGCCTGACAGCGGAAGAGGACCTCATCGAGCAGGCCTGCGACAATGGCATCGCCGCCGTGCGTCACGCCGCCGCAACGCGAGTCACCAGCGAAGTCGGCCTGCAGCGTCTGGTTCAGCAAGCGCGCCGTGACCGACAGGTGGTGCGCCAGGCGCGCGAACGCCTGAACCGGCTGCGCACGGATGCCGCCTCGCTGGCCGCAGCAAGGGCTCAGCGCGAAACGCTGCTGGCAAAGCTGGAGGCGCATGCCAGGGCGCCTTGGGAGCCCCTCTATGCGGGCCGGTTCCGGCATTTGGTGCGCGAGTGGGAAGCGCTCGACGACCTGCCCGGTATCGACCAGGAACGTCGCTTTCAGGAGGCCAGCCTTAGCTGTCGCAAGGTCATCTCGGATCACGAAGCCCAGCAACACGCCAGCGCCGAGACGGACCGTCGACGGGAACAGGCGGCAGAAGCCCGGGAAGCGTTGCTCGAGGCACTTGAGGAGAGCCTCGCCGGCCTGCCCCGCGGCGATCGTGTGACCGGCCAGGACATCGCCAGTCTGCGTGCCCAGAAAGTGCTACTGGCCAGCCGCTGGCAAGCACTTTCCGACCTCCACGTGACCGACGAGGCGCTGCGCCAACGCTACGACACCGTGCTGCACGATTACGATGAAGTTCTCGTTGCGTGGGAGCGCCTCGAGAGTCATGTCGCTGAAATCGAGCAAGCCCTGCGCGAGAAGGACGCCGAGCGGCTGCGAATCAGTCTCGAAGCCTGCCACTGGCCCGACTCGCTACCGCCAACGCCGCTACTCGCCCGCGCGCAGCAATTGCTGGCAGGCAGAGAGGAATCGGAGGAAGAGGCCCTCGAGGCACGCCTCGAGCGCTTCGCTCAGGACCTTGCCCAATTGGAAAAGCTACTCGACCATGGCGCCTTCAAGGGCGCCAGTCGCCTCCATCAGAGTCTCAGGCATAGAGCCGATTCGTTGCCCGCGGCGAGCCTGCGACCACATCAAGCCACGCTCAAGCGGCTTGGCGCCCGTCTCGCGGAGCTACGCGACTGGCGCGGTTTCGTTGCGGGACCCAAGCGCGAACAGCTGTGTCAGGCCATCGATCAGCTCGCTGGCGACACCGTCATCACGGAAGCCGAGCTAGACCGGCGCCACCGCCAGCTAGTGCGCGACTGGAAGGGACTCGGCGATGCTGCTGCCAGCCGCGAGCTCTCCGAACATTTTCGCAGCACCTCCGACCGCATCCACGAACGCCTGGCCCCGTGGCGTGAGCGCCAGGCCGACGAGCGAATGCGCAATCTGGAGGCACGCACCGCTCTGTGCGAGCAGCTCGAGGCCCTGCTGGACGTGCCCGCCGCCGACGCCGATCCGGATGCTCTGCGGCGCATCCGTGACCAGGCACGCGAAGAGTGGCGCCGTCACTCCCCCGTGCCGCGCGAACAGGCCCAAGCGATCGGGCGACGCTTCGGTCGCATCCGCTTTGCGCTGCAAAGCCTGATCGACCAGCGCGCCAAGGAGGTGGCCGACGCCAAGCGGCAGCTTGTCGACGAGGCCCAGGCACTGATCGAGCGCCCGCTAGCCCCCGATGCCCGAGCAGAACGCGCCAAGGACCTGCAGCAGAGCTGGCGGGAACTAGGCCGCGCCCCGCGTGGGGAGGAACAGACGCTATGGCGCGAGTTCCGCACAGCCTGTGATCAGATATTCGCCATGCGCGAGGCCCAGCGTGACGACCGCGTGCAGCGAGCGCGTCAGCGTCTCGACGAGATGCAGACGCTCATCGATCGACTCGATGCCTGGCAGCCTACCCGCTATGCCGACAGTAACGTGCTGGAGCAGGCACTCGGCCAGGCGGCGGCCCTAGAGCCGCTGCCCTCGGGACGACGTACGGAGGGCATGCGGCGTCGCTGGAGCGGCATCGTACGCGCCCGCCGTGAGCGTCTGGCACGCCTGGCCGTAGTGGAAGAGATCCAGCGCTGGCAGGCCTGCCGCTCCCTGCTCGACGCTCACCTGGCGGCAGATGCCGCATGCCTCGAGGGAAACGCCTGTGAAGACATCTCCCTCGACCCCGAACTCGACCTCCCCGAAGACATGCACAGCGCACACGAGCAGCGCAACGCCTCGCGGCGAAATCCACCGCCCACTCAGGAAGTCAGCGAACGGTTGGCGCGCCTGCGCGTTCATCTATCACTGCTCTCGATGGGCCGTGTCAGCCAGCATGACGAACCCCTGCGTCTGGCCATCCAGGTCGAGCGACTCAACGAAGGCCTAGGCCGCGAGCTGAGTCGCGCCGAGGAGGTTCGTATCGTATTGCGCAACCTGTTGGCGACGGGGCCGGTCTCTCCCGAGCAGTGGCAACTCGAAGTGAGTGAGCTCGACTCGCTACTCACGCGTCTTACTCGCCTGCCACCTCCCTGACGTCTGCTGTAAGACGAAAACAGGAGGCCCAGGGGCCTCCCGTGCAGGCTCAGCAGCTTTCAACCCATGAACTGACCACCATTGATATCGATGTTGGCGCCAGTGATGAAGCCTGACTCCTTATCAGCCAGGAACACCACCAGCCGAGCGATCTCCTCCGGCGTGCCATAGCGCTTTACAGGGATGGTTTCGCGAATGGCTTCACGTACGTTCTCGGGAATATTCATGATCATGTCGGTAGCGATATAGCCGGGCGACACGGTATTGACGGTGATGCCCTTGGTGGCCGTCTCCTGAGCCAGTGCCATGGTCAGGCCATGCATGCCGGCTTTGGCTGCCGAGTAGTTGACCTGGCCGAACTGGCCCTTGCGGCCATTGATCGAAGAGATGTTGATGATGCGCCCATGCTTGTGCTCGAGCATGCTCTCGATGACGCTGCGGCAGGTGTTGAATACGGTGTTGAGATTGGTGTCGATAACTTCGTGCCACTGCTCGGGGGTCATCTTCTTCATCGTGCCGTCGCGAGTGATCCCGGCACAGTTGACTAATACGCTAATCGGCCCATGTGCCGCTTCGATTTCCTTTGTGCCTTTTTCACACGCCTGGTAGTCGGTCAGATCGACACCCGACAGAGAGATATTGTCGAATCCGTCGGCTTTCTGTGTCTCGAGCCAGGTCTTGGCCTTTTCCGGATTATGGTAGCCCGCCACCACGTGGTAGCCCGCAGCTGCCAGACCGCGGCAGATTGCCGAACCGATACCCCCGGTTCCGCCGGTAACCCACGCTACGGGTGCTGTTTGAGTCATATTCCACCTCCCTGATCATGACGCTTTTTAGTCTCATTGCTAGACCTACCGGGGCAAGCCAGCCATAACAGGATGCTGCCAGAAGGGCTTGCCTTCAAGCTTCCCCCTCACTGATTATGGACACAAGCGCCACGCTTGCACTAACAACGTCGCTCACCTTGACACAGCGCAGAAAAAGCGTAGAATACGCCTCACGTTGATGCGGGGTGGAGCAGTCTGGTAGCTCGTCGGGCTCATAACCCGAAGGTCGTCGGTTCAAATCCGGCCCCCGCTACCAAATATTAAAGAGGCGGATCAGGCAATTGCTGATCCGCCTCTTTTTCGTTTCTAACTCTAAAGTCCAGCTGTGACACCATTGTGACGGTCTTGTGTCCAGCCAATAGTTGTTGTACCCAAAAGCAGCCCACACCCGGCGACCTTCCGTCTACAGTGTCACAACCTATCTTCGACCCACCCTGCCCTGCCGGTTTACGAATTTTCCGGCACGTACTCCAGTAGCTCCCCCACTTCACAGTCGAAAAGCTGACACAGCTTCTCCAGTGCTTCGAGATCTATCCTCTGCGCTGTTTCCCTATAAAGGAGGGTCACGGTATTGCGGTTCAGCCCGGTCTCCCTCGCCACGTCCACGATCTTCATCTTGCGTTCGCCCATCAGGCGTGCCAAATGGCATCGGATCATGCCCACCTCATCCAAGAGTTAATTTTTGCATCCAGGATGACAAAAAACCCTTGCAAGTGTGATTATGCAGGCTAAAATGTCATTCAGGATGGCATTTGGCTACTGCGAATGCCTTTTGTAGATTCAGGCTATCACCATACGAGGGCGTTTTCGATGGATACCTCCTTCACCTACCTGACCACGGAAGAACTCGCGGCACGCATCAAGTATGACTGTCGCACCATCCGTCAGTGCCTCAAGGACACCGTCCTACTTGAAGGCAAGCACTACATCAAGCCGTTTGGCCGCCGGAAGATCCTGTTCCTCTGGGAAGCGGTCGAGCAGGAAATGATGGCCAGCTCGGCTGCCGATGACTTGAGCATCCCCATGGCGGGTGGAGCCGTATGTCATGGGTAAGGTCAGGGCACGCAAGGAAACGGGGAAACTCTACCTGGATTTCTTCTTTCACGGCGTGCGCTGCCGAGAGCAGACTGCCCTGCATGACACACCGGCCAATCGAAAGAAGGTCGAGTGTCTGCTCCAGCGGATTGAAGCCAAAATTCTTCTCGATGAGTTTGATTATGCCGAGTTCTTCCCTGGCAGCGGAAACCTGAAAAAGGTTCAGCAAGCTCGGGCAACCGTAGATGAAACTTCTGAAGTCGAAAGCCTTTCCACCTCTGTCACGTTGGCTGAATTTTCTTCCCAGTGGTTCAGCGAGATGCAGGTTGAGTGGCGCAAATCTCATACCAGGAATGTTCAGTCAATTATCGACAACTCACTGAAGCCACTCTTGGGAGCGAAGCGAATAAAGGTGATCAGCAAAGCTGACCTTCTGCAGTTTCGGTCCAGCCTCGCCAACCGCAAAGGCAGGGGAGCAAACATCAAGCTCTCTCCCAAGACGATCAACAGCCACATGGCGATATTAAAAATGGTCATGGATGAAGCTGCGGATCGGTATGGCTTCGAGAGCCCCTACAGGAACATCAAACCGCTCAAGCTAAAGAAGAGTCACATCGAGCCTTTTTCTCTCAAGGAAGTGGATAGAATAATCAGCCAAGTCCGCGAAGACTACCGAAACTACTACATTGTCAGGTTTTATACTGGACTTCGAACGGGCGAAATAGATGGCCTGAAGTGGCAGTGCGTAGATTTTGAAAGGCAAGAGATACTAGTACGGGAAACGCTTATACAAGGCGAGACTGAATACACCAAGACCGATGGATCCCAGCGTGAAGTCCCTATGCTGGGTCCCGTATGTGAAGCTCTCAAAGAACAGTACATGGCAACAAAAGGAAGAAGCAGCTATGTTTTTTGCAATCGCCAGGGCGAACCTCTTGACCACAATAATGTGACCAAGCGCGTCTGGTATCCCTTGCTTCGACGGCTTGGCTTAAACAAGCGCCGGCCTTACCAAACTCGTCATACGGCTGCCACTCTCTTTCTGGCTTCCGGGGAAAATCCTGAGTGGGTGGCTCGCGTCCTGGGGCACTCCTCAACCGACATGCTTTTCAAAGTCTATTCACGCTATATCCCCAACGCCACTCGCATGGATGGCTCAGCTTTTGAAAAACTCGTTAATACCGCCATTTCTCAGGCCAAGGAGCCGGTACATGAAAAAGAGTAATCCCCCTACTTGCACTGAAAATTTTACTGGCATTTTCCGCTTGACGGGACGCATCGTCGATTTCGACAGCCACGGTACCCCCTATCTCAGGCTTCGGCTCAGCCACTTCGAGGGTGACCATATCGCCGGCTTGGACGTTGATCATGTTCATGTTCCGGAAGATATCGGATATCTTGATCTAATCAAGGTAGCTGGCATTCGCTGCCCCAAGAACCCGCTCAATCTTGATGTGCGCCTCATTGATATTCACAAGGCCTGCCCTGCCGAGGCCAACGCTCAGCCAGTACTTAATAGCATGCCACGCGTCTACTGCCCGGTGCCGTCCTCTCTTGATATGCTGGTAGGGTCGGTGCGCTCTTTGAGTTCGCCTCATCTCAAACATTTCATCAGGCGGGTAATCGAGCGCAAAGATCGCCTTGAATCCTTTCTCAACGCGCCTGCTAGTCGATCTCATCACCATGCGTATCCCGGCGGTCTCTTGGAGCACTCTGTCGATGTCGCCAGAAACGTCGTGGCGATGATCCAACTCAACGAGCCCAACATGCCTCGACTGCTTCAGGAGCTTGGTTTTGTCGCCGGGTTGCTACACGATATCGGAAAGACGTACACCTACGACTCGAAAGGCAAGCCCAATTTGGCATGGCGTCTCTGCGATCACCATGCCCTGACGCTGGAAGCGTGTGCCTTTGGCCTGGCTTATCTTGATCGTCACGAACCAGAACTGGCCATCACTCTCAGGCATATCTGGACCAGCGCCTCCCCTGGAGCACGCTATGGCACCCAGCCAGCCAACACGTTGGCGCGTTACGTGCGGGATGCCGATGGACAAAGTGCCATGGCCCATCGGCAAAAATCAGTTTTCCAGGGTATTCGCCATGGACTGGTCAAGAAGGGAAAAGAACTCTTCTGGTCGCCAGCCGTTTGAGACTACGCCACCAGCCAAACTTTCTCATCCTCCCACCTACATAGGCATATCCTCACTACGGGCGGCGGAAGGCGGCACCAACGGCCTTTCCACGCCGCCCTTCGTTCAATAAGGGCCACAATCCTGCGCTATCTCACCCTTTATTCTTTTTGACTTCTGATAGACTCCGGCCCTTCAGAAAAATTAGGGCACTTCCGGGAATACCACCGAGCATCAACGACAGCCGGACAGCGCCTGGTGACTGCCTCGCGCAGCAGGGAACACACTCTTGGGCAATCTGATTGCAATCCGTACGCAAGCGATCACCGCCAACCGTCGGGTGGCTGGACTCTCGATCCTGCCTGCTTGTCTACCCGAGTACTGTGGCTTCAAGTCACTGCCAGTGCTGCGGCCCTCTCGCTATGGGGCCGTCATCGGCTGGGGTATGAAGTCGACCTCCTCGCGTGCACGCAAGATAGCCAAGCGCCATGGTCTTGCCTACGTGGCGATTGAGGATGGTTTCCTGCGCTCCAGGGGTCTGGGGGTGATGGGTCATGCTCCTCATAGCTTGGTCGTGGATCAAACCGGAATCTATTACGACGCCACACGCCCCTCGGACCTGGAGCGTTTGATACACGCCGCGCCCGATGATCCAGAAAGGCTCCAGCGCGCAAGGGATGGAATGGCACGTCTGCGGCAGCTACGGCTGTCGAAATATAACCACGCACCTGATCATCCTCTCCCTTCCGGCACAGGCCCTCGCGTGCTGGTAGTAGACCAGACTGTCGGTGATGCCTCGATTACTCTCGGCCTGGCAAATGCCCACCGTTTCCAGACGATGCTCGAGGTTGCACTCGCCGAGCATCCCGACGCCGAGATCCTGGTCAAGATCCACCCCGACGTGGCCGCCGGCAAAAAACAAGGTCACCTGATGCAGGCTGGACTGCCGGCTCGCTGCCGACTGATCACCGCAGACATCAATCCGTGGGCCCTCCTCGACGCGGTAGAGACTGTGCATGTGGTGACCAGCCAGCTCGGCTTCGAGGCCCTCATGGCCGGCAAGCGTGTCGTCTGCCATGGCATGCCGTTCTATGCCGGCTGGGGACTGACCGAAGATCGCCAGACCTGTGCGAGACGGGGCCAACCCAGAACCCTGGAGCAGCTCTTCGATGCCGCTTACTTGCGTTATGCCCGTTATGCCAATCCCTATACAGGCCAGAGCTGCCGCTTCGAAGACACGCTTGAGTTGATCGCCGAGCAGAAGCGGCGCAACGAAACACTCGCCGGCAACTGGCTCGGCGTCGGCTTCTCGGTCTGGAAGCAGAGGTTTATAAGTCACTTCCTGGGGGATAGCGCCCGTCTGCGCCACGTCGCCACAGTAGAGCATGCCGCCCCCGGTCCCGACGAACGCCAGCTGGTCTGGTCCAGCCAGCACGATACCCGGACGAAGCCAGCCTCTGATGCGCCGGCATCGGTATGGCGGATCGAGGATGGGTTCATCCGCTCCGTTGGCCTGGGCGTCGATTTGATCAGACCCCTCTCGCTGGTGCTCGACAGCCGAGGCATCTACTACGACCCGTCGAGCCCCAGCGACCTCGAGCACCTTCTGCTGGAAACGGATTTCAACGACAGGTTGCTGACACGCGCACGCCGGCTGCGTCAACGCCTGGTCGAGCTGGGGCTGACGAAATACAACGTTGGGCGAAACAGCGATCCGCTGCCCGAGCTACCGGCTGGTCAACGGTGCCTGTTGGTGATCGGACAGGTCGAGAGCGATGCATCGCTCCGCCAAGGCTCGCCAAAGGTCACCACCAACAGTGAGCTGCTGCATCGGGTGCGCGGTGACAATCCGGATGCCTACATCCTCTACAAGCCCCATCCAGACGTGGTTACCGGGGCACGGCTGGGCCAGCTCGACAGCCATGCCACCCAGCAGTTCAACCGGCAGGTAACAAACGGGTGCATTACCAATCTCCTGCGGCATGTTGATGAACTGCATACCATGAGCTCCCTGTCCGGCTTTGAGGCCCTAATGAGGGACTGTCACGTGGTGACGTACGGCATGCCGTTCTATGCCGGATGGGGTCTCACCGATGACCGCGGAATGACGTGCCCGCGCCGTCACCGTCGGCTTAGTCTGGACGAGCTGGTCGCCGGTTGCCTGATTCTCTACCCCACCTACGTGGAGCCGCACTCGGGGCACATCGTCAATGTGGAGACCGTCGTGGACTGGCTGGAACAGCAGCGCCCCACTCATCTCTCCCTGCCGATTTCGCGCCGCCTCTACCGCGGCTATCGCAACCTGTTTATCGGAAGGCACTGACATGTACCGTTCGGGACGCTCCTTTCTGCTGCTCCAAGGTCCCTGCACGGCTTTCTTTCGCCGACTGGCCATTAAGCTCAACGCGCAGGGACACCGCGTCACGGCCCTCAATTTCAACGCCGGCGACGCCCTCTTTCGCAGCGGCCTGCAGCAGATTGCATTCCGAGCGCCCCTGGATGAACTCCCGGGGTTCTTGAAGGAAATCTGGCAGCGCCATGAAATCACCGATCAGGTGATGTTCGGGGATCGGCGCGCCGTCCATCGGCCGTCCATTCTTGAGGCTCGTTCCCATGGCATTCGCAACCATATCTTCGAGGAAGGCTACCTGCGCCCCTTCTGGATCACTCACGAGCGGGAGGGAGTCAATGGCCACTCTCTGCTGCCGCGTGATCCGGATTGGTACCGTCATGTAGCAGGACGTCTTGGCCCACTGCCAACTGCAGTGCGCTTTCGCTCCTCGTTTCGAGTCCGCGCCGTTCAGGACGTGGCTTACCACGTCGCGGGGCTCTACAACCCGCTGGGTTACCGACATTATCGTAACCATGCGCCAGTCACTGCGCCGGTTGAGTACCTCGGCTATATCAAGCGCTTCACCAGGCTGCGTTGGCAGCGCCGCCATAGGGGCGATGCCGCCTGCATCGAGCGGCTACGACGCCAGTCAGCCCCCTATTACGTGCTGCCGCTGCAACTCAATGGCGATGCCCAGGTGCGCGATCACTCCGACTTCGAGCACATGGGACAGGTCATTGAGAATGTCATGACCTCCTTCGCTCGGCATGCTCCCCAGGAAGCCCGGCTGGTGATCAAGAACCATCCGCTCGACATGGGCCTGTTGGATTATGAGTCCCAGATCGAGATGCTGGCCAAACGCCTGGAACTCAACGATCGAATCGAGTATCTGGAAGCCGGCAATCTCGACCGCCTGCTTGCCAAGGCCACCGGCCTGGTCACCGTCAACAGCACCAGCGGCCTGGTGTCGTTGGAACATGGCTGTCCCACGCTGACCTTGAGCGATCCGATATACGCAATGCCCGGTTTGACACACCAAGGCGATCTGGACAGCTTCTGGCAGCATCCGCAGCGACCACAGCGCGACTTGTACCAGGCCTTTCGCACCACGCTGCTGCACACCGTGCAAGTAAATGGCGGGTTTTATTGCACCACGGGCATCGACCTGGCCGTCGCCAATACACTCAGCCGCCTGACCGCGGAACGTTCACCGCTGGAGACTCTGCTGGAATGTCAGCTGCAAACCGCCTGATCCTGATCACGGGAGCCAGTGGTGCCATCGGCGGTGCGCTGGCTCGCGCCTACGCCGCACGCGATACCCAACTTCTCCTGCAGGGCCGTGATCGACAGGCTCTGATGGCCACCGTAAGCGACTGTGAGGCACAGGGCGCCAAGGTCACGCCGGTGTATGCCGAACTCACCGATAGCTGCGCCCTGGATGCCTGGCTGGACGAACTGGTTGGTGACCGTCTTCCCGACCTGGCCATCCTGGCGGCCGGTATGAACACAGACATCGGCACTCGCGGTGAGGGGGAATCCCAGGAGAAGAGCACACGACTACTGGCTCTGAACCTGCAGGCTCCCATGCAGATGGCAACTGTCCTGGCGCCTCGCATGCTGGCCCGTGGCAGCGGTCAGCTGGTCTTCCTCAGCTCGCTGGCCGCCTGGTTCGGCCTGCCCGTGACGCCCAGCTACTGCGCCAGCAAGGCCGGCATCAAGGCGTACGGCGAGGCCCTACGAGGCTGGCTCTCACCTCATGGCATCGGTGTCACCGTGGTCATGCCCGGCTATGTCAGCTCGGCCATGGCCGCCGCCATGCCCGGCCCCAAGCCCTTCGAGTGGCCACCCCAGCGGGCGGCGAGAGCGATTCGGCGCGGTATCGAGCGCAATCGGGCCCGCGTCAGCTTTCCCTTTCCGCTCAGTCTCGGGAGCTGGAGCCTCTCTCTGCTGCCCGCCGGCCTCTCCCAGCGCCTGGTGCGCTGGCTCGGCTACGGGGCTCCTCGATGAGCATGGCCTTGATCGCTCTGCTGGCAGGCTGGCTTGCCAGCCTGCTGCTCGAGCGGCTTGTGCGGCCAGTCATTGTGCCTGTCTGGCACCGCCCGCCTGCCACTTTGCTCGTTCACCTCGGTGCCTGGAGCCTTGCCTTCACCGCTCTGCTCGTCGTGCTGCAACGCCCCTGGTTCGCCGCCAGCTTCGCGACCTGCCTGCACCTGGTGCTCATCCAGAGCAACCATGTGAAGTGGAAGACGCTCAAGGAGCCTTTCCTTGTCCAGGATTTCGACTACTTCATCGACATGCTGAAGTACCCTCGGCTCTATTTGCCCTTCTTCGGTATTGGCCTCGCGGTGACCGCCAGCCTGGCCGGGGGCATGGCGATCCTCCTGTTTTTCTGGCTGGAGCCATGGTGGTTGGGCTACACCCCACCCCTCCAGGCACTGAGCAGCGTAGTCGGCCTGACTCTCCTCGCCCTGAGCTTGCTGACACTGGGTCTGCGGCGTCTGCCCTCCGTCGACCTTGATCCGGCCAGTGACCTGGCCCGACTGGGCATGTTCGCCTTCTTCTTCGCCTATGCCCGCCTGGCTCGTCGTCCTCTCGAACCGCAGGCATCTCCGTCCCTGTTGAAAGCAACGCCGAGGCTACCGGAGGATGCCCGCCTGCCAAACGTGGTAGTCGTGCAGAGTGAGTCCTTCTTCGATCCGCGCCGCTGGAGCGAGGCCGTCGCGCCGGACCTGTTGCCCGCCTGGGACAGGACCCGAGTCGGCAGCCTCTGCCACGGCCGACTCGGCGTGCCGGCCTGGGGGGCCAACACGGTCAGGACCGAGGCCGCCTTTCTCACCGGGCTCGATGAGACGGACTTCGGCATTCACCGCTTCTCGCCCTATCGCGCGCTCGCCAAGCAGCCGCTGCCCAGCCTGCTGAATGTCATGAAGAAGCTAGGCTACCGCACCGTGGCCGTGCACCCCTATCCCGCCGGTTTCTACCTGCGCGACAGGGTCTTGCCCCGGCTCGGGGTCGATCATTTCATCGATATCGAGGCGTTCGACGTCAGCGAACGCGACGGACAGTACATCGGTGACGCCGCGCTGTCTCAGCGCGTCGCCAATCTGCTCAAGCTCGCGGATGACGAGCCGATATTCATCTTCGTGATCACCATGGAAAATCACGGTCCGCTTCATCTCGAGCGGGCCGATGCCGGTGCCGCAGAACGGCTCTCACCCAGCCACCGTCTTCTCGCCACGCAGCCCGCCTGCCATGACCTGCTGGTCTACCTGCGCCACTTGCAGAATGCCGATGCCATGGTGGATACGCTGTGCCAGCGGCTTGTGGAGGCCGAGCGCCCCGGCCTGCTGTGCTGGTACGGCGACCATGTGCCCATCATGGATGCGACCTATCGCCATCTCGGCGAACCCGACGGCAGCACCGATTACCTGATCTGGTCGACCCAGCCCAATGCCCCGGCAACCCAGCAAGACCTTCGCATCGAGGCCCTGGCCGAGCGCCTGCTCCAGGAAGTTCACCGGCTTGCCACCGATCAGCAGAACGAGAGCCGGGCCGATACAGCCCATAGCCCGGGACGGCCTCAATATTTTTGTACGCAGGAGCAGTGATGACTAACCGTGTTGCCCTTATCGGCGCCGCTTATCGCCTCCCCGGCACCACGTCGGAAACGCTGTGGGACGACCTCAAGGCCGGCCGGGATCTGGTGACCCAGGTCGCCGCGGATCGGTGGAGCCACGACGCCTTCCAGCATCCGGACAAGCGTCACCCCGGCACCAGCGTCACCTTCGCTGCCGGCAGCCTGGGCGACGTCAGCGGTTTCGATGCCGAGTTTTTCGCCATCTCGCCGCGGGAAGCCACACACATGGATCCCCAGCAGCGCATGTTGCTTGAGCTGGCCTGGGAGACCTTCGAAAGTGCGGGTATTCCTCCTTCGCACCTGCGGGGCAGCTCGTGCGGAGTCTTCCTCGGCATCGCCAGCCTCGACTACTCCTACCGCCTGGCCGACAACCTGGCGGCCCTGGATGCGCCTTCGGCCACCGGCAACACCTCCAGCATCGCCTCGAATCGGATTTCCTACGTCTTCGACCTGCACGGCCCCAGCATGTCGATGGATACGGCCTGCTCCTCATCGCTGGTGGCGTTCCATCAGGCCTGCCAGGCGATTCGCCACGGCGAGACCGACATGGCCCTCACCGGGGGCATCAGCCTGCACCTGCATCCCTACGGCTTCATCGTCTTCACCAAGGCCAGCATGCTCTCGCCCACGGGTCGCTGCCAGGTCTTCGATGAAAGCGGCAACGGCTATGTGCGCTCGGAAGGGGCAGGCATGTTCCTGCTCAAAGACTACGACAAGGCCGTGGCTGACGGCGATCGCATCCTTGCCGTGGTGGCCGGCTCGGCGGTGAATACCGATGGCCACAAGACCGGACTGACCGTGCCCAACGCCGATGCCCAGGCAGCCCTGATGCGCCAAGCCTATGCCCAGGCCGGCATCGCGCCCGACGAGATCGACTACCTCGAGGCCCATGGCACCGGCACGGCGGTCGGCGATCCCATCGAGACCCGCGCCATCGGCGAGGCGCTAGGCAAGCATCGCCGCATGCCGCTGCCCATCGGCTCGGTAAAAAGCAACCTGGGTCATCTCGAAACCGCCTCGGGAGTCGCCGGCCTGGCCAAGGCACTGCACAGCCTCGAACATCGCGAGGTGCCCGCCACGATCGGCGTACGCCGTCTCAACCCCCGTATCAAGGCCGATGAGTGGAACCTGCGGATCGTCACCCAGCCCTGGCAGTTGAAGCCGGAGGGGCGCCTGACCGTCGGCATCAACTCCTTCGGCTTCGGCGGGGCCAATGCCCACGTCATCCTGCAGAGCCCGCCCGACACCGCCTCACCCCGTCATCCCGCTGAGCATGGGCCTCTGCCGCTGCGGCTCTCCGCACGCAGTGAACCCGCACTCAAGGCCATGGCCGGTCGGCTGGCGCAGTGGCTCGGCGAGACCGACGACGCTCTCTACGACATCGCTCATACCTTGTATTGCCGCCGCGATCACCATTCGCATGGGGCACTGCTGTTCGCTACCCACAGGGAAGGAGCATCACGCGTGCTGGCAGCGTTCGCCAGCGACAGCGAGGCGCCCCCTGCCGAGCTTTCCCTGGGTCAGCGTCTGGCGAACCCCAGCGCCCCCGCCTTCGTCTACGCCGGAAACGGCTGCCAGTGGGAGCGCATGGGTGCCGTGCTGCTCGAGCGTTCGCCGGTGTTTGCCGAGGCCATCGATACTGTCGATGCCCTCTTCGAGCCTTATGCCAGTTTTTCGCTACGCGCCGAGCTCGAAGGGTGCAATGCGGCCCTGGCCGATGGCACCTCCCGCATGGCGTTAACCGAGATCGCCCAGCCGACGCTGTTCGCCATCCAGGTCGGCCTGACCGAGATGCTGCGCCAAGAGGGTATCGAACCCGCTGCCGTGGTCGGACACAGCGTGGGCGAGGTCGCCGCGGCCTGGGCCAGCGGTGCACTCAGCCTGGCCGACGCCGTCAAGGTGATTTACTACCGCAGCTTCTACCAGGGCCAGACGCGGGGTCAGGGTGAGATGACCGCCGTCGCCATGGGTGCCGAGGCACTCGATGAAGTACTGGCCAGCGGCAATTATCCCGGTGTCCATCTCGCCGGCATCAACAGTACGCACGGCATTACCCTGGCGGGCGAGCCGACCGCGCTGGACCGACTGGAACGTCAGCTTGCCGACCAGGGCATCGTGGCCAAGCGCCTGCCGCTCGACTACGCCTTCCACAGCCCCGCCATGGACCCCATTGAGGCCGGCGTGCTCGACTCGCTGGCATCGATCACTCCACGTGTCGAACGACTGCCCTATATCTCCACTGTGACGGGCACGCCACTACCCGGTACCGAGCTGGGCGCCGAGTACTGGTGGCACAACATACGCCAGCCGGTGCGCTTCGCCACAGCCATCGATTCGCTGATCGTCGATGGGTGTCACCTCTTCATCGAGATCGGTGCCCATCCGATCTTGCGGCGCTACCTCAGCGACGCGCTTCGCGATGCCGAGCGCGACGGTCTAGTGTTGGGCACCCTCGAGCGCGGGCGTCCCGCCGAAGCATGCATGGCACGCACGCTCGGCCAGGCGCTCCTCAGCGGCATGCCGCTGGACACCCAGCGATGGTTCCCCATCGAGGGTCGGCGGGTCGAGCTGCCGCGCTATCCCTGGCAACGCGAGCGCTATTGGATTGCAGGTACCGGCGACGGCCAAGGGCTGCTCGAGCGCCACTACGAGCACCCCCTGCTGGGCTATCGCCTAGCCCAGCAAGCCGACACCTGGGAGAGCCAGCTCGATACCGGTCGCCTGCCCTGGCTGGCCGACCACGTGGTCGGCGAGGGCGCCGTGTTCCCGGGCGCCGGGTTCGTCGAGCTGATGCTTGCCGCCGCCCACCATAGCCGCGAAGCCTCGCTGATCGATCTCGAAGAGTTCGAGATCCGTGCCCCGCTGTTGCTCGATACGCCCAACGGGCGTCGCATGCGCCTCAAGCTTCATCCTGAGAATGGCACCCTCGAGGTACGCTCTCGCGAGCCGCTGGCCAAGAGCGAGTGGCAGCTCAATGCCGTGGCCCGTGTCATGGAGCAGAGCCGTGGCTTCCTGCTGCGTCGCCATGCGCCGTCGCTGCCCTCCAGGGAGCCGGACATCACCCTGGCGGAGCATCTCGATGAAGCCGAGCGGCTGGGGCTGCACTACGGCCCTGCCTTCCAGGCGATCTCCCGGGCCTGGGTCGAAGGCGACAACATCCTCGGCGCCATCGAGCCGCCCGCGGATATCTGCGGCACCCGGGACCCCCTGCACCTGCATCCCGGCATTCTCGATAGCGCCTTCCAGCTCTTCATTCCCCTCCTGGCCCGTCAGGCTAAAGACGCTGGCCACGACAGCGACGGCATGGCCTTCGTGCCGGTGCGCGCCGGTCGCATCCAGTATCGCTGTAACGCTGGCGTCCCCGTGCTGGCCCAGGCCCGCCTGATCAAACGTGCGCCGCACTCGTTCACGGCCGACTTCGAGCTCTACGATGCCCAGGGCCGTGCCGTGGCCGTACTCAGCGAAACCCGCTTCAAGGCGATTCGCCTGAAGCGACAGCAGCAGCAACGAATCAGCTTTCTGGACGTCTCGTTGACGCCGGCCCCGCGCCGTATCGCAACCGACTCGCTCGATTCGGGCACGCTGCATGCCGCCCTGCCGAACCTTATCGATCGCTATGCCCGGCACACTGGCGGACGCTACGCCACGGAAGTCGATCCCCTGCTCGATAGCCTGGCCGATGCCTTTGCCATCGAAGCCCTGGCTACGCTGCTGGATGGCGATAGCCTGAGCCATACGAGGTATCGGGAACTCACCCGCACCAGCCTCAATGGTCAGCGACTGCTCGACCATCTGCTCCGTCAGCTGGAAGCCACCGGCCGCCTTCAGCGTGACGAGCAAGGCTGGCGGCTGGCAAGAATAGAAGAGGAGGTCGACGCCAAGACGATCTGGCAGCTCCTGGTGCGCGACTATCCCGATCACTTCGCGCCGGTGCAACGCCTCGGCCGCTTCGGCCTGAACCTGCCGGCGCTGCTCAAAGGAGATACCGATGCCGGCGCCCTGGGGCTCGATTCCCAAGCGCTGGCCCTGCTCCCCGGTCAACTTATCGGCATCGCCGGCTGGCAAGCCATTGCCGGCGCATTGCGTGAAGCCCTCGGCTCTCTGCTGACCGAGCTGCCAGCCGGCCAGCGGGTACGCCTGCTCGAGGCTGGCCCGACATACCCGGCGCTCAGCGAACGGCTCTGCGACTTGCTCGATGCTGATCGCTGCGATCTCACTCTCCTGACGGTGGGTGAACAGGCCTGGCACCAAGCCGAACAGCTGCGTGAGCGTAACCCACTGATCGACGTCGAGCGACTCGAACAGGCGGCCGAGAATCACCCCGAGGCCCAATTGGCCTTGGTGAGCATCGAGTCGGGGCACCGCGAGCGCAGCCGTCAACTGCTGCAGGCCGTCATCGAGCGGCTGGCCCCTGGCAGCCAGCTACTAGTGCTGGGCGTTCACCCCAGTGCGTGGCTCGATGCCCTGCTGGCGACCCCCGGCCTGGAAGACGAAGGCAGCCTGCTCTCCGCCATCGACCAGGACGAGGTCGTCGCGCAACTGAACGCCTTGGGCCTCGCAGAAGTGCATCGCCTGCCACTGGAAGAGGAGGCAACGCGTGGCGCCTACCTGCTGTATGCGCAATTGCCCCAGAGCGAGACGCACGCGGTAACCACCCAGGCGAGCGATTATCAGCTGATTGCCGACGAGGCCACCTTGGTTCAAGCCCGTCAGATTGCCGATGGGCTCGAGCGGCTCGGCCATCATGCCAGCATTGTTGAGCGCTGCGATGCCGCGGCTACCAGCGCCAGGTTGGTCGACCTGCGCGGGGGAGAGACACGCTGCGAACAGGCCATCGCCTGGGCCGGAGCACTCGAATCCCGCCAGGACCGAGCCAACCTGTGGCTGGTAACGCGAGGAGTTGGCGCCATGTGGGCGCGTGGTGAGGCGCTTGAAAAGAGAAGAGAGTCGTTGGGAGGGAATGGTGAATCGCTAACGGTGAGGGCTGAGTCGCAGAACGAGGGGCTTCCCGGCACCGATGCCGCACTGTGGGGCTTTGGCCGCTCGCTGGCCAACGAAGCCACCGGCCATAAGGTGCGCCTGCTCGATCTTCCGTCCGGCATGACACGCCTCGATGACACCGTGCTGGAAGCGCTGCTCACCGAGCTCATCACACCCGACGCCGAAACGGAGGTGGTGCTCGATGACTGTGGTCGGCGCTTTGCCACGCGCGTTCGCCTTCAGCCTGCTCCGGGCAGCACGGCACGCGCCGAGCGGGATTCCCGCCAGGCCATAAGTCTGGGCTTTGCATTGCCCGGTCAGCTACGCAACCTGGCCTGGCAACCCCGCTCCTTGCCTCAACCCGGCCCCGGCGAGGTGGAAATCAAGGTCCACGCCACCGGTCTCAATTTCCGCGACGTCATGTACACCTTGGGGCTGCTCTCGGATGAGGCCATCGAAAACGGCTTTGCCGGCCCCACCCTAGGGCTGGAATTCTCCGGCGAAGTGGTCGCCATCGGCACCGACGTGAAGGATCTGGCAATCGGTGACGCCGTGGTGGGGTTCGGCCCGGCCAGCTTCAGCGATCGCCTGATCGCCAGCCGACAGGCCATCGCCCCGATACCGGAGGGGGTCAGCTTCGCCGCGGCCGCCACCATCCCCACTACCTTCTTCACCGTGTACTACGCGCTCAAGCACTTGGCACGTCTGGCCCCCGGCGAAAGCGTACTGATCCATGGCGCCGCCGGCGGGGTGGGCATCGCCGCCATACAGATCGCGCAATGGCTGGGAGCCGAGATCCATGCCACCGTGGGCAGCGAGGAGAAACGCGACTTCCTGCGCTTGATGGGCATCGAGCAGCTCTACGACTCCCGCTCGCTGACCTACGCCGAGGAAATCCTCGAAGCGACCGCAGGGCGCGGCGTCGACGTGGTGCTCAACTCGCTCGCCGGCGAGGCGATCAACCAGAACTTGCGCGCTCTGCGCCCATTCGGCCGTTTCCTTGAACTCGGCAAGCGCGACTTCTACGAGAACACCCGCATCGGCCTGCGTCCGTTCCGCAATAATCTCAGCTACTTCGGCATTGATTCCGATCAGCTGATGAAGGAGCTGCCCGAACTCACCGGCCAGCTCTTCGCCGAGATGATGGCGCTGTTCCATGACGGCACTCTGACCCCGCTTCCCTATACCGCCTTCAGCGACCGGCAAGTGGTCGAAGCCTTCCGCTACATGCAGCAGGCTCGACAGATCGGCAAGGTGGTAGTCACCCATGAGCAGGCCCCTACGTTCAGCCTGCCGCAGCCGGCGTCTCTCGAACGGCTTACGCTGCCCGATGATGCCAGCTATCTGGTCACCGGCGGCCTGGGCGGCTTCGGCCTGAAGAGCGCCCTGTGGCTGGCCAGCCGTGGCGCTCGCCACCTGATCCTGGTGGGGCGCAGCGGTGCCGCCAGCGAAGAGGCCCAGCGCGGCGTGGCCGAACTCGAGGCGCAAGGCGTCGAAGTCGTGGCCGCGGCCTGCGACATCACTACCCAAGCGGCGTTGGCCACGCTGCTTGCCGGCTGCCGCGACCACCTGCCTCCACTGCGCGGGGTTATCCACGCCGCCACCGTGATCGACGACGGCCTTATCCGCAACTTGGATAGCGAGAGGATGCATCGCGTGCTGGCGCCAAAGATCGACGGCGCGCGACATCTCGATGCACTGACCGCCAACGACGCATTGGACTTCTTCGTGCTCTACTCTTCTGCCACCACCCTGTTCGGCAACCCGGGGCAGGCCAACTACGTAGCGGCCAACCACTGGCTCGAGGCATTGGCGGCCAGCCGCCGAGCACGCGGCAAGCCCGCCACCTGTCTGCGCTGGGGGGCAATCGAGGACGTCGGCTTCCTGGCGCGCAATACGCGGACACGCGAAGCACTACAGGAGCGGCTGGGCGGCTCGGCGCTGCACTCCGACGATGCCCTGCAAGTGCTGGAAACACACCTGGTCGGAGGTGAATCGCTCGGCGCCACGGTTGGCGTACTCGAACTGGACTGGCACGCCCTGTCGCGGTTCCTGCCCGGCGCCGAAGCGCCGCGCTTCGGCGAAGTCGCCCGACAGGCCGGTGACGGCAAGCACAGCGAAGACGACGGCGAGAACCTTGCCGCCCTGTTCGCCGATCTCTCCCCCGAGGAACTGCACAGGGCCGTCACCGATCTGCTGCGTGCTGAGCTTGCCGCCATCCTGCTGATCAACGAAGCGAAGATCGACGTGAACCGCTCAGTCTACGACATGGGCTTCGATTCGCTGATGGGCGTCGAGCTGATGACTGCCATCGAGGCACGCCTGGGCGTTCAAGTGCCGGTGATGGTACTCAGCGAGGCTTCCACGCTGAGCAAGCTGGCCGGTGTGCTGATCCAGAAGCTACACCACGGCGAAACCGACGAGGAGCCGGCCGACGAGGCATCGATCGCCTCTCTGGCCAGCCGGCACGGCGTCACACACCTCACCGAAAGCGAGGAAACCGCGTTATGAGCCAGCGTCGCGCCGACCTCAAGCAGCAACTGCTGGCCCAGGCCCGACAGCGCCGGCGTCAGCGGCCGCCGGAAACCGCCGTCGCTCATCACGGCGATGCCTCCCGTCCATCCACCGCGGTGCACAGCACGGTGCCAGAGCGGTTCACCCGCTTTGACGCCCTTCCTGGCTATCAGCAGATCGCCCTGATGCGAGAAGGGGCCCGTCGGCTCGGCCTGACGGACCCCTTCTTCAAGGTACATGACGGCAATGCCGGGGCCACTAGCCTGATCGATGGCCGCGAGTACCTCAACTTCGCCAGTTACAACTACCTCGGCTTTTCCGGCGACCCACGCATCAACCGGGCCGCCTGCGAGGCCGTGGAGCACTACGGCACCTCTGTTTCCGCCAGTCGCGTGGTGTCGGGAGAGCGCCCCATCCACCGCCAGCTGGAGCAGGCGCTGGCCGAGGCCTACGAGGTGGAGGATGCAGTGGCTTTCGTCAGTGGCCACGCCACCAACGTGTCGACGCTCGGCTACCTGTTGGGCCCCCGCGATCTCATCCTGCATGATGAATACATCCACAACAGTTCGCTGGTGGGGGCCCAGCTCTCTGGCGCCAAGCGCATCTCGTTCCCGCACAATGATGCTGATGCACTCGACGCCCTGCTGGCTCGGCATCGCGGCCAGTTCGAGCGGGTTCTGATCGTGATCGAAGGGCTCTACAGCATGGATGGCGACGTGCCCGAGCTGCCTCGCTTCGTCTCGCTCAAGCGCCGGCACCAGGCGTGGCTGATGGTCGACGAGGCCCACTCTTTCGGCGTGCTCGGCAAGAACGGCCTGGGCCTGCGGCAGCACTTCGGCACGGCAGCCGAGGATGTCGATATCTGGATGGGCACCCTGAGCAAGAGCCTGGCCGGCTGCGGCGGTTACATTGCCGGCTGCCGCGCCATGGTGGAAACCCTGCGCTATCTGGCCCCGGGCTTCCTCTACAGCGTGGGCATGCCCGCCCAGGTCGCCGCCCCCTCGCTCGAGGCGCTGAGGCTACTCCAGCGCGAGCCCGAGCGGGTCCAGCGGCTGCACGCGATCTCGCGCTATTTTCTCGAGCGCGCCCGGGCTGCGGGGCTGGATACCGGTCACAGCATCGGCGCGGCCGTGGTGCCGGTCATCGTCGGCAGCTCACCACTGGCGGCCCGGCTCTCCCACGCCCTGTTCGAGCGCGGCATCAATGTCCAGCCGATCCTGCACCCCGCCGTACCGGAGAAGAGCGCGCGGCTGCGCTTTTTCCTCTCCTGCGAGCATACTCGCGCACAGGTTGACCAGACACTTTCCGCTCTGAAAGAAGTGTTCCAGGATAGCCGCTGAATTTACTTCTATTCAGCCCTTAAGAAACCGCTGAGCAATCCGTCGCTGAGCACCTTGAGTGTTCAGAGCGGCACATTCATCTGTCATCGGTCACTTACCCAGCCACCGCAGGTGGTTGGTTGCCCCTGGCAGCCGGGGCAACCGGCTGCCAGGCCAGATTCAAAGTGCACTGGTCCCCTCAACTCAGTTCTTGCATCGGGTCGCCAGTACCAAGCTGGCCAGTCCGAACAGACTGGAGGGCACCGGCGCTGGCCCTCCTGCTTCTACCATGCGGACCAAAGTGCTGCGGTTAACCATCCAGGTTCTCCTCCTGAATTATTTTCTTGCCAGCCTTGATGCAGCCCTAAAACTATGCTGTATTAACTACGTAGTTTTTGGGCCTGCCGCAGCAATCCAAGCCCACTGCGCGCCACAAACCATATAAAAAATCATACCCTTGTGAGGAAATATAATGACAAAATTATTCCGAAAAGCGTCTATCTTCCTGGCAATTGCAGGAATTACTGGAATTTCAACGGCACACGCAGAGCGTATAACCATTTCGTCCTGGGGTAGCCCGAACCACTACCAAGTCAGTCAATTCGTTCCAAAATTCGAAGAGCTTCTTAAGGAGAAGAGCGACGGCGAGATCCGAACACGTTCTTTTGCTGGTGGCGAAATGGTCAAGCAGCAATTCGTCGCGACCGCGATCCCACAAGGTACGATCGATATTTCACTTACTACGATGGACAACTGGTCCGGCCATATTCCTGAGGTCTCGATCCTGACGTCTCCGTTGTGGACCAAATCCATTCAGTGGACACGGGACAACCTGAAGCCTGGCAATCCGGTTTTCGATTACTTCGATGAAGAGCTTCAGGCTCAGGGTGCAGTCTTGTTGGCAATGTTCGATATCGGTCCGCCTGTAATTTCTGCAACCTTTCCCATAAATGGTCCGAGCGACTTTCAGGGCAAATCGGTCCGCGTCTATTCGAAAGGAGCGGGTGAAGTGATCCAGGCCCTTGGTGCGGCACCGACCATCATGGGTGTTGGCGACGTTTATTCTGGGCTCCAAAGAGGAACGGTTGATGCGGCGATGGGAGGACTCGGCGGTGCGGTGGGCCTCAAGCATTATGAGGTGACTGACTTTTTGCTCGATCACAACGGTGTATTAGGCACGCTGATTCACGCCTACGTCATGAATAAAGAAAAATTCGAATCCCTTTCTCCTGAACTGCAACAGACCGTGGTGGAGTCAGCCCAGGAGGCCCGCGACTCGATGCAGCAGTTCGCCATCGATGAAGAAAGCCGTCTTATCGATGTGATCAAAGAACACGGAAATGAGGTCGTTGCAGTAGAGCAGGGCAGTGAGGCGTGGCAAACTTGGGAGAATGCGCTGGAAACCTTCACCCAGAAGTCCCGGGAACAATACCCCGCTGAGCTTGTGCAGATGATTGAGAGTGAGTGATTAGGTGACGGAGGTCTAAGCCGCTATCTGGCTTGGCTTAAACCTAACGGGCCATGAGCGAGGGGCGGAACGCTAACCGTCCTGCTCAGCCTCTCACATGGAGTCAGGGCATGATACAAATCTCAGAATTCGTTGGGCGGGTTTTTACCTACATCTCCATTGCATTGATGCTTTTTTTATCGATTCCCATCGCATATGAAGCCGTGATGCGTTCGTTCGGGCATCCAACTATCTGGGTGTTTGAAACGACTCTATATTCCTTTATCTTTCTCGGCTTCATGGGCAATGTTCTCGCGGTTAAATCGGGCACGCACTTTCGTGTGACCCTGCTTGCGGACCTGTTTCCCAGGTACCGCCGCATTTTCGATCTTCTTGCGCACTTTTCGGTGCTGCTATTTGCAGTACTCATCATTGCCTCCGGCAGTTACTTTGCCTGGTATTCGTGGACCCACGATACAGTTTCAGCCTCACTACTCGAAATTCCCATGTGGATACCACAGATCGCCATTCCCTTGGGTGGCGTTGGCTTGTTCCTACAGACACTGGTTGCCATCAGCCGGGGTGGAAGAGAAGACCTCCCGCATATCCAAGTAGACTAACAGAGGTTACCCAACATGGAATTCTTCTACGATTGGGGGGGGTATATCTCGATTTTCCTCCTGTTCCTACTCATGTTGCTGACGGTACCGGTCTTTGTAGCGATGGGGATCTCTGCCTTTGTGGCTTCACTGCTACTTGAAGACCCTTCGCTGGTGTTCCGCACGTTTATTCAGACAAGTTGGCAAGGTGCATCGATCTTTGAACTGGTTGCGCTACCCCTATTTATTTTGACCGGCACCATAATGCAACGAACAGACGCGGGTGCCGATCTCTTCGAAGTGACCAAAGCCTGGATAGGCTCTGTCCCTAATTCGCTGGGGGTTGCGACCATAACGGCCTGCGGTATCTTTGCGGCGATTTCCGGCTCAAGCATTGCGACCGCCGCTACGGTTGGACTGGTGGCCATTCCGTTACTCGTGAAAGAGGGGTACGGCGAGCGCCGGGCAGGTGGGTTCGTTGCAGGAGGGGGCACGCTTGGAATCATTATACCCCCCTCGATTCCGCTGATTCTCTACGGAGTAATCACTGAAACGTCAATAGGCCAGCTTTTTATCGCCGGCGTCGTTCCCGGCATTATTATGATGAGTTTTTTTGTTCTATATGTACTCCTGTCGAGGCCCCGAATAAAGTCGGGACTGAGCGTGAGTGCAACCGTGCCCTCCCCTACTTCAGCCATGGCACTTCAGTCCGAGCCAAGCTTAAGTTATACAACCCGGGATAAGCTCGCCGTGACGCGCCGGACCATTGGTGTCGTACTTTTGCCTGTCGTTATTATTACAGCAATTTACACCGGCATTTTTACTCCGACTGAAGTTGGTGCACTCTCTGTTCTATATGTTGTCGCGCTTGGCGCGGGGCAAAAGAGGTTGACACTCGCCAAGCTTAAGGATGCCGCCGTCATGGCGACGGCGACAACGTCAATGCTGGTCATGCTCATCGTTTTCGGTCAGTACTTTGCCCATTTCCTGACATTCGAGCAGGTACCCCAGGCGATCGCCCAAGCCATCATTGAGGCAGCGAGTGGAGTGGGGGCTGTGACCCTAATGATCCTCGCCTACATCGTGCTGGGTATGT
The DNA here is from genome assembly GCF_014931605.1 of Halomonas sp. MCCC 1A13316. Lineage (NCBI taxonomy): Bacteria > Pseudomonadati > Pseudomonadota > Gammaproteobacteria > Oceanospirillales > Halomonadaceae > Billgrantia > Billgrantia diversa. The sequence continues at coordinate 459,223 of NZ_CP053382.1, read as the reverse complement.
TTCTTGAAAGCGCCGCCATGCTTCTTATATCTATTCCTATATTCCTGCCGGTTGCAATACAGGTGGGGATGGAGCCCATCGTCTTCGGCATATTTGCCTGTATAGCCATGGAGATTGCTCAAATCTCACCACCGATTGGAGTCAATCTTTTCACCATTCACGGTATATCTAAGATCAAGCTTGGTACGCTAGCACGCGGGGCCGCGCCGTTTTTGCTGATTCAAATCGGAATGCTCTATTTGGTTTATTTTTTCCCGGAGATCGTCCTCTGGCTGCCAAATTCCATGAGGTAGGAATGAGGTTGGTTGGGCGCTTAGATCAAGCTATGGACTCGAAGTGCATTTCCGCTGGCCGCTGAAGGGAACCAGTCTTCGGGTTGGGGCCCTCCCAGGCCCGGAATTGAACATGCACCCTAATTAACTGCTGCACTGTCTGTATTAACTGGAGAACTCTAACAATGAAACTCACTAAAGAAGAAAAGGCCATGCTGGCCGGGGAGATGGGCGAACCCAAGCGTTGGGCTATCGAGCATATGCTGCGTGTCGGCCAGGTTTTCGACGCACCGGATCTGGTTCCGGTTTCTCAAGCCCACATGATGGGCGACACGGAATCCTTGGGGGTTGCCGGGGTGGAGTTTCTGGAATCGCTGGCCAGTCATCCAGAAGAGCAGCGGCACGTAAGCGTACCGATGATTACCGACCCTCGTGGTGTCGACCTGAGCTACTATAAGGAACTCGGGCAGACGGAAACCATGGCCGAGCTTGAGCGCCGTACGATTGCCGCTTGCGAGAAGCTGGGCATTCTGATGACGGATACCTGCATTAACTACCAGACGGTCATGCCCCCCGTGCTCGGGGATAATGTGGCGTTCGGGGACACGGGTGTGGTGATCTATAGCAACAGTGTGCTCGGCGCCCGCTCAAATTTTGAAGGCGGTCCCTCCGCACTGGCCGCAGGTTTGTCGGGTCGAACGCCCCGTTACGGGCTCCATCTGGATCAAAACCGTAAGGCAACCAAACGCTTTATTGTCCGCCATCAGCCGGTCGGCTTGACCGATTGGGGGATTCTAGGCGGACTCATAGGCCGTTTATCAGGCTCCTACTGGGAAGTCCCCGTTGTGGAGGGACTGCAAATGATCCCTACATCGGATCAGTTGAAGCATTTCGGGGCGGCGATGGCCAGCTTTGGCTCTACACCTCTCTTCCATTTGGTCGGCATCACCCCTGAGGCTCAGGCGCTTGACGATGTTTGCGGCGACATCATACCCGACGCCCAGGACATCACCGCTAAGGACATGGAGTCCTTTCAGGGTAACTTTGGGACCAAGGGGGACAAAGTTGACGTGGTCGTGTTCGCTGCGCCTCAGCTATCGCTCGTCGAAATGAGCCAGGTCGCCGATCTCATCAGTGGCAAGCGGATTCACAAGAATACCTCACTGATCGTATGCACCTCACCTAGTGTTGCGGCGGACTGCGACCGGATGGGCCTCACCGATCGAATTGAAGATTCAGGTGCAAAAGTGCTGAGAGGAACCTGTTTTTACAACCAATACGCACGCGAGCTCGGCGAAGCGAATAACTGGAAGAGCCTGCTCAGCAATTCGGCAAAAATCGTTAACATCATCAGCGGATACGGGTATCAGCCCGCACTGGCCAGTATGGAAGTGTGTATCGACTCAGCAATTGCAGGAGAGATCGTATGAAGAGCGAATTGAAATGCCACAAAGGGACCGGAAGCAAAGTCCAGGGTGAAGCACTGGTCGCCAATGATAACTTCTCGGCTCGATACGATCTCGATCGGATTAAAGGAATATTTTCCCGGCCCGCTCATAAACTGGCGGGGCAATCCTATGTCGATAAGATTCTTGTACTCAACACCGCAAAAGGCGGGGTCGCATCCGCCTGGATGTTGCATGAAATGAAAGCACGTGGCATCGCGCCGAAGGCCATCCTGTTCAACAGCGCGAACACTATCCTTGTCCAGGGCGCAGCCTTAGCCGATATGACTCTGTGTGACCGGTTTGAAGATGGCGATATCACCACTCTCATAAAGACTGGCGACCAAGTTGTCGTAGATCCTGAGCGAGGGCTAGTATCCATTCTCCCTGAAGTGTAATACCGCGTAGGGTAGGCGCCGCGGCGTAACCCGGCGCCTCTGAATCGCTTCTTAGATGAGTGCATTCGCTACGCAGTAGTGCGAAAGACGGAGGACGAAGCGAGGGGAAAGCTGAAGTGGCCGTGCCCGATAGCGCCTTTTGGCGCAGATATTAAAGCCGGTATGGAACAATGGCTATTTTTCGCGTCCCTGGAGGCACAATTGAAAGGATCAGGCAGTCGTTTCACACAAAGGCAGTACATTTTTTTCACGCGCTGTCTCCCGTTTCTTGTTTGGGGGCGGAGTCTGACCCGACACTCGTTGGTTGCAGACTTCTTGGCTGGCTTGACGGGGGCTGTGATTGTGCTACCCCAAGGTGTAGCTTATGCCCTTATTGCTGGCTTGCCACCGGAGTATGGTCTGTATACGGCAATTGTTACCCCTGTAATTGCCGGCTTATTTGGTTCCTCCCTGCATCTTGTCTCCGGTCCTACTGCGGCGATATCCATCGTTGTTCTGAGTGTCGTTAGCAATGTATTCCCACCGAACTCATCAGAGTTCATTCCAGCCGTTCTGACGCTAACGTTTCTGACCGGGATTGTTCAGCTCTTGCTCGGCTTTGCAAAGCTGGGCACCTTAGTAAACTTCATCTCCCATACGGTTGTTATTGGCTTCACCGCCGGCGCTGCCGTGTTGATTGCCAGCAGCCAGATGAAATATGTCCTAGGCCTGCCAGTGCCTACCAACTCATCATTCACCCAGACGTGGACGGCACTAGCGCAGCAGTTTGGGGAGATCAACTTCTACGCTCTAATGATTGCCCTCGCGACGATGTTGTCGACCCTATTGCTCAAGCGTATTAATCCCAGGCTTCCGACGATGTTGTTCGGCATGATCGTGGGCAGCCTGCTGTGTTGGCTAATTGATGGGGGTAGCCAGGGTGTTCCGCTGGTAGGCAGTTTACCGGATGGCCTGCCTGGCTTTGCGGTACCCGACTTTTCCTTCGATACAATCCATGCCTTGCTCCCCGGGGCGGTGGCAGTCGCCATTCTGGGACTTGTCGAGGCGGTGACTATAGCCCGCGCCATTGCGATGCGCTCCGGCCAGCGTATCGATGGAAATCAGGAGTTTATTGGACAGGGCTTATCCAATGCTGTTGCCAGCTTCTTTTCATGCTATGCGGGCTCGGGCTCGTTCACCCGCTCGGGCGTGAATTATGAATCGGGTGCGCAAACTCCCGTAGCCGCGATAATTGCGGCGTTGACCCTCGTCTTAATTCTAATACTGATACCGGAGGTCACATCGCTACTACCGCTTCCAGCAATGGCGGGGGCCATATTGCTGATTGCCTGGGGCCTGATAGACAGGCTCCATATTAGGCACATCCTCCGTCACAACAGGCAAGAATCAGTTATTCTTCTGGTCACTTTCACTTCTACACTGATTATCGAACTGGAGTTTGCGATCTATCTGGGAGTGATTCTATCCCTCGTTCTTTACCTGCGGCGTACTTCACGTCCTCGCCTGATAGAGGTGGCGCCCAAGAGCTCAACCCCCGGGCTAGATCTGCGAAGTGTAAGTCGGTACAATCTTGCCACTTGCCCAAGGATGAAAATCGTACGCATTGATGGATCAATATTCTTCGGGGCGACGGATTATATACAGCAGTCCCTTCTGGATTTTACCGCCCCGCTAGACCGTGGCGATCATCTTCTCATTGTATGTTCCGGTATCAATTTCATAGATATGACGGGTGCCGAAATGCTTCTTCAAGAGATAGCCCGCTTGAAAGCAGAGGGAATAATGGTAAAATTCTGCGCTCTGAAAAATACCGTCAAAGATGAAATGTTAACTATCGGTTACTGGGAAGCACTGGGACCTGTTAATTTTTTCAATACGCCTGAGGAGGCCCTTTCAACTATAACCCATAACCTCAACAAACATCATTGCAAAGTATGCAGAAGCTGCATTTTTAGTACATCTTGAAGGGAGCCGGATAACGCATGGTTATCTTTTTTATCCTGTCGAGGTTACCTGGTGATCGCATTTTTAATGCTGCGTTTAGACCTAGGTAACACCTTGCCTGGTTTTATAGGTGTTGCGCCTGATTCCGCTGCCCAAGGAAAAATTAGATGTATGAAAAGTGCCTGGGATCGAATGAATAAGGGAGCAGGTTTATTTTTTCTGAACAGGTCACCGTTGCCTCGGGGCAATGTCTTCCGTCATAAATTGTTTGCAAGCTTTACCTTAAAAAGCGTTAGTATGAACGCGCGGGACAAGGTAGCAGCAACAACTTTTTAAGCTAAAGAGGCGTTATTTAATCCATGCAAAACACTGACCAAAATGATTGCGAAGAGTTTGTCCGCCGTTTCTGGCCGGAAAGTGGCGACTTACCTAAGCACGAAAAGCTTCGTAAAGCAATTACAGAAGCGATTATTCAGGGCTATTGGCGCCCTGGGACGCGCCTCGCCACTGAGTCTGAATGGGTAAAGGCGACACCGTGCGGTCTCGCTACGGTGCAGAGGGCATTTCGCGCCCTAGTAGCTGACGGCCTGGTTCACCGGCGCAGGGGCAGCGGGACAGTGGTAGCCCGTTTTAGTCGGCCGCTGGCACAGGGTCCATGGCATATGCGTTTTTTGCGACAAAATGCGGAAGAATCAGAGTACTTGCCTGTGAGCACAAGGGTTCTTAACCGGAATATCACACAAGAATCTGGACCATGGACAGGAATTCTCAGCGGCGACGAGAACGCGCTGGTCAAAATAGAAAGAATTATGGAGATTGAAGAAGCTTTCTCTGTTTATAATATTTTTTACGCTCAGGCTGATCGGTTTCCCGAATTAGTGGATCAGCCAGTGTCTAAGCTCCATGGAACGAACATAAAGAAATTTATTTCCCAACGCTACCATACGTCGGTACATAAGGTCCAGCATAAGATGACGTTTGAGCTTGTTCCGAAATGGGTTACGGATAATTGTGAATGGCCGGATAGTGCTTATGCTGTGAAACTCAACGTAGTAGCTTATTCTTTTGAAGGCGAAGCAATGTATTACCAAGATTTTTACATTCCACCGAATAACCTTACCTTAGACCTTGGCACCAATAGATGGGTTTAGTTCTACACGCGCTTTCTCTATGCTCGGCAGGTACCGCTGAGTGAGTATACCAAGGAACAGAGACTGGACCTGGCGGCGCTGAGGGTTGCAACGCGGCTGCCCATCGGGCCAGCAAGCGGTGCTGACGCCAGCCAAGCCGGTCGGGTGCCCGTGAGCCTGCTGGGTGACTATGCCGGTCGTCTGTTCACCGACGGCTACCAGGGCTATGCCGAGGTCGTGCGCCGTAACGCTATCACCCACCCCGGTTGCTGGGCGCATGCACGCCGCAAGTTCATCGAGGCCCAGAAGGGCCGTGGCGGTTGAAAGACCAGCTACCTGCCTGAGTCAGGCCGGCATAGGGTCCATGGATCGCTTACAAATCGGTCAGCCGGAATACACATCATACCTTTTCAGCATTTGTGCTCACGATTTTTATCGATGCGGCTACCGACACGGCCACCCCCGCTTATTAAATCTTCCCTACTTCCGGCTGAAACACACCTAAAAACCCCGCTTTGTTAATTTTTGTATATTTTTTTTGCTAGCTTCAGAGGACGATGCTTGCCGGCGTTTTCGTCCCTAGAAACTAGCGGGGTGCCTTCATGATGCCTTTCGTGACGCTCAGGTCCGTTCTGCTCATTCTCTCCCTTGTCGTGGCCGCTCCAGCATCGGCTCTCGAGCCACAATTCTACTTCTTCGGATCCTTTGGGGCAGGAGAGCCCGACCTGGGGAAGCTGGAAAACAAGATCAAAGCTGTCGCAGAAGCAGCCAATGGCAATGGCGGCGTCGGCTCTCACCAAGCCGATGAACGGGACGAAATCTTCAGCCTGGGGATTGGCCTTCAGCTGCATCGCTACTTTGCCATTGAGCTGAGCTACCTGGATCTGGGCAGCTATGAGCTTGAAGCAAATGGCAGCCACTCAAACGGGCAGGGGGAAGTTATTGCTTATAGCGATGCTGAGGTCGAGGTTCGAGGTTATGGGCTGCATGGGGTCGTGATTGTCCCCGTCACGGAGCGTTTCTCGGGGGATCTGGCTCTTGGTATCGCGAAACTTAAAACAGAAGTGGAAGGCCGCTATACTCGCGATTACATTACCCCGCTAGGCCATTTAAGCGAGCAAGAACACTATGATCTGACACTACGCGACACGGTTGCCAGCGTTGGCGTAGGTACACACTATGCCTTCACTGATATGCTGGGATTGCGTCTGAACTATCGCTACTACGGCGGCCTCGGAAATATCTACGAAGCCGACGAAAGCATAGATGTCTTGTCGATCGGTCTGACGTTTCACTTGTGACTGCTCCCCGCCCTAAGCGCTGACGCGCCACGGGCGAGGCTTCCCAATTCTCAGGCAGCAGCCGGCGACATGCCGGACTTATGCAAGCCTCCATGGGCAGAGACGGACAGCCCTTCCGCCTTTAGCTGGATGATGCCTCGATGCCGTATGTTCAGCGCCGCGTTGATGTCCCGGTCGTGCTGCATGTGGCAGGAAGGGCACTCCCACGACCGGACGCTCAACGGCATGGCGTCCATCTTGTGCTGGCAGACATGACAGGTCTCGGAGCTGGCATACCACGGGTCGATTTTGACCAGATGCTTGCCCTGCTCCTTGGTCTTGTAGTCCAGCTTGGTGATCAAAGCGTGCCATGACGCATCGCCGATATACTTGGCGAGGCGGGTGTTTTTCATCATGTTGCGGACTTTCAGTGTCTCGACGAGCACCGCTTGGTTGTCGTCAACGATCTGTCGAGAGAGCTTGTGCTGAACCCCAGACCACGAAGTGCGGGTTGAGCCGCTGTTCGGGGGTGGCGTAACTAAGCGGTTCGCCCTCCTGAGTTTCCACCCGCCCACCGGCTTGCTCGACCACCGCTTGGGCGGCGCCGGTATCCCATAGGCAGGTGGGACCGAGGCGCGGGTAAACGTCCGCACGTCCCTCCGCCACCAGGCAGAGCTTGAGCGAACTGCCCATGGGCACCAACTCATGCTCGCCCAGTTGCTCAAGCCAGGCCGCCAGGTCGGGGCTGGGATGGGAACGGCTACCGACCACCCGCCACGGGGAACCTGCGGAAGGCTTGCCGGCGACTTGGATCGGCGTGCGCTCACCCTCTTTCCCAACCTTGAACGCCCCAACACCCTGCGCTGCCAGGTAGGCGGTGTCCAGGGCCGGCGCTACCACCACGCCCAGCACGGGCTTGCCATGCTCGATCAGGGCGATATTGACGGTAAACTCGTCGTTGCGCTTGATGAACTCCTTGGTACCGTCCAGCGGGTCGACCAGCCAGTAGCGGCCTTGCGCATCCGCCCCCGGAAAGGCGTCGATATCCTCTTCCGAGAGAATCGTGATCGCCTCGGGCAATGCCTTCAGCCCCGCCACGATCACGTCATGTGCGGCCTTGTCGGCTTCGGTGAGCGGGCTCTTGTCCTCTTTCTCCTCGACGCTGAAGTCGCGGGCGTAGGTCTGCATGATGGCGTCGCCGGCTTCGCGGGCGATGCGCTCCACGGCGTCCAGCAGTTCGGCGCGGTTCATGGTCATTCGAATCCTCCATAGTGGCCGTGCATCGTCGGCTCCGTTGTCAGGCGATGATGCCGTGCTCGCGCAGCGTGGCAATCACGGCCTCGGCCGCTTGTTCCGGGCTCTGAGTCGAGGTATCCAGGCGCAGCTCGGGGTTCTCCGGCGGCTCGTAGGCTGAATCGATGCCGGTGAAGTTCTTCAGCTCGCCGCGCCGCGCCTTTTTGTACAGCCCCTTGGGGTCGCGTTCCTCGGCCACTTCCAGTGGCGTATCGACAAAGATCTCGATGAACTCACCCTCCCCCATGAGATCGCGGGCCATGCAGCGCTCGCTGCGGAAGGGCGAAATGAAGGCAGTGAGCACGATCAGTCCGGCATCGGCCATCAGGCGAGCCACTTCGGCCACCCGGCGAATGTTCTCGACACGGTCGGCATCGGTGAAGCCCAAGTCACGGTTAAGACCGTGACGCACGTTGTCTCCGTCCAGCAGGTAGGTGTGCTGGCCGGCATCATGCAGCTTCGTCTCCACCAGGTTGGCGATGGTCGACTTGCCAGCGCCGGAAAGCCCGGTGAGCCACAGCACGGCGGGCTTCTGACCCTTGGCGAGAGCGCGCGCCCGCTTGTGGATGTTCACGTGCTGCATGTGGATGTTCTGGCTGCGCCGCAGGGCGAAGTGCAGCATGCCCGCGCCGACGGTGTTATTGGTCAGACGATCGATGAGGATGAAGCCACCGGTATCCGGGCTCTTCCGGTAGGGATCGAAGGCCACGGTGCGGTCCAGGCTCAGTGTGCACACTGCGATAGCATTGAGGTCTAGCTGCTTGGCGGCCACATGCTCCAGCGTGTTGACGTTGATCTGGTACTTGATGTCGCTTACGGTCGCCGAGACCCAACGCGTACCCAGCTTCATCAGGTAGGGGCGACCGGGCAGCAGCGGCTGCTCGTGCATCCACACCAGCGTAGTCTCGAACTGGTCAGCGGTCTGGGCGGGTTGTTCGATGCCTGAGATCATGTCGCCGCGGGAGATATCGATCTCGTCTTCCAGCAGCAGCGTGACGGACTGCCCGGCAACGGCCTGTTCCAGATCGCCATCGAAGGTGTAGATTCGCTTGACGGTGCTGCTCTGGCCCGAAGGCTGCACCCGGATGGCATCGCCCGGCTTGACCACACCGCTGGCGATCATGCCGGTAAACCCTCGGAAATCAAGGTTGGGGCGATTGACCCACTGCACCGGCATGCGGAAAGGCGCACGCTGCTGAGACTCGTCATCCAACTCCACGGTTTCCAGATAGCCCATCAGCGTGGTGCCGTGGTACCAGGGCATGCGAGAACTGTGCTCAATGACGTTGTCGCCCTTGAGCGCCGACATCGGGATAAAGGTGATCTCTTCGAGCCCGAGCTGCTTGGCGAAGTCGCGATACTCTTCGACGATCGCCTCGAACCGCGCCTTGGAGTAGTCCACCAGATCCATCTTGTTGATGGCGACCACCACATGACGCATGCCGATCAGCGACATCAGGAAGCTGTGGCGGCGGGTCTGGGTGAGAATGCCATGGCGGGCGTCCACCATCAGGATGGCCGCGTCGGCGGTGGAGGCCCCGGTGACCATGTTGCGTGTGTACTGTTCGTGTCCCGGGGTATCGGCAACGATGAACTTGCGCTTATCGGTGGAGAAGAAGCGGTAGGCCACGTCGATGGTGATGCCCTGCTCGCGCTCGGCGGCCAGGCCATCCACCAGCAGGGCGAAATCGATGTCGCTGCCCTGGGTGCCATACTTCTTCGAGTCCGCTTCGATGGCCGCCAATTGATCCTCGAACAGCAGCTTGGACTCGAACAGCAGCCGCCCGATCAGGGTGCTCTTGCCGTCGTCCACGCTGCCGCAGGTAATGAAGCGCAACAGGCCCTTGTGTTCGTGTGCCTTGAGGTAGCCCTCGATATCGCCGGCGATCATGTCGGATGCGTGTGCCATTAGAAATAGCCCTCCTGTTTTTTCTTCTCCATGGAGGCGGCGCTGTCGTGGTCGATCACGCGGCCCTGGCGCTCGGAGGTCCTGGTCAGGAGCATCTCCTGGATGATCGCCGGCAAGGTGTCGGCTTCCGATTCGATGGCTCCAGTGAGCGGGTAGCAGCCCAGCGTACGGAAACGCACCTTGCGCAGCATGGGCACTTCGCCGGGTTCGAGCGGCATGCGCTCGTCATCGACCATGATCAAGGCGCCGTCGCGTTCCACTACGGGCCGCTCCGCGGCGTAGTAGAGCGGCACAATGGGGATGCCCTGAAGGTAGATGTACTGCCAGATATCGAGCTCGGTCCAGTTCGACAGAGGGAACACACGGATCGATTCGCCCTTGTGCCGGCGCGTGTTGTAGAGCTTCCACAGTTCCGGGCGCTGGTTCTTCGGGTCCCAGCGGTGCTGGGCGGTACGGAAGGAGAAGACACGCTCCTTGGCGCGGGATTTCTCTTCGTCGCGGCGGGCACCGCCGAAGGCGGCATCGAAGCCATACTTGTCCAGCGCCTGCTTGAGCCCCTCGGTCTTCATCACGTCAGTATGAATGGCCGAGCCGTGGGTGAAGGGGTTGATGTCCTTCTCCACGCCTTCCGGGTTGATATGGACCAGCAGGTCCATGCCCATCTCCTTGGCCATGTTGTCGCGGAAGTCATACATGGCGCGAAATTTCCAGCGTGTATCCACGTGTAGTAACGGGAAGGGCGGCGGCGAGGGGGCAAAGGCTTTGCGCGCCAGGTGCAGCATGACCGCGCTGTCCTTGCCGACCGAGTAGAGCATGACGGGGTTGTCGGTTTCCGCGACCACCTCGCGCATGATCTGGATACTCTCGGCTTCCAGCCGTTGAAGATGGGTTAACGATGTCATAGCCGGGTCCGGTGAAGGGCGTGAGATGAGAAAGACAGCCCCTCCCCTCGGGGCATGGCTTCCTGAGCTCTACGCAGGGTTTATTAAACGTTACGTCGCTTGCTTTCCGCGCCCAGGGCGTCGGGCGGCACATTGATCAAGTGGAAATCGGGATGCTCTTCCAGCCAGGCCCTTATCTCAGGGCTGGCCTGGAACCAGGCGCCATGGAACACCAAAGCAATCGGGCCATCGGCCTGCTGCAGCAACCGCTCGAACAGGGCCAGGTAGTGTTCGGCCTGGGGCGGCGCTGCCAGGCAGTGCATGAACAGCGCGCCACGCTTGCCATGCAGGTAGAGCTGGTAGCAGCGCGGGTGGTTTGGACGTGCCGGCACGACCCGTACGCCACCCAGCCAGCGGACTCCATCGGCCCGCTCCACAGACTCGAGCGAAGGCTGCACCTGCTGGCGATACCAGCGCCCCGCGGCCGAACGCCGGCGGGCGAGGCCGTCGAGTGCCAACGGCACCGGTGCCAGCCCCCTGGCGTCCCACCAGTGCTCGATGGCCCGCGCCGACACCGCTACGCCGAGCGGGGTTGGCTGCACCTGCAACCACTCGGCCAGGGCCTTGCTGCTCCAGGCCGGCAGCGGTGCAGGCGGCAACGCCGCTAGCTGCTTCTCCAGTGCCTGTTGCTGCGGTTCGCCCAAGGCGTTCGCCTGACCCGCGGGCCGGCCGCGCGGGCGTAGCGGCACCGCCTCCCAGCCCCCTTCTCGAAACGCCTTCCAGGCCGCCGATACGGTCGGTGCCGAAAGCCCGGTCTGTCGGCAGGCTTCGGCGACCGTTTGGCCGTCGAGGCGCAGTCGCACCGCTTTCAGGCGGCGCTGGCTCAGCGATTCAGGCGAAAAATCTTTAGTGGCCAAACATTCACCAACAGTCTGTTTTCAAGTGATTTTTAAGACATATAAGTAAATTAAAAAAAGGCGCAGTTAGACAGCATCATAAAAGGCTGAGTAGAATCGCACAAGCGCTAACGCAGCCAATCCAGGCCGTTTCGCATCCCCTAACCGAATGATCAAGGACACGGCATGATCCCCTGGGTTGTACTGCTCTCCATCGCCGGCTTGCTCGCCCTGTTGGTAACCGGCCTGGTACGTCCCGCCATCGCCTTCGTGACATTGGCTGCCGCTTACCTGCTGCTGGGCCTGATCGATACCACCACGCTACTCCAGCAGTTCACTAACCCGGCGCTGGCCACCCTGCTGCTGTTGCTGCTGGTATCGCTTGCCCTGGAACGCTCGCCACTGCTGGATCGGCTGGCTCAGCACATGTTCAAGGGCCGGCCGCAAATGGCCACGGCACGTCTGATGGGAACCACTGCCGTGCTATCCGCTTTTCTCAACAACACCGCCGTGGTAGCCACCTTTCTCGGCGCTATTTCACGTCAGCGACATATCGCCCCTTCACGGCTGCTGATTCCGCTCTCCTACGCCTCGATCCTGGGCGGGATGACCACTCTAGTAGGCACTTCCACCAACCTGGTGGTGAGTTCCTTCACGCTAGGCAGTGCCGGCTTCGAGCTCGGCATGTTCCAGTTCAGCCTGGTGGGTCTGCCAGTAGCCGCCTTGACGTTCATGGTGCTGCTATGGCGAGCAAAGGCCTTGCCGCATCACGTACCTGAAGACACTGCCGACAAGCTGGCCTATTTCCTGGCCGCCGACCTCCAGGCCGACTCGCCCCTTATCGGCCATAGCATCGAGGCCAACGGACTGCGCCGGCTCGATGGGCTCTATCTGCTCGAGATCGAGCGCCAGGGCCGGTTGATTAGCCCAGTCGGGCCGGAGGAGATACTCCAGGCAGGCGATACGCTGGTTTTTACCGGCGAAGTGGGCAAGGTGCAGACGCTACAGCGCTTTCCCGGCCTGAAGCTGTTCGGTCATCATGCCGATGATCTCCTGGCCACCAACCTGGTGGAAGTAGTGATCTCCCACGAATCGGAGCTGGCTGGGCAAACACTGCAGGACGTGGACTTTCGCAGCATGTTCAATGCCGGCGTGGTAGGCATACGGCGGGGAGGCAAGCGTCTGGAAGGGCAACTCGGCAAGATCCCACTGCGAGTGGGTGATTGCCTGCTGTTGGCGGTGGGTGGCGACTTTCGCCAACATCGTAATATTGATCGCAACTTCCACCTGCTCAGCGGAAGCTTCACGCGACCGCGGCTCAAGCGCAGCGAGAGCCTACTGACTCTACTGGGCTTCGCTACGGCAATTGGTCTGGCAGCACTCAACCTGCTGCCGCTCTTCCATGGTTTGCTGCTGTTACTCGGGGGGCTGGTACTGGCCCGGGTTCTCAGCGTGGCAGAGCTGCGCCGGCGCTTTCCCTTCGAGCTGTGGCTGATCATCGGCTCGGCGCTGGCGATCTCCCAGGCGCTGGGGAACTCGGGCGCGGGGGCACTGCTGGCGCAGGGCATTCAGCAGCTGTTCAACGGCCATGGCGTCTATCCCGCCTTCATCGGCTGCTACCTGCTGACGCTGCTACTCTCCGAGACCGTGACCAACAACGCCGCCGCGGCGCTCGCCTTCCCGGTGGCCTGGTCCACTGCCCAGGCCTTCGGCGTCGACCCGCTGCCCTTCATCATGGCCGTGGCCTACGGCGCCAGCGCCTGTTTTCTGATCCCTTACGGCTACCAGACCCACCTGATGGTCTATTCGCCGGGACGCTACCGCATCGCAGATTTCATCAGGATCGGACTCCCGGTCAGCCTGGTTTACTCCGCGGCCGTGCTGGTGCTTACGCCGATGGTTTTTCCGTTCTAGACCACAGCGCCGCTGCCCGTCGCACATTACCTACTTCTCGCGCTGTCTCAGCTGCTGCTTCGGCCATATTCGCGGCTTCATCGGGATGCGCCAGCAGCCACTCCAGGCAACGCTGCCAGTCGGCAGGATCGTCGCCGGCCAGCATGCCGTTGACGCCATGCTCGATGATCTCGGTGTACGGGCGGCGGTTGGAAAAGATGCCCACCCCGCCCATTACAGCGATATCCAGATATTTGATGAATGACTTGCCGCGGTTGAATGGCGTATCCAACAGCGGCGTCAGGCCGATATGCACCCTGTGGTGCGCCTGATAGCCACGAAAGCGCCTCCACGGCAGCGGCTCTGGACACACCGTGCGGGGTGATCCGGCAAGCTTGGACGGCAGCTGCTGACCCAGCATCAGCTCCAGCTCGGTGTCGTCACGCTCCCGCTGTATTGCTGCTAGTACCGGTGCGATATGCGCAAGATCCGCCAAATGCGCCCGGGTGCCATGGAAGCCGAGTCGCCAAGGCGCCTTGGCCGAGGGCCCGGTGTCGAAGTGGGTCAGGTCAGGTAGCGGCGAGATCAATGGCGGCGTCATTACCCTGATGTTTGCATGCTCGACGCGCAGTCGCTCGGCCAGCAGCGTACTGCAGGCCACCACCTCGTCGGCCAATGCCAGCAACTTTGGCTGCTGGTCTGATGCTCTAGCCATTCTCGCCCGGTAGGCCTCAGGCAAAGTTTCATCCGCTGCCGCTGCACCCAGGTCATCATCGATCAAGTAGAGGATGCGGCCAAAACTCCTGCGCTCCCTCGCCAACCAGCGAAGTGCCGGCTCCGGCAAGGTCCGACACAGCACCAGGTTGGCTCCGGGTTGGCGCGAGATAACCCAGCGCGCCAAGGGCCAGCGCCAGCTACGCACATCCAGCCGGCCGAGATCATGCCCCTCCAAACGCAAGAGAGGCGCGACCGACTCGAGGAAGTAGATGTCCTCGGTCGGCCGCGCCCCGTCACTCAATACCAGCCAGCGCTCCTTACTTGTCACTTCTCGGTCCTCACCAACGGAGCGTTCACCGCAATGAAAAATCCTCATGCACCAGGGTCAAGTTGGGGTTGTACGCCGGGTCGCTATCCAAATGCTCGCCCCAAGTCTCGCGCATGTAGTTCGCCTCGCCGTTGGCCCGGGCGCGCTTGGCGGCGTTGTCCTCGGCGCCGCGCGAGACCGATTCGTGATGGTAGAGCTCGGCGTAGGGCGTCCAGAGGTTGCGGTAGCCGGCCTCGCGCACCTTCAGGCACAGGTCCACGTCGTTGAAGGCGATGGCCAGGTGCTCCTCGTTTAGCCCGCCAACCTCCTCGAACACCGCCCGGCGCACCAGCAGGCAGGCGCCGGTGACCGCCGAGAGGTTGTGCGCCAGGTGCAGCCGCGTGAAGTAACCAGGCGAGTGGCGGGTGAAGTACTTGTGGGCGTGGCCCGCCACCCCGCCGATGCCCAGGATCACCCCGCCGTGCTGCAGGGTGTCGTTGGGGTAGTAGAGCTTCGCCCCCACGCAGCCGATCTCTGGCCGGCACGCCTGGCGCACCATCTCGGCCAGCCAGTCGCGGTTGATCGGCTCGATGTCGTTGTTGACCAGCCCCAGGATCTCGCCGTGGGCGTACAACGCGCCGAAGTTGTTGATCGCCGAGTAGTTGAATGGCTCGTCCCAGCGCAGCACGCGCACCCGCTCGTCACGCTCGCTCACCGCCCTCATGTAGGCCAGCGTCTCGGTGCAGGTACTCTGGTTGTCGAGGATCAGCACTTCGAGGTTAGGGTAATCGGTGCGTTCGAGGATGGCATCCACGCAGGGCTTGAGGATCGCTAACCGGTCGCGGGTGGGAATCAGCAGGCTGACCAGCGGTGCCGGCTCTGGCAGCGGCCAGCGCACCCGATAGGTATTGGGGAAGTCTCCCGGCATCACCCGGGCCTCCGGCATCCGCTGCGCCAGGTGATCGCGCACCGCCGCGAGCCCCGCCTCGCTGGTGTAGTCCTTCTCGCCGCTGCCCAGCGCCGTGGAGCCCGCCCCGGCCCGCCAGTGGTAGAGCACATGGGGAACGTGCACGATCCGCTCCGGCACCAGCCGCGCCGTGACGCGCAGCGCCAGGTCGTGGTCCTGGCTGCCCTCGAAGCCCTCGCGAAAGCCGCCCACCTCGCGCACCAGCGCTGTGCGATACACCCCCAGGTGAGTGAGGTAGTTCTGCGCCAGCAGCAGATCGGGGTTCCACTGCGGCTTGAAGTGCGGGTCGAAACGCTCGCCGCGCTCGCTGAGCTTGTCCTCATCGCTATAGAGCAGCCCGGCCTCTGGGTGGCGATGCAACGCCTCGATCACATGGAAGAGCGCATGGGGCGAGAGGCAGTCGTCGTGGTCGAGCAGCGCCACGAACTCGCCCTTGGCCAGCGCCAGCGCGCTATTGCTCGCCGCGCAGATATGCCCGTTGCGCTCGCGGTAGACCACCTGGATGCGCGAATCGCGCTTGGCGTACGCCGCCAGCACCCGGCGCACCTCCGGGTCGGGGGAGGCATCGTCGGCGATGCACAGCTGCCAGTGGGGATAGTGCTGGCCCAGCACCGACTCCAGGCATTCGCGCAGCCAGTCGAGGTGCGGGTTGTAGACCGGCACCAACACCGAGATTAGCGGCGTGTAGGGCAGCTTGTTGATCACCCGGCGCACCCGTTCCGCGGAGAGCTCGCGGCGGTCTTCCAGCCACTGGGTATAGCTGTGGCGAGTGGTACGCCGTTCGAAGGTCGCCTCGTACTGCTCGAGCGCCAGCTCGCGCCAGTGCCGGCCTTGCTCGCGCGCCTGGCGCTTGAGCGCCGGCAGCACCTCGGCTCGGCTCTTGCCGCGCCACTGGTGATGCATGTTCACCAGGCGCTGGGCCAGGCGGTCGTGGGCGAACCAGGGGCTCAGCCAGGCCAGGCGCAGGTGGCGCAGTGTGAAACGGCCTTCCGTGCCCATGGGGTCGAAGCGCAGCGCCTTGAGCCGCTTGGGCACGTAGAACAGCCGCTTGGTCACCCGGCCGCTCTTCAGCGGCAGATAGATGCTCTGCTCCTCAGAGAAGCCATCGCCGATATCCAGGTAGAGCTTCACCGCGACGCTGGGCTGGTCGTGCTCCATGGCCACTTCCAGCATCTGCCAGCCCGGCAGGGGCAGGCTGCGTTTGAGCAGAAACTGCGGGTCATCGCCGGTGGCTTGCCACTGCCAGCGTTGGTTAGCTCCAAGCGGTAGAAGCTGCTTATGGGCAATCAACCGCTCCTTGGGCATCACGACCAGTGGCGAATATCGTAGGCACTGCTCAAGCAGGCGCGAGCCCTTTTCCAGACGTTGCAACGCGGTGGTGCTCATTAACTCTCGGCTTCCGGTGCTTGGCGAGGACGGGGAGAAGCCACAGCTCGCTGCATAGATAGCCTTTCCTCGATACGCGCCTTGATGTTCTGAATTCCAGGCCCCTTTGGCCGCCAGGCCTGGGCGCGCTCTATGGCGAAAAGCGCATCCTCCAACAGCCCCTGCCGTTCCAGCAGCACCGCCAGTTCGCGCAAGAAGTCAGCTTCCCGGCTGGTTTCCTTTTCCAGCACCGTGCGCTGCTGTGCCGAAAGCCCGGGAAACTTCGCCTGGGCACAAGGCTCGTTGAACTCGATACCCAACACATCCAGCAGCTTGCAGAAGGCATAGTCGCCGCGGCCAGAGTCCCTATGCGCCACGGCAGTGCCACGTACCTGAATCAAGATATCGGGAGCGTCCTTCTCAAGTGCGGTCAACGGAGCCGCAAGGTCGAGCCAAGCACCTACCTCCCTATCAACCGATACAGCAGGAGACTCGGCCACTTCCCGCAAAGCTGGGAAGCGAGTCACCACTGGCGTCATCTGCTGCAACAGGTGATGCTCAAGACGCTCCCGGACCTCTTGCGACAGGTCGGCCATGGTATAGCCTTGCTCTCCTTCGGCACGATCCGAATATCCCTGAAGGCTCCAGTCCACGCGATGAGCCAAGGAGTCCGGCAATTCGGGAAGAACCGTATTGAGCAGGCGCTTGAGTTCCAGAGCCGACTTGACGTAGCTCCTATTCGTTATAGCGACATCGCCTACCAATCTGACGGCCTCTGCTTCGGGTATCCCCAGAACCTGCAAAAACCGCTGCTCAATAGACTCTCCCCCTTGCCTTGGCGAGCGGTAGGGCAGAAACGCGCAATACTCATCACCGAATGCATCGGCCCATTTCAGCAAGGGCAGCCCCACCAGGTGCTGAGTGGGCTGGCTGAGCAGCGTCGGCAACTGTTCATTCAGCCGCTGAGTACCCATATGGCGTTTGATCCCCTGGTTATGGTTACCCAGCAGGTAATCCACGGGATGGCGCAGAAAGCCGATGACCCGTACGTCCAGTTCGCGAGTGATGGCATGCATCTCAGCGACCTTGCCATAGAGCGCTTCGGCGGAAAGCAGCAGGCACAGGCCGCTCTCCCGGGCATGCTGCAGCCACTCCGACAACCGCTGCTCGGCCTGGGCCTGCTTGCCATTCAACAGGGCCCCGGCCAGCTGTGTATGACCGCCGGAAACACCGTTCCTATCCAATGAATGCTCGGGGTAGTAATAGCCCCACTCAGCAAGCGCCTCACGATTCGTCTGGCAGAAGCGCTGTATCGCTGAGGAGCCGGACTTTGGCGCTCCTATATGCAGAACAACATCCGGAAGTTTCCGCTTGTCTTCTCGGCCCCAGGCCCTAATTATCCTCTTGATCATGACCCCTTCTCAAAGCTGACAAGCTTGGCTATTTAAATAACCACTTCATTTATCAAGCGATAATATGCATCGACTGGCTTCAAAAATCAGCAGAAAAACGAGACATATTGAGCAGCGCCTTTCCACATCGCAAGCATTAACTCAATCGCAGTGTGCTGTCTTTAGAAAATCAACCATCAAGGCCAGCAAGGTGCCTCGACTAAGCAGCCAACCGGTCACATTGTGGTCATCGCAGCCTTCCACAGGAAGTAGCCGGACCCCAGGCAAGCCTTTTACATGAGAGGCGTAGTTTTCATCTCTCTCGTCACAATCACCATAAACCATCCATAGCGTCATAGAATGCTTGTTTTCTAATAATGAACGTAAGCTGACGGCATACTGTGGCGTCATTTTTAGAATACGTTCAGCAATGACTTTGGCCCGGCCATCTTGCTGCATCGTTTTCACGCGCAGGTCTGTGATGCCACCCATACACAGAATCTTCTCGGCCCCCAGCTTGTGACCATACAGCACGGCCGCAAAGCTTCCCCCGGAATTGCCATAGCACAGAATACGCTTGGCATGCGAAGGCACCATCGCTTTCAACGTCTCGACGGATGCCTCCAACGAGCCTCCCAACTGCTTGATGCCATTAAGGTACAGCAGGCGCTGCCTGTCCTTGAGATAGATGACATTGAGAGGTTCGTTGGTTAGGATGGCGTGCATGAGTTCCAGGCGAATCCCCGTTCTCTCTCCCGCCCCTGTGAATACGATCAACACTTTATCGCTGCGGGGGTCCCAGTGACAGGCTACCTCCTGATCATGATCCTCGAAGAGCGAAGGCGTGCCCACCACGCCCAGCGACCGTTCCAGCCCCCATTGCCGACGGATAGCCTCGATCTGCAAACGGTGGTCCGGCCGAGGCATCTCCATGAGCTCAGCTGCCTGCAGGGCCTGCTCTGCCTGCGCCGGGTGATTCCATTGCCATAGCGCCTCTATGTATCGCAAGCGATGCCCCATGGGGATATCGCCGAACAACTGCTGTGTCACGGCATCATGGAGCTCCGTGGTATCGAAACGTGCACTGCCCGTGGCCAATTGAACGGCCACAAGCCGAAACAGGCCGTCCGACGAGAGCCGACCCAGCTGGCCGTCAAGCGCAGCAAAGGACGCCGTAACCTGATCGAGGCTAGCGCCAAGCCAGGCGTTGTAGACCACATAAGCGTGTATTTCACAGTCCTGATTTGCATGAGCCAGCCAGTACTGCCAGAACTTTCGTAACGTTTGTTCATCACCTATCTGATGCAGCAGCTGCTCCATGACCGTATACATGGCCGGATTTGGCGAGCATTTATAAGCCACTTCCAAGCATACGGCCAGAAGTGCCTGATTCTCCACCTTGCCTACCAGGGCAACCAGATGCCGCAGAATAGGCAGTGCCCGCTCTCCAGTTGGTGTCTCTTGTTGAACGGCAGCTAGCAAATGCGTGACTGCGGTCTGCACAATGGGTGACGCTGCTAGCTCTCGATACACTCGTGACGCCAGCAGATAACGCGTGATGCGAGGCGGCTGTTTTTCCAGCGTGGGCACTGCCCTATACCAGGCATTCAAGGCCGCCTCAGCCTCAGGATAACGCTGCCTGTTCAACAACAGTGCCGTGCGCTCCTGATACAGCTCTGAGTGGATCGGGAAAGCCTCGATCCCTTCTACCAAGGCTTGCTCGGCACTTTCCCAGTCCAGAGATTCACGGTACTGCCGATACTGCTGTAAGTAGTGCTGGGGCTTCATCACTGTTCATTTCTCGTACTTGTTGTACAGCAGTCACTTGGTTTAACCATTGCCGGACACCACGTCAGACAGAGCCAGCAGCTCGCCATCCGGACAGGTTTCGCGGTACAGCGCGACATCTTCTCGGTATGAAGTGGCCACCGCTTGATAGGCGGCCTTGTCATACAATGATGCGATGCCCGGCAACTTTTCCTCTGCTTTCATGACCATCAGCTCCTTAATGGGGACGTTAGCGAATGATCCATGATTCAGAAGAGAAAATTGATCCAGCCCATGCCGCGTCAACGGGCGGGCATCACGTACGGAGAACTGCAATAACTCTTCCAGTTTGCTGATGGCCTGCGCAAAACGCTCGACACAGAACACATCGTGGTAGTGCTCATAGAGCAGGAAATCGACCTGGGGTCGCCAATGAATATTGGCATTGCGGATTTGTGGGCGTGCCAGCGAATTGACGAAGTGATAAAAAGTCAAATCATCTAGAGCAATTTCGCGACCCATGGCATCGATATACTGCCAGGAAGGTACGTCCTTGCTGACAAATTTATCGAGAAACACACTTGCCAGCCGACGAAAAGGGCAACGCAGCACCACAAAAGTGTAATCCGCCGTGATGGCCTCCCTCAGCGAGGCACGGAATGTGCCATTGTTGGCATGTATCCAGTTAATATCTTTCTCATCACGGATGCACCCATTTTCGAGAGCCAAAGAGAACCGCAAGGTTGAACAAGCATTTTTGGGTATAAAACTGTACAGCGCATTAGCGCGGTACAGCATCAAAGCATGATTCTGGGCAAATTGGTGTTTGGGGTTATTGGCCAGCGGCTGGTTAACCGCGAAAGCATAACGAAACTGGTTCTTTTTTGTTTTCTTCATGCTAATTGTTCAATTCCCTCAGCAATTCACTACTGCAAATACAATACTAAAACAAGACTATTTTAGACAAGATATAGCCTGTGTCGTCAATCACCAAACCATCAAGGGTTTTCTCATCAAGTCTTTGATGTTCTGCCGAACGAGAACCTCCTCCGCTGTCGCCCAAGATTTCCAGTCGGCCTCTTCGCTCCAGCCACTCAGGAACTCGAGTCCAGCCCGGCCGTGCAAGCCGCCCATTAAGCATACTTCAGTTATTTCCTCTAAGAGGTCGCTCTATTGAGTCGATTACTAAAAACCTCGCGCTACTTTAGCCTGCCCAGCCATTCAAAGCATAAATATATTCTAACCGTAGCAGTGTTAGTGGCTCTTCGGTGCTGACAAGTCCTTTCGCCATAGCACTAGGAATACCGCTGATCTGCCTGATCACTAGCAAGCCTCTCTAGTTCTAAGTGTTTCATAAATTTGCCCAGCTAAAATATTCACTAACCTTGCAACTGTTTGGGGGTCATTTTTCAATTCAAATGGTATTACATAATTACCAAGCAAGGATACCAGGGCTGGAATCGATTTTGTGGAGAATCTCATCAGTTCTCCCTCACTAGACACTCCATTATCATAGTTTGCTTCTAACGGCTCGTCCAAGCTATCGTTCATGCGAGCCTTGATCCACTCATAATCGCTTTCAAAAGCAAGAAGAGTACTTTGTATGTATTTCCTAGAAAATTGAAATTTCTGATTCCCGATTGTGCTAATTAATTCGACCAACCTATTATGAACATAGTGTTGTTCTTTTCTGAAATCTGTTTTCGCGCCAGAATGAAAGTTATATGTAAACAGAACCGAAATGGCTTCCTTTGATAGCGACTCATTAACTACATCAGCTTTTGACTCGTTTACACTAAAGCCTAACCTATCGCAAAAATCTTTAACAATATCTCCCCCAGGAAATAGAGAGGGTTCAAACTTGAAAAGCTTTACTCTTTCCACACCAAAAACTCTGTCATAACGCTCGAAGTTTCTGTACTTATGATATACCAGGTTATGATCAAAACTTGCTTGATCATGATATTTTACCAATTGCTGGAAAGCTGAAGCCATAAATGAATAAACAGGCCTTACATAAGCAACAACTAATATTTCATGGAAATATGGTTCTAAAAATTTTTTTAGTTTTTTTATACTTCTCTCGTCGAGATGATATAAGTCTTCGCCAGACATAACCTCAACACTGCTTTTGTGACTCAGAAATCCCTCAATAAGCATTTCTTTTGTTTCATGCCTGAACCGAGACACCTTCTCCGGTGTGTCAATCCCTTTTTTGATAAAAAAATGGTATTGTTCAGGGTTTTCACAAAAAAGCCCGTTAAGCCATCCACTTTGATTCGGATGTGGAAGATTGGCATATGAGACTCGCTCATCTTCAAAGCCATTAAAAAAAGCTTCTTGCAGAGTGCTTGACCCGGTTTTTGGCATGCCGATGTGAACTAAACACAAATCTCTTTTATTAGACATTTAACCTCACGAATTACAAGAAATCAAGTTCCGCAATTTACAAATACTCGCAGACCGAAAAAGGACTTTATAAAGGCAGGCTAACATAGTATTCATTGTTGAATCGAGCAATACTTCTGCATTGAAATGTTCCTGGCTTAAACTTGTCTAATGAAGAACTCCTAGCATCCCAAATAATCAATTTTACGCTCGGAACTTGAGACCGCCCTCCTTGGTTTCACCAGTTCGTTCCTGATGTATATACGCGCTGTATCTTGAAGCCAGCTTCTTCGACCAGCTGCGGAATGACGCGCTCAAAGGCATGAAGCACGGAGCCGTCGTAGGGGATTGGCTCCGGGTAATTGAAGGTACCTTCCGGCCAGCGGTCCAATGCTACCAAGGCGTCGACCCGTGCCCAGAACATCGTGCCCAGCGGAAAGTGCCGGTAATGTGGGCGGCGCTTCAATCCCAGGGGCTCGAGCAGCTTTTCGATGTGGGGGCCGTTCTGCCCTTCATCGACTAAGTGTGGATCCTCCGCGAACACCAGCCCCACCTCATGGTCGCCGAAATGTGCTAGCACTTCGCTGGTACCGACGGGAGATCCCATGAGGTTGGACAATAAGTACTGGCGCCAAGTGTCTCCCGTCCCCGGCGAGAGATCTTTCGATTTCTTGGTGTGAAAGTGACCGACTACATCATAGTTTCCCTGGATTTCTTCCACGAATTGCCGGTGAAACGGATGGACATCTCGTCCGCGGTTTTCCACCTGTTTTAGGTGAAAAGTCCCGCTAATCGATTCGTCCAGTTCCGCGATCTGTCTATCGGTGAGGTTAGGAATGTGTGTGACGAACAAATCAACGTCGTGATCCTGCAAGGTGCGGAAATAGGTACAGTACTCGGAAATGAGTTCGGCAAAGTAGACGTGGAATTGCAGGGCGATCCGCCCCCTGTATGGACGGTGCGCCCCGGAGCCGCTAAGTCGATGAACCGGCATGTCTGTTACGCTGACAGTCATTGCCTTTTCCACCAGTGTCTCGAAATCATCGATATCGCCGCGGCTGTCGAGCACGGCCTGGATATCCGAGCCGGGGAAGGGCTTACCAATCGCCACCCCTTTGCGCAACAAGCTGAGGAAGTGGTTCAGCCGGTTAGGATCATCATCAAAGGAATGACTGTAAAACGTGCCGTCGAAGCGATATTGAACCGCTCGATTCTGAGCTGCAAGTTGTACCTCTCGGCGACGGGTGCCTGCTTCTCCCAGCATGTGACATAATATCTCGACATATTGGTCGAAATCGAGTGCATCCCGGCAGATGCGCGTATTGCGACCGTCACGGCTTGTGAGCCAATCCAGGTTATCTGCCAGCTTCTCGGCCAAGTGTCTCGTATCGCCGTAAGGTGCGAGCACTGCACGCGCCTCCTGAGCCGCGACGAAATCAGCTATCCCGCTACATTGCTCGAAAACTCCTACCCCGCAGTCTGCGTTCATTGCATCCACGGCCACGTTGGGGAACGGATCAAGCCGGGAGGTCAGCAAGTAGAGATCGGCGTCTTCGAGCGCGGCGGCTACATCATGTACTGCTCCAGGAAAGTGCACCCTACCGGCCATGCCGGTGCGCTGTATATAGGCATCCAGCCAGACGCTCACTACGATGTCGTTTTCGTCATACCCATTGCCAAGCCAGACGAATTGCAGGCGCTCTGCACGGTCGTCGCCCCGCTCGTGCAGGATTTGCTGCAATTGTAGGCAAGTCTGCAGAAACCAGTCCACGCCCTTGCGTGGCTGAACGTGACCTGCCCCGACGACGAGCAGGTCGTCTTGGGCAAGTGAAAGATGCGACCTGAGTGAAAAACTTTCTTCTTCTTCATAAGACTTGAAGCCTAGGTAGCCTTGCGGTTGGATGCGTATACTCGTGGGCTGATGCGAAACTCCCAGTTTTTTTCGCAACTCGGCAAGACCGGACTCGGCGAGGGTTGACGCCGGGTAGACCGTCAAATCCGAAGCCAGAAGCACCCGAGACATTCTAGTTACCGGACGGGTATACTCAGCAAACTCGTGAAGAAGGCTCATGGTAGGCAAGCCCAACGCAGCCAACGCCTCAGTTACCAAGCCTGACTCCACCGAATTCAGCAAGGCAGCGGATGCGCCCACTCGCTCAAATAATTTTCTTAGGACGTATTTGTATACGCCAGCACCGACACCTTCCGGGAGGTCGAGATGCAATATTGCGCTTTCTACAAAGTGGCTCCGCAGCGCTCCATCCCGGAGTGTCGCGGTGATAACGTTATAGCGCTTTCCCAGTCGTCGAGCCACTTCCAGCGCCACGGCGGGGGCTCCCGTCGCGGACGCATCATGACTGACTAGTAATATAGTATCGAGTAATTCATTACGTGATTTATGGCCTTCGGTGAGCATCTCATCCATATCCAGCCATCCAACACGTCCCTCTTGGCTCCCATGCTGAATAAAATGGTGTAATGGGTTGATCGGGGCGCGAGCGATATCAGGGTAAATGGCCTCGTAGAGCGCCTGATCGAATAAGCCTTCGATCCGTGCAGCGCCGTACTCGGACACTTCCAGAAGATCTTTGATCCAGCGGCGCACCGGCTTAGGGTCATAGCCCTGCTCAAGTACACCTCGTTCGAGCATGAGGTCGAGCAATTCGCGCTCCAGGGCTGACTCGGAAGGTCGAGACGGCCTTGCCGCGTCAACCTCCTGTTCTGCCTGCTCGACCGTCTCTGACGTGCCCAGCATCTCAGCACAGCCAGCACGGCCTTCGTGGCGCCCGTACAGGAGGAAATGCAGTAACGGATTGCCGCCGTTGTGGCGCACGTCAGGGTGCGCTTCTAGGTAGAAAGCGGAGTCGAACCATCCCGGTATAACCAAAGGGTTCTCCCGGTAATGACTAATGAAGTACTTAATTGGATCATCTACATTTTCAGGTAGTTTATCAGCATAGTCTTGCCAATCGACATCACTTCTCTTCAGTATTTCGTAATGCGTTTCAGCACGAGAACGCTTGGAAAGCTTTCCTAATAATTTCTTCATGCTGTTACCTGCGAGAGCTTGTCGTAAAGATACTCTTGGGCTGTGGGACCACCAATCGTGAAACCGATCTCTTCACGAAAGCGCCTAACCGACACACTGCTTATAACAACATCTTCCTTGCTGGGCTCTGCAATAACAATCTTGGCTTCGGATACTAGGTTTTGAGCCATCTGAACCAGCTCCCTTAGGTTAACAGATTCTCCGCTGCCAATATTATATATTCCCGGCAATCGCTTGTCGGCCATAGCCACCAGCGCCCGTCCCATTTCAGGAGCGTAGATATAGTCACGACAAGCCGAGGGATGAAAACGAGCACAGAACAGCTTCTTGCTCAACACATGATCTATCAATACATCAACTAATCCATGAGTCGGGTGGTCCTCATTTCCAAAAGGGTTGGTTACGCGCGCACAAGTATAAATAACTTCCTTATCATGCGCGAACTGCTGAAACAGGGCTTCTTCTACCACTTTCATGCGACCATACCAAGAGTGTGGGGAAGCAGGATCACTTTCCACATTCGGCCTTCCTTGCGCCTCCCCATATACAGTGCCCGCTGAGGAAATCTGCAGAAGAGCAGCCGGGGGAGCTTTACGCAATAAGCCAAGCACGCGCTGCAAAGAGGACCAGAACTCTTCCATAGCTCTGTTTAAATCCTGTTCGAAATCCCGTGGCTTTAGTCCCCCCAGTGCATTGATTACTACAGGCGACTCCTCCAAAACCGAAAGAATCTCGACTTCATCGTCCAGTGTAAAAACTGGGTTCGCTTCATCCTTCGGATGTCTCGCAATGCCAACCCATGGGCGTTGCTGACGATCCAGCTCTCGTGCAATGTTAGAGCCGATGAACCCAGTAGCCCCTAAAAGTAAAATCTTCTTCACAATTAACGTCCTTGCTTTTCAAGGAAATTGCGGAGCTTTCATAAAATTTTTCCCTGTTTGGTCCTTTTCCGACAAAATCGGGCCTCTTCCTCGGACCAGCGGCCAATCGATGGCCAGGGTGGGGTCATCCCAGCGGATGCAGTACTCGTCGCCGGGGTTGTAGTAGTCGGTGCATTTGTACTGGAACTCTGCCTCGTCGCTGATGACGTAGAAGGCGTGGGCGAAGCCCGGCGGAACCCACAGCATCTGCTTGTTCTCGGCGCTGAGCGTCTCACCGACCCACTGCCCGAATGTAGGGCTCGACTGGCGCAGGTCCACCGCCACGTCGAATACCTCACCGCGTGTAACGCGAACCAGCTTGCCCTGGGGCTTTTCCAGCTGGTAATGCAAGCCGCGCAGGATGCCATGGGCAGAGAGGCTGTGGTTGTCCTGCACGAACTGATAATTGCCGCAGTGCTGTTCGAAGTCGGACTGGCGGAAGGTTTCCATAAAGAAACCCCGCTCGTCGCCTAAGACCCGGGGGCTGAGCAGAACCACATCGGGGATGGCGAGTTTTTCGAAAATCATGTCGTTAATAGCCAATGAGAGTCAGTGACGAAGGGTAATGGCCATGGTGGAGCGGGCACTCAGGGCCAGCGCTAGGCACGGGGCTTCAGGAGCTGCCTGAGGTATTGGCCATAGCCTGTTTTATCCAATGCGCTGGCCTGGACGAGCAGGTCGTCGTCACTGATCCAACCCTGGTGCCAGGCGATCTCTTCCAGGCAGGCAATCTTGAGACCCTGGCGGTGCTCGATGGTCTGCACGTACTGGGCGGCTTCCAGCAGGCTCTCGTGGGTGCCGGTGTCAAGCCAGGCAAAACCACGGCCCAGGCGCTCCACGCGCAGGTCGCCGCGCTGAAGATAGGCGTTGTTGACCGAGGTGATCTCCAGCTCGCCGCGTTTGCTGGGCTTCACCTGCTTGGCGATCTCCACCACGTCGTTGTCGTAGAAGTAGAGCCCGGTCACGGCGTAATTTGATTTCGGCTCGCTGGGCTTCTCTTCGATAGAAACGGCCCTGCCCTCACTATCGAACTCCACCACGCCAAAGCGCTCGGGGTCCTTGACGTAGTAACCGAACACCGTGGCGCCAGTTGTCTGCGCAGCAGCCCGCTTTAGCTGCTCGCTGAAGTGCTGGCCGTGGAAGATGTTATCGCCCAATACCAGGCATACCGAATCATCGCCAATAAAAGCCTCGCCGATGATAAACGCCTGTGCCAGGCCGTCCGGGCTCGGCTGCTCGGCATATTGCAGGCGCACTCCGAATCTTTCGCCTTCGCCCAGCAGTTGCTGGTACTGCGGCAGATCCTCAGGAGTGGAGATAACGAGAATATCGCGTATGCCGGCGAGCATGAGCACCGAGATCGGATAGTAGATCATCGGCTTGTCGTAGATGGGCAGTAGCTGCTTGGAAACGCCGCGAGTGATGGGATGCAGCCGAGTGCCGGAGCCGCCGGCGAGAATAATGCCTTTGCGAGACATGAAACGATTCCTTGTCGCCCGACAGGAGCGACGTCGTAAAAATGATGGGTGGTAGCGAGTCGGCAGGAGCAAGCAGAGCGTTTTGCCGCGAAAATTATCGTTCTAGCGGGTTTCCGATAACGTCAGGGCGAGTTGGGCTTGCCAATGCGGTAGGGCTATACCGAGCGCATCTTCCAGCTTGGAAAGCGAGAGGCGCGAATTAAGCGGGCGCTGGGCGGGGGTAGGATATTCCGCAGTGGTAATAGCCTCGACCCGCTCGGGTGTAATGGCCAGCGCTTCGCCCTGCGCGAGAGCCAGACGAAAAATCTCCCGGGCGAAGCCGTGCCAGCTGGTTTCGCCACGCGGAGCGAGGTGGTAGATGCCGCTCTCAATAGGCTCGCCATGCAGCAACCGGTAGGAGACGAGGGCCGTTATTTCGGCAATGAGCCGGGCGGGAGTCGGCGCGCCGTGCTGATCGCAGACCACCTTGAGCGCATCGCGTTCACGCCCCAAACGCAGCATGGTGCGCATGAAGTTGTTACCGCGCGCGGCATACACCCAGCTGGTACGCAAGATCACATGCTGCGCCACGCTCTCGATGATGGCCTGATCGCCTGCCAACTTGCTGGCCCCGTAGATCGACAGTGGTCCGGTTGGGCTGTCTTCCTGCCACGGAACGGCGTCTCGTTCTAGCATGGCCTCGCCCGAGTACACGTAGTCGCTGGAGTAGTGAATGAGAGGAATGCTCCGGCGCGCAGCGTAAATGGCCAACTGTTCGGGCAGCTCGGCATTGAGCTGGAAGGCTTCGTCACGATGGCTTTCGGCCGCATCCACCGCTGTCCAGGCTGCGGCATTCACGATCAGGCCGGGGCGAGTCCTGGAGAGGTAACCCGCCACGGCATTCAGGTCGGTGAGATCCAGCTCTGCTCGGGTAGGTGCTATCACATTGCCCAGCGGCGCCAGGCTACGGAGCAGCTCGAAGCCGACTTGGCCGGTGCCACCGGTCAAGAGAATGTTCATGGGCTATCCCTGTCGTTACGATCGTTGTGCTTCTTTACAGCTCGCTCGTGCTGGCTTCGGAAAGCGAAACGCCTTGCTGCTTGGCCAGGCCCAGCCGCTCTCCCTGGTAGCTGCCATCCTGCACACGCTGCCACCAACTGCGATTTCCCAAATACCACTCGACGGTCTTCCGCAGGCCGGTCTCGAAGGTTTCGCGCGGTACCCAACCCAGTTCACGTTCGATCTTGCCGGCATCGATGGCATAGCGCAGATCGTGTCCGGGGCGATCGGCCACGAAAGTGATCAGGTCGCGATAGGCGCTTTCACTTGGTACCCGCTCCTGCAGCAGGTCACAGATCGTCTCGACGACCTCCAGGTTCGTCTTCTCGTTATGGCCACCGATGTTGTAGGTCTGCCCTACCTGCCCTTCAGTGGCGACCTGGATCAGGGCGCGGGCGTGGTCTTCCACGTAGAGCCAGTCACGGATCTGCTGCCCATCGCCGTACACCGGCAGTGGCTTGCCGGCCAGGGCGTTGAGGATCATCAGCGGGATGAGCTTCTCGGGGAAGTGATAAGGCCCATAGTTGTTGGAGCAGTTGGTCACCAGCGTGGGCAGCCCATAGGTACGCTGCCAGGCGCGTACCAGATGGTCGGAGCTGGCCTTGCTGGCGGAATAGGGGGAGCTCGGTGCGTAGGGCGTGGTTTCGGTGAAGAGCCCTTCGGGGCCCTCGAGGTCGCCGTAGACTTCATCGGTGGAGATATGGTGGAAACGAAACTCTGCCGCCTTCCTGGCATTACCGATCTGGAGTGCCAGCCAGTAGCCGCGGGCGGCTTCCAGCAGGATCGCGGTGCCGACCACGTTGGTCTGAATGAACTCGGCAGGTCCGTCGATGGACCGGTCCACGTGGCTCTCGGCCGCGAGGTGCATCACGATATCTGGCTGGTGCTGCTCGAAGATGCTCTGCATGGAGGGTGCATGACAAATATCGGCCAGCACGAAGGTGTAGCGAGCACTATCGGCCACGCTTGCGAGTGACTCCAGGTTGCCGGCATAGCTGAGCTTGTCGACATTGACCACGCGGTGTTCGGTGTTCTTGATCAGTTCGCGCACCACGGCGGAGCCGATGAAGCCGGCCCCGCCGGTCACGAGGAAGGTCTTGGGCATTATGGTTTCCTGCGTACGTTGCGTTAGTTTTTTTAGCGACGGCACGTGTCGCTCAGTCGCGATGGTCGCGAACAATCAGCACCAGCATGCTGGCAATAAAGGCGAGAAAGAGCGTGACGATGGCGAATACGCTGGCGTTGTAGAGGCGCTTCGGGCTGGTGGCGTACTCGGGGAATAGCGGGCTCTGCAGAATGCTGACCTGTTTGAGCTTGCGCGCCGCCTCGAGACGGGTGCTTTCCAGCGCAGCCAGGGCGCTGGAGTAGGTTTCCTGGGCGAACTGCGCCTTGAGTTCCAACGTCTGGTATTCCGAGGAGATGCGGTTGAGCGATTCTCCGGTGGCCTGGGCCAGGCGATCTCGCTGGGTCTCGATCTGGTCGCGCATGGCGTCGATCTCGGCCTGCACCCGGCGCATGTCGGAGGAACGATTACTCTGGTAGGTGGCCAGGGCCTGGCGCTGGGCCTGCAAGCGGGCCAGTTCGCCTTCCAGGGTAGCCACCACCTGGTTGATGCTCTCTACCGTCTGGGTGGGTGAGACCAGACCCTCCCGATTTTGAAAGGTCAGCAGCTCGGTTCGTGCGTCATCCAGCCGCGCTTCCAGCCGCGCCAGCTGTTCTTCCAGGAAGCGCACCTGCTCCTCGGCCAGGCGGCGGCCCATTTCGTTCATGTGGGCCTCGCCGGCTTCCAGCAACAGGCTCGCCATGGCGTGGGCGAATTCAGGCGTGTAGGCCTCCACCCGGATGTTGAGCACGCCGGCGTACTCGTCCAGCTCGACCTCGACTCGCCGCAGGTAGTACTCGTGCAGGTCTTCGATGGGTGCCTCGGCATCGCGCAGGCGGGCGAAGATGTCGCCGTGCTGGCTGAAGTGCTGGCGAAAGCCCAGCGCTTCCTCCACGCGGCGCAGCATGTCCACGGAGAGCAGGTGCTCACGTAGCAGCAGCAGGTCGCCCGAGCCCGAGGTACCGGTCAGGATCGAGGAGAAATTGATCTCCGGCGCCGCGATCTGCGGACTTTCCAGCACCACGGTCGCGCGTGAAACGTAGCGATCCTCGGCCCAGACGAACCAGTAGAGAGTAACCAGTACGATGGCCAGAAGAGCCAGGACCCAGTGGGGCTGGCATTTGATGAATGATTTCATAGGGTACGCTGTAAGCCGTGAGAAGAGCTTCAAGCTGCGAGGTTGAAGCGGTAAGAACTGCTCGGGAAACGCCGGTTCTACGGGTCGCCACCCTGCTGCGATTGCAGTGCCTGCACCAGGCGGCGGGCCTCGTGGAGCCGCTCGCGAGCGGCGCGGAAGGCATCGCCGTACACTTTGCGTTCGCGCGGAATCAGGTCGTCCTGCTGGGCCTGCTCGAAGGCCGCCTTGGCCTTATCGAACGCTGCCTTGCATTGGCTCAGATGGCGCCGCGCTTCCGGCAGCGTGCGGGGCAAGGGGGCGGCCGCCGCTGTCTCGGGGGCGGTTTCCGCGTGATAGGCGCCAATCGCGTCGTTGATGTCGTCGTACCAGGTGGCGCGCCCTTCCGCCAGGTGGATGCCGGCCTGGCAGAGTTCCTTCAGGATGCCCTCGCTATGGGAGACCATGATCAGGCTGGCCTGGCCGACTTTCTCCTTGAACGCCTGCGTGGCCTTGGCCCGGAAGGCGCGGTCGCCCACCGCTGTGGCTTCGTCGGAGAGGTAGACGTCGAAGTTGAAAGCGAGCGAGAGGCCGAAGTTCAATCGGGCGCGCATGCCGCTGGAGTAGGTCCGGATCGGCTCGTCGAAGGCATCACCCAGCTCGGCAAAGGCCTGCACCTTGTCAATGATGGGCGCAACGTTGTGGCGCCCGCCGTGCACACGAGCCACGAACTTGACGTTCTGCCGCCCCGTCATGCTGCCCTGGAAACCACCGGACAGGCCGATGGGCCACGATACCCGGCAGTGGCGCCGGATCTCGCCCCGCTCGGGGGTATCCATGCCGGCGATCAGGCGCAGCAGGGTCGACTTGCCCGCACCGTTGCGGCCCAGCAAGCCCACGCTCACTCCCCGGGGGATGGCCAGATTTACGTCGCGCAGCACCCAGTCGCTGCCATGGTGGTTGTGATAGCGCTTGTAGAGGCCGGCGATTTCGATCATTTGGCTTTCAGGCGCTCTTTGAAACGCACATGCAGTAGCATGCCGAGCGCGACCGTGGCGAGTGTCCACATCCAGAAATAGCTGGCACTGGTGCCGTTTACCACCTTGTAGCCATCGAAGAAGCCGGCCCGTAGCAGCTCCAGCCCGTGGACGATGGGATTGAGCATCAGGTATTCCAGCAGCCAGTGCGGCAGGTGATTGAGCGGAAAGATCACCCCCGAGAGGATCAGCAGCGGCAAGCTGATCATGCGCACGATGATGGCCATCTCCTGTACCAGGGTGCCCAACACCGACACCACCAGGCCCAGACCAAGCCCCAGTGCCCATAGCGAGAGCCACCAGCCCATGGCGCGGATGGCGTCGTCGGGGTAGAGGTCCACTTCCAGCAGCAGCGCACCGACGATGAAGAGCACGAACACGAAGCTTCGCAGCATGCCCTCCAGGTAGGTGCGTACCAGGACCGGGTCGATCGGCTGCACCTGACGATAGGCAAACAGCGCACTGTTGGCATCGATAGCCCCCAGGCCGCGCATCATGCCCTCACGAATGAGGAAAAAGCCCATCAGGCCGGTCAGCATCCAAGGGATGAAATCCGCGTTGACGATCAGGTTATCGCCGCTGACAAAGCCGCGTATGGCGACCATGATCAAGGTGAACGCCACGGGCTCGAAGAGCATCCAGAACCAGCCCATGCGATCGGCCATGGTGCGCGAGATGGCCTCGCGCATGAACATGGCGTACCAGACGCTGCGCGTCACTTGCCAGGGGGTGCGGGAGCCTGTGGTGGTTTCGGTGTTGGGCATGGTCAGGCAGCGTTAGAGATCGATGGCGACCTTGGTGGCCACGGCAATCTGATAGAGGATCTGCGTAATGCTGGTGGCGAGCTGCAGGTTCTTGGTCGGCACTTCCGGCATGACGAGGATTTCGTCGCCGGGCCGCAGGCTGACGTCGCGGGCATTGCGCACGGCGCCGTTCTGGCGCACCACCAGTATGTGGCTTTCGTCGGCGCGCTGGGTGAAGCCGCCGGCGCCTTCGATGTAGTCCTTGGCGCTCAAGCCGGGCTTGTAGACCACCGCCTGGGGCACCACGATCTCGCCGCTGATCAGGATGGAGTCACTGACTTCGGGAATGGTGATCACGTCGCCATCCTGCAGGCGCACGTCGCTGATTCGGTCTTCGTGGGCCACCACCAACCGGCCGCTGGGCTCCATCTCCCGGGCGCGCTCGACAAAGGTCTGGATCAGCTCGGCCTCGCGCACGCGAATCTGGGCCTCCTCGTTGGTGCGAGACGATGCCCCCAGGTAGGTGGTTTCCAGACGGCGCAGGCTGTCTTCCAGCGATTGCTGCTGCTGGATGGCCACGCTCTCGCGGCGCAGCGAGATGCTGTGCACCGCTGTCATCTGCTCGGGCACGGCGATGGCGTCGAGCAGTTCGCCCAAACGAGCGTCGCGCGGCAGGGCGTAGCGCGAGGGACCGTAGTAGCTGCCCTCTACCTGCACCACGATGGTTTCGTCACGCTGGTCGGCGCTGAACATCACTTCGTCACCACTGCGTACCGACTGGCCATAGAAGGCGTCAAGCGGGAAGTAGCGCGCGATGGGGCCGTCGGAACGTGAACCGCGCACGAGCACATGCGAGACGCCGCTCTTGAGCCGCGCCAGGTTGACGACCTCGGCCCCGGTGAGGTGCTCGCCGGTCAGCTCGTAGCGGTATTCGCGATGCACATCACCCACCACGGCGATGGCTGGGCCGCGCTCTTCCACCACGATGGTGTCGCCGTCGCGCAGCTGCGGGCGGGCGATCTCACCATCGAGCAGGAAGTCATAGAGATCGACTTGCGCGATGGACTGGGCGCCACGTATCACTCGGATGCGGCGATAGCTGCCCAGCGCATTGTCGATGCCGCCGGCCTGGTCGAGGAAATAAAGCAAAGAGTCGCTGGGCGTGCCGGCGTAGCGGCCGGGGTTCTCCACGTAGCCGGTGACGAACACGCCGATCGGCTGCACACCCTGCAGGTTGGTATAGACCTGCACGTTTTCGGGATAGACGCTGCGGATGGCCTGGCGCACGGTCGCATCAAGCTGTTGGCTGTTCTGGCCCTGCACGGCCAACGGGCCGATACCGGGAAGAAAGACGTTGCCCTGGGCATCGACCGCAAGCACCCGATCGATTTCCGTGGCACCCCAGGCACGTAGGGTGACCTGGTCGCCGGGCTTGACCCGGTATTTCGGATTGAGCCCGTCGGCCATGGTGCCGCGAAAGCCGCCTTCGAACAGGTTGGCACCGAAAGGCGGCAGTTCCTCAGCGGCGTCATCGAGCTGTGCCTGTGACACGGGGCCGTAGGTACCGCTGCTGCGCCAGTCGGCGCGCGGACGCTCCTCGACCTGTTCCTCCAGCGCTTCGACACGTTGGTTCTCGGGCAGGATGCCGCCGGGCAAGCTGAGCGCCTGGGCACTGGCGAGCAGAGGCAGGGCCAGTAGCGCGAGGCCGGCAAGTACCTGGGTCGAGCGAGAAGAGACCGGCATCAGCGCGCGCTCCCGTTGCTGGAGCCTGATTGGCTTGAGGAGGATTGGCTGGCGGTGACCTGGCGTCGGGTCACCCAGTTGCCGGCGGCGGTTTCGCAGGCGATCTCTCGGCGCTCGGCATCCAGCCCGCCCTGGCGAACGGTGAGCTCGCGGCATACCCGCCCGCTGGCGGCGTAATACAGGCTACCGACTTCCACCTGGACCTCGCGGCCCCAGGGGCTCTGGCCGAGCTGGATCACTTCGCCGGGATGGGCGCGAGCCAGCCACTGGCTCAGCTCTTCGCCCACCGGCTTGCCCTGGGTGCCGGTCATCACCGAACCGGCGGTATCGCTCGGCTGGGTGGCCGGCATCGCGCAGCCGCCCAGGACCGCCATCAGCGTCAGCGCCAGCACCTGCATGGTGGCCTGGCGTGGCGCGCAAGAAAAAGGGTGTCGTTTCATGAGGACTCTTGTCGGATCTTTCGGCAGGTGTCGGCCGATAACAGGCTGTCGGCGTAGGTTTCGTGCCGCAAGCGCAGGAAATATAACGAGTATGCCACAACAGGGGGCCATTTTTTCGAACGCCCGGGCACGCTACCGCCCAGGGGTTGATTCCGGACCTCTACCCTTGCCCTGCATAATGAAGATGTAATGGAATGCGTTTCCGAAGCCCGCTTCGCTTCGTTCCGTTTGAGGGCGGCCATTCTAAAGTGCGAGTTACCTTTCAGCTACAAGAACTAGCCAAAAGTTAGGTAACTTTTGACTTGCATCGTCATGTCGTCGCCCTGGTATGAACGAATCCGAGAGGGAGGAAAAAGAAAGGAGGCAGGTTATCCCTGATTGGCCTGCGTTGTAGTCTGCAATAACGGCAATAAAACGCCGCTTTTCCTTGAAACAGCGAATCGGCACATTTTACGCAAGCCGGCCCGCCAGCATGCGGCAGACAGCAGAAGTGAAATTTTTCATGCAGATCGATGCCGACAATTTACGTTGAATAAACGTTATTGAAGACTTCAGAGATAAAGTTTGTACGTTATCTCTTACATGCAGTTTTTTAAGAGCCCTTTTTCCCGGTTGCTGTTGCAATTTGATTGGAGGGTGCGGGTGTGCGCGTAGAAACATGCAGGAAGAAAGCGGGATGATTGGCCTGCCTGGCTTTCATCTCGCTCACAGCCAATGCCCCTGGTCTGGTAGGCCGGGCAAGCCTGGTTCACGGCCCCCCTGACGAGCGACTACGGCCTGCAGGGAGGCTGCACAGCGTGAGAGAGGGAAGAATCTACTCGGAAACCGGCCCGGCCTGAGCAGAAGCGTTGGCTGAACCGGTCGCCAGGGCAGCCATGACGATACAGGTCACCACCAGCGCATAGCGCACGGGATAGCCGCTTCGGATGCGCTTGTTCTGATTGACCACGTGGAACGTGACATTGCCCGTGCCCAGCGCTTGGGCATACCGCTTGCCTGCCGGCTTCACCTGCCACTCCACCTTGTGCTGGTGTGAGGGCAGCCGCGCCTTCCACTCGCTCAGCTGCTGTTTGGAAGAATGGGACGAGCGGGCACTAGGGGTCACCTCGATGACCGCCCCGATGCCGGGATTCAAGCTCAGCACCCACCCCACAAAAGCCAGGCCGGCATCGAGGTCGCGCACCCACACGTGACCGTCCGTGGCACGGTGAAAACGGTAGAAGAAACGCAGATGCGCACGCAGCTGTTTCGGCTGCTGCTCGAACCACTGCGACCAGATGACGCGGTACATGGCATAGGCAATCTGGCGTTCTGCCAGCGAGTGAGGCAGCGGCAGACGCGGAGCCCGCCCCCGGATCGGGGCCAGCAGCTTGCCGGCCGTGGTTCGATAATGACGAAACGCGCTATCGCCTCGCCGCGTGCGTGCCGTGAGCACCCGCAGCGCACAAGCGCTCAACCGCCCTGCCTCGCCTTGGCGAAGCTGGAAGATACGCTCCACCTCGACCAGTTCTCGCTGAGATAGAAGATCCAGTGCAGCCTCGACCTGTTCCAGTGACAACTGGCTAAGCCCGTGGCGCTCAGGCTGCAGCGTGGTCGGAAGCGGCGGTAGGGGCACCACCTCATGCAGGGCCACATCCTTTATCTTGCACTGCGGGTAGGCCTTGCCGAGCCAGCGTAGCGGGTTGTCCCCCAAGCGCTCTTTCCATTTGCGCAGCGTGGCCGGCTTGATGCCCATCACCTGGGTCAAGGGCTCCAATTGGGCAACCGCATGGGGTCGCTCAGCACACTCGACCGAGGTCGGCTGCCGGTGGCAGTAGTGATCCAGCAACAGACAGGTGAAATGCAGGTAGCTGCGCAGCGTTACATCGGGCGACGCGTGGCCCATCACCTGAGCGATGAAATACAACCCCGAGCGTGATGGCCCCTCTGCCACCTCTTTCCAGAGGGCGGCATGATGGGCAGGCACCGCCCAGGGCACCGCTACACTATGGAAGGAGAGCAACAGATAGTTGGCCAGCGAGTGTCGCAGATGGTGGAAGCGCAGGCTGGGGTCCCCGGTGAGGCGACGCATGGCGTCGTGGATCTCGGCCTGGACCCGGTCATCGCGCAAGGGAGCCACCGCATCCCCCCCCTCTCCCAGCAGCATGATGCGTCCATGCCTGGCCACCGCATGCCGATTGGCAACAAAGGCTTTGAAAGCCTCCAGCTCGCTATTGGTCAGCAGAAGATGCAGCGGCAGCTGGCGACGCGAATCCTGACTCTTGATCCCGACGTAGACACTGTTGCGAATGAGCAGGATGACCTCGGTCTCTTTCAGCCTGGGGTGGAGCAGGATATCGTCCAGCTGGATGGAGAGCGCCTCGCCGATTCGCAGGCCAGCCCGGAACCCCAGCACGAACGCCCAGTGGCGAATCTCCCCCAGGCTGTCGGATTGGGAGATGAGGTGCCTGGCCACCAGACAGTACTCCTCTTCCGACAAGCAGTTGGCATCGGCATGGTGGGCCACGCTCGCGCCGGCGCCGCTGAATTCCATGGTCACGTTGGCCAACCCCAGATCCGCGACAAGAAACGCATGGAAGGAGCGCAGCACCGCCCAGCGATAGTGGCGATTCTTCTCCGTCCTGGCCTGCTCCACGACGTACTGGTAGGCCTCCACCAGCATGGCCAGCCGCTCCTGATCGACCGGCGTATTCCCCATGGCCTGAAGCAGCGGCATCGTCACGCCGAGATACTTGTAGAGCGTCGACTGCTTGCGCTTCTGTTTCTGATGCAGGAAGAGCAGCCAGCGGCAGAGGCACTCGGCGATCGACGCCATGCGCTGGGCATCCGCGATGGCATTTTGCAGTTCACCGGAAATCGCCCCGAAGCTCAGCCGCTTCTGATCGCGGCGCTTGTAAAATGCGTTGTGCAGCGATTTCAGCAGCGCTCGCGCCTGATAAAGCGGCTGGTCCCGTCCGTGCTGCTCCGCTGTTATCTGCGCCACCGGCGCCAGCCCTGTGTCACGGGTCGATTCCTCATCCGGTATCGCCCCGCCTCCCGGGACCGCATGCGTGACATACCCGCCGCCGAGCAGCTGCTGCCAGCGCGTTTCCGTGAGCGCGGTCCCCATGTGCTTGCCGAGCGAACTATTGACCAGGTACTCGGGGACATGGAGGCGAAAGGCGGTCGCGGCATAGCTCTGGCACGCCGAGAGCAACATCTCCTCGGCGCCGACGGCACGGCAGAAATGACGCCACGCCTTCTGGGTGTATGCCTTGGCCGCTTGGTAGCCGCTTGCACTCTCGGCGGGTGCGCCGAAACGAGCCACATGGCGCATCAATACCGTCAGGGTCGGTACCCCCAGCAGCCAGCGGCTACGTGGCGGCACCTTGCCGGGCATGTCGTCCGGCACCGCCTCGTGCAGTACCAGCCAGGCCTTCGTTGCATGCATTGCCAGCGTCGCAGTTGCCAGCGGCAGCGAGTTCAGGTGCTTGCTACCCAGCAATCCGTCTCGTGTGATTACCAGATAGAGAAACAGGCCCCAGCTGATCATCTCAGGCTCGAGTCTGCGGTGGCCTTTGCCTCCATTGCCTTGCTGTAGGAGCGTCCGGAAGGCCGACTGCTGAAGCGCCTTGTCGGTATGCCGACACCAGTCGCGGTAGAGGCTCAAACCGGCAAAGGAGGTCGGTGTGAAGGAGCTGGCCGACGGCCTGACCAGCCGCAGCGGCGCCGGCACCACCACGTCCCAGCCCAGTTCCCGCTGGCCGCGAGAAAGCCCCAGCGAGAGGAAATTGACCTTGTGACGGATCTCCACCACCGAGCCGCTGCCGCCCGCTTGCAGAGACGCCTCCCACTGCTGCGTGATGTCTGGCGATAGCTGGACATTCGGTTCGCCACGAATCAGCTCGGGATGCGTTTGCCACAGCAGTGCAAGGACCGCCAGTTGATGGCGGCGCCGAGTTATCAGGTGCTGGCGATGCCGCGCCTCGGCGCCCCCCGCCCCTTCGGGGATTTCAAGCAGTTTCCAGCCGCTCCATACCGACTCCATCCGGTCAGCCATCGGCAAGTCCCTGCTGCACCGTCCAGCCGGCCATCTGGCACAGCTTGCCGAGCGTGGCGGCCAGCTCGCGATACATCTCGACCGGCGTGATCGACGAGAACGCACCGAAAGGTTCCTGGCCTTGCTGGGCATGCCCCATGAAAGCATTGACCAGCTCGCCCCGGATGCCCTCGGCGCGCAGGGCGCTGCGCAGATAGTGCCGGCTGCTGTTGATCGGCAGCGTGAAGAGCGGCACCTGTCGACGCAGGTTCTCCGGCGACAGTTTCACCATCTGCCAGCTATCGCTGATAAAAAACATCAGCGGTACGCTCGGCCGCGGCTCACTCAGCACGTCTTCGATATGCTCGCAAAGCGCTTCTCGCCGATAGAGTCGCGCCTGCAGCATCTCAAGATGGCTGGCATAGCGGCGCAGCTGCTCGCACAGCTCCGGCAACAGCCAGACCACGCGCGCCTGACTTATGGTTTCATCGTCCTTGTCGGAGATGACCAGAAAGCCCGTGGAAAGATCGATTTCCCGCCAGCGAAAGACCAGGTCATTGACGGCGCGATAACCGGTCGAAAACAGAATCCAGAAAGCGATGTACGCCACGAAACTGTTATGGATCAGCCGCCAGCTCTCTTCCCCGGGAGGGAAGCGTCGAGCCGCTCGCAGTTCATGCTTCAGATGCTTGACCAGACGGACGAGCAATGGCGACTTGATGTTCAGCTTGCTGCCATGGTCTCCGCGGTTATCGACGACCTGCTTGAAGGAGTGGAAATGTTTCTCGTCGACACCGAGGTAGCGATAGATGTCGTTGCGCAACCCCACCACGGCATCGTGATAGCGCTTCTCCAGGTAGCCAGCCGGCATGCTGTAGTAATGGGCAGCCACCTCGGAAATCGTGAAACGATGCCCGGTCAGCAAGTACGCCTCCACCCAGTCATTTGATTGCTGGGCGATTTCGTCAAACAGTACCTGACTGATTCGCAGCGGCGTCAGCCGCATACGATTGGCGCGATTGATCCTAGACACGGCCGCCCGCATCGCCCCTTCGATGGCAGCTCGCTGCGTCTCCGGAAACAGCTCACAATATTTCGTCCGTGGCTT
The DNA here is from genome assembly GCF_014931605.1 of Halomonas sp. MCCC 1A13316. NCBI lineage: Bacteria > Pseudomonadati > Pseudomonadota > Gammaproteobacteria > Oceanospirillales > Halomonadaceae > Billgrantia > Billgrantia diversa. The sequence continues at coordinate 419,190 of NZ_CP053382.1, read as the reverse complement.
GCGCATCAGCCCCAGTCGCGAGATGTACTGTTCTATCCGTACAGGGCTTGCCACGATGACGACGTCATCCACCAGAGCGGGAGCGCTGTCACCGGCCTTGTAGAGCAGTTTCTTGGCATCGTCCTGAAGGCTGTTACGCGTCTCGGGTGAGGGGATGGGCAGAACGAACGCATGCTCCGCTTGCAGGAATGCGAGCAACCCCTTTCGCTGCTGGGGCAACTCGTTCCGATGGGCATAGACCCGCATGGCGAGAAGTTGCTCGACCGGGCGTCCGAGCCAGATCATCAGCATCAGCAGCAGGCCGGCGTAAACGCCCTCCTCGTCACGCTGCGCAAAGCGCTCCCGACCGGTGAAGAGTTGGAAGGCAGCCTTCGCTGCCAACGCCAGCTCGGACCGGCTGAGGCTGGAGTAGCGATAGGGAAGCCGTTGGTTGGCCTGGCTGATGTGCTTGACTTGGCTATCCTGCCGCCTGATCAGGTCACGCAGATCAAAACCCGATGTCGGAGACGCCCTGCTCTCCGTGAAGGAAACCGCGCGTAATGTCTGGGCCTCCTTCGGATGCAAGCCCACCATCCGCTGTCGGCTCTGTGCCTGCTCGTCCCCTACCGACTCCCATAACAGTACCGACTGAGCCGGGCCTTCGCGCTCTTCATCGCTGTCATCAGTTACGACGACCTGCCTTTCCACCAGCCGAGCCGATCGATTTCCGCCTCCCCCTCCCTCTCTGGTTTTCCCCTTGTGGTTGACGACTTTTCGAACCAGCAGCTCAATGCCGGCAAGGCCCTCAATAGGCTGGTCATCCTCCAGTAAAGCAACAGCACGATAGCTATCGAGCGTGGCACCGACCTCGATCTCATGCAGGAGAGCGAGTGATTTTTTACCACTGCCTATATCACGGATATTGCGACAGGCGAGGGAAACCTCAGAGCCGATGCGTGCCTGATGCCGTGTTCGCTGAATCACTGAGCATAGGATGACAATACCGGCGTGCTGCCAGTAGGCAGCACTGGCATGGCATTCCGCCTCGGGTCGCAGAATGAGCATCGCCCACTCGGGATGGGCATCGATGATGCCTCGCTGCTTGCCTGACTGATCCAGCCAGGCCGCCGGACACTGACTTCGGTCACAGGCCTCCAGGGCAGCGACCAGCCGAGCTATCTCCGGTAGGTAATGAAGGAGGCTACAGGCCTCCCCACCCCCCTCATCAACATCCTTCCGTATGCCGGGAGTGCCCTCAACTGACCGAAGTGCCCGCTTCAGGTTGGTCATGACCAGGATGAGCTGAGTCAAATCCGCCGGCGCCTTTAGCAGCGCAAGTAACTTGCCGAGGCGGGCCGGTGTAGCCGCACTGAGTTCCGCGAGTCGTTGAAGATCCATCTCCGGCACCATCACCGCGACTCCATGATCCGCTGTAGCTCGGACTTCCGCCTTTTGGAAGGCGCTATCCGCCGCCCCTCAAGCCCCATGATGGCCTTGAGTTCACGGGTCGATAGTTGGGTTGGCTTCCTGATGCCGTATTTATCTCGCAGAGAGGTAGATAACTTTTTCAACTGTTGATAGACACGCTCCCTGGCTTCCATCGCATCTGCGCAGTGCATCAGACTATGCGAGAAGAGTTCGAACAGGGCGCCTCTCACCAGGCTGGGTTCCTCCGCGCTCGTGATTCGAACTCGGATCTCTTCATCGCTTTCCAGCAGGGTGCTGACCGTATGAAAAGCCCGGAAGCCGCTTACCACTTCATAGTGACGGGAGACCTTGCGAACGAATACGGGATGGTACTTCAGCAGTATTTCTACCAGCTCCACATCCAACCACGCTGTCACGGGCAGTTGATTCGTGATGGCAACGGTGACCCGCTCGATCTCACCGAGCGCACCGGATGGGGATTTGATTTTCGAGAGCGACAGCTTCTCCACGACCACCTCAAGACTGCCATAACCTCAACAATAATTTTTCCTATATCGGCAGGATAAGGCATAGCTTGAGGGAAAACCGGCGGCCCCCCTCGCCCACTCGGGCGGGGCAATAATCCAGAGCCGCGTCACAGCTATGGGTTGTTGCCTCAGCCGCGAGTTGGACCATAAAAAAATTAACGTGCAGGGGCCCGGGTGGCCAAACCTGCGGTAGGAGTCATGAAGGTCGAGATTGATTCCGGGTAACAATATTAAAGCGAAAAAAGCTGCACCCAGGCATTGCTGAGCAGGCTCTAACGCCGGAGCAACCGATCCGGATGAGTGATGCCACCGGCCAACCGCTTCAGGCCGTTCGGTCCGAACCTTGAGGAATGCGGCGGGTAAAAGGCAGCAGAGGACAGTATACCGGCCGTTGCGTTAACGCCCCAAGGTACCCAACCAAGGTGCCCCGGCAGTTCACGATGCCGGGGCGTTGTCGTTTTTTGCTCAGTGTGTCGGCATGGTGAAGTGGTTGGTCTCCTCCCGGATACCGCTGGGCCAACGCTGAGTGATGGTCTTCATGCGGGTATTGAAGCGCACGCCATCCGGGCCGTGCATATGCAGTGGACCGAACAGGGAACGCTTCCAACCACCGAAACTGTGGAAGGCCATGGGTACCGGGATCGGCACGTTCACACCGACCATGCCCACCTGGATCTGCTCGCAGTACTGGCGAGCGGCGTCACCGTCGCGGGTGAAGATGGCGGTGCCGTTGCCGAACTCGTGATCGTTGATCATCTTGACCGCGTCATCGAAGCTGGCAGCGCGGGCGATGGCCAGCACCGGCCCGAAGATTTCCTCGCTGTGAATACGCATGCCCGGCTTGACGTGGTCGAACAGGGTGCCGCCGATGAAAAAGCCGTCTTTGGCCCCCTCGATCACAACCTCACGGCCGTCAACCACCAGCTCGGCCCCCTCGTCCACGCCGGTCTGAATATAGTCGCGAACCTTCTGCAGATGCTCGCGGGTGACCAGCGGGCCCATGTCGTTATCGGGGCCCTCCACCAGCCCGGGCCCGACACGCAGTTCGTCGAGCTTACCGATCAGCTTCTCGCGAAGGCGCTGGGCGGTCTCCTCGCCCACCGGCACGGCGACGGAAATGGCCATACAGCGCTCACCGGCAGAGCCGAAGGCGGCGCCCATCAGTGCTCCGACGGCCTGGTCCAGGTCGGCGTCGGGCATGATCACCATGTGGTTCTTGGCCCCGCCCAATGCCTGGACGCGCTTGCCGTGGGCGGAAGCGGTGGCATAGATGTACTCGGCCACGGGGGTGGAGCCGACGAAGCTCACCGCCTGGACACGCTCGTCGGTGAGCAGCACGTCTACCGACTCCTTGTCACCGTTGACCACGTTGAAGACGCCATCGGGCAGGCCAGCCTCCAGAAGGAGCTCGGCCAGGCGCATCGGCGTGGACGGGTCCTTCTCGGAGGGCTTCATCACGAAGGTGTTGCCGCAGGCCAGGGAGATAGGGAACATCCACATCGGCACCATGGCCGGAAAATTGAACGGCGAGATGCCGGCACAAACCCCCAGGGGCTGCATCATGGAGTAGCTATCCACTCCGGTGCCCACGTTCATGGAGTGCTCGCCCTTCTGCAGGTGCGGGATACCGCAGGCGAACTCCACCACCTCCAGCCCGCGAATCACCTCGCCCTTGGCGTCGGAGAAGACCTTGCCGTGTTCACTGGAAATCAGCCGCGCCAATTCGTCAGCGTGCTCCTCGACCAGCCCCTTAAACTTGAACAGGATGCGCGAGCGCTTGAGCGGCGTGACCTTCGACCAGGACGTAAAGGCTGCGTGGGCAATGCGAACCGCCTCGCGGGTCTCGTCAGCAGAGGCCAGCGACACCTCGGCGCTCTGTTCGCCAGTGGCCGGATTGTAGACCGGGGCGGTACGGCTGCTACGGCCAGGGACGATGCAACCATCAAGGAAATGCGAGATGCTGTTCATGGCTCTCTCCAGATATTGAAAACGGTGGAATTCAGCCGGCAATGCGAAAGCCGGCCGCTTCGGCCAGGCCGCGCAGATTGCGGTAACCCAGTCGGGCATACGTGAGCGGGTGGGCCACCTCGGGGTCCTGTTCGGCCTCCACCACCAGCCAGCCCTCATAACCGGTCTCCTGCAGGTGGGCCAGAGTGGGCAGGAAGTCGATATCGCCATCCCCCGGCACGGTGAACAGGCCGTCGAGCACTCCGTCGAGGAAGCTCTTGTCGCGGTTGCGTAGCTCCTTGAGCACGCCGAAGCGCACGTCCTTGCAGTGCACATGCACCACCCGCGGAGCGTAGCGCTTGGCGATGGCCAGCGGGTCGCCGCCGGCGCCGCACAGGTGGCCCAGGTCGAGCAGTAGGCCCACGCAGTCTTGGGTATTGTCGAGCATGCGTTCCACGTCTTCCTGGCTCTCCACCACGGTACCCAGGTGATGGTGATAGGCCAGGTGCACTCCCTGCTCCTTGAGATAATCACCCACCACATTCAGGCCTTCGGTGAGGCGCCGCCAGTCGGCGTCACCCAGGTGATGGCGCCGAGAGAGTGGAACGCCCTGGTCGCCGTGAATGCAGCGGCTTACCTCGCAAAACACCATGACCTTGGCGCCACACTGCTTGAGCAACTGAAGATGCCCCTGGAGCGCCTCGATCTCTTCCTCCGGGCTACGCTCGAGCAGGCGAGCCGAATACCAGCCGGATACCAGCGCCAGATCGTGCTGCCCCAACACGGCGGAGAGCGCCTCCGGTGTGCGTGGAAACTTGTTGCCCAGTTCGAAACCAGCGAAGCCCGCCTCGCGCCCCTCGCTGAGGCAGGTCTCTAGCGGCGTGTTGGCGCCAAGGCTGGGCAAGTCATCGTTGGTCCAGGTCAGGGGGTTGATTCCCAGGCGTACTGTGGACATCCGCGTGCTCCTTCTTGCGGCGGGCCCAGCGGCCCCCGCCGTTTGTGTCGATGGAGAGATTGAAGGGTGCTGGCCCTTTACTCAGCGATATTGGCGCCGCTTGGCCTCGCGATAACCCGCATAGGCGTCATTGACTTGCTCACGACGTGACACCTCGGGCACGGCCACCTCCCACCAGGCGCCACCCTCGGCGGTGCTGGGCAGGGGATCGGTATCCAGGGCGATGACATAAGTCCAGCTGGCCTGGCGAGCCCGGATCAGCGCCGCCTCCAGTTCCTGAATGCCACGCACGCTCTCGGCCTGGCAGCCCAGCGAGCGGGCATGGGAGGCGAAGTCGGTCTTCGGCGCGCCCTCGGGCACCGTGCGGCAGTCGCCAAGCAGGTTGTTGAAGCCGGCACCTCCGGTGGCCTGCTGCAGACGGTTGATGCAGCCAAAGCCGCGGTTGTCGAGCACCACCACGATGAGCTTGTGACCCAGCATCACCGAGGTGGCCAGCTCCGAGTTGTGCATCAGGTAAGAGCCGTCGCCCACCAGAACGAACACCTCGCGCTCGGGCCGCGCCAGCTTGACCCCCAGTCCTCCGGCGATCTCGTAGCCCATGCAGGAGTAACCGTACTCCACGTGATAACTGCGGGGGATGGCGCATTGCCATAGCTTGTGCAGTTCCCCCGGCAAGCCACCGGCGGCGCACACCACGGTGCCATCCTCACCGGCCTGGCGGTTGACGGCACCGATCACCTGAGCATCCGTGGGCAGATCGCGGCCATCATCGGCGGTGACACGGGCCACCACATCGGCCCAGTCGCGCTTGAGGCTGCCGGCCCGCTCGCGCCAGGCGTCGGAGGCCCGCCATTCGGACAGACCGGCGTCCAGCGCCGCGAGGCCATCGAGGGCGTCGCCGATCAACGGCAGAGCATGGTGCTTCTGACTGTCGAAGCGTCCCACGTTAAGGGCCAGCAGGGTCAGGTCATCACGTTCGAACAGCGCCCGCGAGCCGGTGGTGAAGTCCTGTAGACGCGTGCCCACGGCAAGGATGACGTCCGCCTCCTCGGCCAGACGATTGGCAGCCTCGCTGCCAGTGACGCCGATGCCTCCCACGGCACAGGGATGGGCCTCGGGCAGCGCGCCCTTGCCGGCCTGAGTCTCGGCCACCGGCACACCATGTGTATGGGCGAACTCGCCGAGGCGTTCACACGCCTCGGCATAGTGCACTCCACCACCAGCGAGAATCAGCGGCCGCTCGGCACGGGCCAGGGCGGCGATCGCCGTCTCCAGTTCCCGGGGGTCCGGCTGCGGGCGACGAATGCGGTGCACTTTCGGTGCAAAGAAACGCTCGGGGTAATCGTAGGCAAAGGTCTGGACATCCTGAGGCAACGCCAGGGTCGCAGGACCGCAATGCTCAGGATCGAGCAGGGTCGCGATGGCCTGGGGCAGGCTGGTCAGCAACTGTTCAGGCCGGGAGATCCGGTCGAAGAAGCGCGACACCGGTCGGAAGCAGTCGTTGACCGTGACGGTAGGATCACCGAAGTGCTCCACCTGCTGCAGCACCGGGTCGGGTTCCCGCGTGGCGAAGGTATCGCCGGGCAGGAGCAGGAAAGGCAGACGGTTGGCATGGGCCAGGGCCGCAGCGGTGACCATGTTGGTGGCCCCAGGCCCTATGGAGCTGGTGGCAGCCATCAGCCGCCGACGGCCATTGGCCTTGGCGAAGGCGATGGCGGCATGAGCCATGGTCTGCTCATTGTGGGCACGCAGAGTCGGCAGCTCGTCCCGTGCGTGATAGAGCGCCTCGCCCAGACCGGCCACATTACCGTGGCCGAAGATGGCGAAGACACCCTCGAACAACGGGACCTCGCGACCTTCATATTCGACGCGCTGGGCCGCCAGATATCTGACCAGCGCCTGGGCCATTGTCAGACGGATGGTACTCATGTTCAGGCTTCCTCAAGACGGGGAGTGGCACTACGTAGATGCCGCCACTCCTGGATCAATTCGGCATAGTTGTCAGCAACACATGCCACCAGCGCCGCGTCATCAATGCGGCCCGCCAGCCAATCGCGGCTCGCCGCGGCAAAGAGGGTGCGCCCCACGGTGAAGCCCTTGCAGCGAGCCTGACGGGCGGCGGGGCCGAAGCCGCGCTTCATCTCCTCCATGGGCGCGTCGAGGCCGAGCAGGACCACTCCCCTGCAGTGAGGGTCCTCGGCGTCGATGATCCTGCCCACCGCCGTCCAAGCCTCCTCGGAGAGTGATGGCAGCTTCCACCAGTCGGGGCGGATACCCAGGTTATAGAGGCGCTGCAGGCTGCGCGGCAGGGTGGTGTCGTCCCCCCGCATCTCAGCCGGTGGGATCACCTCCACCAGCAGTTCGAGATGGTTGTCGCAGGCCGCCTGGTAAAGTTGGCGCAGTCGCGCTTCCTGCTCAAGACGCAGTGCCAGGGCATCGTCCGGGTGATAGAACACCAGGCACTTGATGATGTGCTCGGCGGGCCAATGGCGAAGATGGCTACCCAGATCGTCGCCATGCTGGAAGTGAAGTGGGCGAGAGCCCGGGAGCTCCACCGGACGGCCGATCCACCAGCCACGACCACTGGCCTCGTTCAGGGCATCCTGGCCGAGCACGTCGTCCACCAGGATGGCCGGCTTCTCCACGCCGCCACGACGAGCGCCCTCCTCCGCCGCCTGCACCAACAGGCGCTTCAAGAGAGGCAGGCGTGCAGGGTCGGCACGCACCTCGCGGGCCATGTCGGTCAGCTGGCGACGATGGTCGAACGCCAGACCACACACCTCCGTCCATTCGGCCGGTACGCGGGTGGTCACGCGATGCAAGTGGTTGAGACGTTCATCACGATCGGGTCGGGTCACCGACGCCCGGCGTGCCAAATAGTCAAACAGCTCCTCCTCGGTGGGCATGGCCGGGGCACAACCGTGGCGGGACACCACCAGCGCTCCACACGCATTGGCGTAGGTCGCACTGGTTTCCCAACTCTCGCCTCGCAACCACCCCCTCAGCAGGCCACTCATGAAGGCGTCTCCAGCGCCCAGCACGTTCAGCACCTCGACCTTGACGCCCTGGACCAGCGTGCCGTCCTCAATACGCTCGGGAATCTCGCCTTCGAAGACCACGCAACCCATAGGGCCGAGCTTGCACACGAGGGTGGCATCGCTCACCTGGCGCACGGCGCGCAAGGACTCGAGAGTATCGGTACTGCCGCCGGCAATATGGAACTCTTCCTCGGTGCCGACGATCAGGTCAAAGTCGCCTAGCCAGGCCTGCAGGTCGCGGGTCACCTTGGCGTCGGCGATGAAACGGGTCTCGCCGTCGCCGGGGGCCGTCAGGCCCCAAAGTACCGGGCGGTAGTCGATATCCAGCACCCGCTTGACGCCGTGCTCCGCGGCGGCATCCAGCGCCTTGCGGCAGGCCCGGGCGGTAGTGTCGGTGGACAGGTGGGTGCCGGTGATGGCCAGCGCCTTGGCCCGGGCGATAAACGCCGGGTCGATGGCAGCAGGGTCGATCGCCATGTCGGCACAGTCGCGGCGGTAGAACAGCAGCGGGAAGCTATCGCGATCCTTGAGCGCCAACAGCACCAGGCCGGTGTGACGCTCGGGATCGGTCTGCAGGGCGCTGGTGTCCACGCCGGCGCGTTCGAGCTCCTCGCGAACGAAGTTGCCCATCTGCTCATTGCCGACCCGTGACAGCATGGCCGACTGGAGGCCGAGGCGGGCGGTGCCAAAAGCCACGTTGCCGGAGCTGCCGCCCAGGTACTTGGCGAAGCTGGCCACATCTTCTAGGCGGCTGCCCACCTGCTCCGAATACAAATCTACCGCGACGCGGCCGAGGCAGATAAGATCCAGTGACTGCGGATCCTTGGCGGGGTGAAACATGGTGATTCTCCACGTCGCTGGTTGTTGATCTAGGTGTCGGAAGCCTTCAGGGCTGACGCGACAGGTACTGTTGCTGCATGCCGTCCTGCAGCTGCGAGAGGGACCACCTCTCGCCAAGCGCGCGCTCTAGCAGCTGTTGCGGCGTTTCCGGCGCCATCCCGTCACGCGGTGGGGTGCGGTCGAGATTGGCCGGGAAAGCGTAGCCTTCAGCGATGGCGGCGATGCAGGCCTGGAGGGATGGTGACAAGCCCTCCTGCTCATAGCGCGCCTGCAACGCCGGGTAGCAGCGGATCACCAGTGCTTGGGAATCGACGGCTTCCATGCAGTGGCCGAATGCCGAGGAGACCTGCAGCAAGTTGGCCATGCGGCGAGCATCGCTGTGGTTGGCACCCGCAGCATGAAAGAGCGCCGGATTGAAGAAGAGGCCATCGCCTTTGGTCAGCGGCAGTTGAACATGACGCTGGGCAAACACCGCTTGGAATGCCGGATCCCGCCAGGCCAAGTAGCCTTGGGGATAACGCTGGGAGTAAGGCAACAGCTGTGTCGGCCCAGTCTCCAGCGGCATGTCGCTATGCGCGACGGCGCCTTGCAGGGTCAGCAACTGTGAGGCCATCTGCATCGACATCGGGAAGCGTGAAACGATGTCGTCAGGCTGGAAGCCAAGATGGTAATCCCGATGCGGGCTCTGCGCCTGGCCGCCGGGATTGACCACGTTGACCTGCGAGGTAATCCGGTAGAAAGGCCCCAGCCATGCCTCGCAGACCAGCGCCATCAGCGGATTGGCGTAGTAGTCGACGAAGCCGCTGGGATCTTCTAAGCCATGCTTCTGCAAAGCGTTCCAGATGCGATCATTGCTACCAGGCGGGGCAAAGTGGTCGCCGCGCCCCCCCGCGACCTTTTCCTTTTCGATGATGTCGAGAAAGCAGGCACTGGCCTCATCGATCGTCCGGGTGTCGTAGTACATGCCCTGAATGACCAACACACCGGGGCCTTCCAGCAGGCAACGGTGCCACTCCTCGAGCAGGTCGCGACGCGTCGAGGCCTCTTGGCTTGCGGCCAGCATGTCACGGGCGACATAGAGGGGCACCCGTGACTGGATCCGGGCCGCCATGGGGTAGTCTGTGGCGGAGGGTTGGCGGTCGCACAGCGCCTCGAAGGCGGCCACGTCCAGAGCCTCGGATGTGGTGAAGTGAGGGGATACAGGTTGGATCATGATCAACAGTGCCTTACTCCGAAGGTGAACGAGAGCCCTGACTGCCGACGCGTCAGGAGGATGGTCGCGCTCGTCACGAGGCGAGCGCGCCCCAACGTCAGCCCGATGGCAGCGTCATGGCAGCCTTGGGCTGGGGCGTATCCTCGTAGCAGCCCAGCACGTTCTGATCGAAATCGATGATCGCCCCGGTCATCATCCCCGAGGCCTCGGTGACCAGGAACTCAACGCCACGTGCCACCTCACCGGGCTCTAGCAGGCGCCCCATGGGCTGTGCCTTGATGGCTTGCTCGAGCCAGTCATCCTCGGCGCCGTGGAAGGTCTTCTGGATACGATCCTCCCCCGGGGTGTTCATCCAGCCGATGTTGAGGCCGTTGACGCGAATGCGATTGCGCATCAGCGAGAAGGCAGCGTTGCGGGTCAGGGTGGTGAGCGCCCCCTTGCTGCCACAGTAGGCGCTGATGAAGGGCTGACCGCCATGGCCCGACATGCTGAGGATATTGACGATGCGGCCCTCGGTGCCGTCGCGGATCATCAGCTTGGCGGCCTCCTGCATCAGGAAGAAGGGAGCCTTGGTATTCACATTGAACAGCCGGTCGAATGCGGCCTCATCAGTATCGAGCAGGGTGCCGCGTTCGGTGTTACCGGCACAGTTGACCAGCACATCCAGGCGGCCAAAGTGTTCGTCGGCAGTGGCGATGATGTGGCGGCAGTCCGCGACCCGGCCGAGATCGGCGGCCACGAAGTGAGCCTGACAGTGCTCGGTGGACAAGGCAGCCGCTAGCGCCTCGCCCTTGTTGCGGTTGCGTCCGCAGATCACCAGTCCGGCCAGCCCCAGGTCCGAGAGGCGGCGCGCAACCGCTTCGCCAAGCCCCTGTGTCGACCCGGTAACGACAGCGACCTGGCCGCTGAGAGAGGTGTGCTGTGTCATCAGAATTTTCCTCGTCGGGGTTAGGCGCCGTCCAGCGCGATCCAGCCGCCATCATGGTGCGAGCGCTCGATGGCATCGATCAGGGCATTGATCCGCCTGGCCTGACGGAAGTCGGGCGCGAGCGGCTGGCGGCCGGCCAGCCCTTCGATCAGGTCACGGATCTCGATGATCTTCTGGTCGTTGTAGCCAAGCCCGTGCCCTGGGGCCGGACAGAAGTCGGCGTAGTCCGGATGCTGCGGGCCGATCAGCAGCGTGCGAAAACCGCGCCGGCCGGGCGGCCCCTCCTGCTGGTAGAGCTTGAGCTCGCTCATGCGCTCCTGATCGAAGGTGATGGCGCCCTTGGTGCCGGTAACGGTGTAGGCGAGGCCCAACTTGCGCCCTGAGGCGATGCGTGAGGTCTCGATGTTGCCGATCAGGCCGCTTTCGAAGCGCAGCAGTGCCTGGGCATGGTCATCGTTCTCGACCGGGCGCATGCCACTGCCATCCGCCAGCGGACGCTCCGTGATCACGGTCTGGAGCTGGCCGCAGACCTGGGTGATGGACTGTCCGGTCAGGTACTCGGCCATGTTGAGAATGTGCGAGCCCAGGTCGCCCAGGGCGCCTGCACCTGCGGTTTCACGAAAGGTATGCCAGTCGTGGGGCTTGGCCGGGTCGGCCAGGTAATCCTCGTTGTGGCGGCCACGAAAATGGAGCACCTCGCCGATCTCGCCGCTGGCAATGATCTCACGAGCCAGCTGGCTGGCTGGGTTGCGCGCGTAGTTGAAGCCAACCAGCGTCTTGACGCCGGCGCGCTCAGCCGCCGCTACCATCTCGACGGCGTCGGCATCATTCAGCGCCATGGGCTTCTCCAGGTAGACATGCTTGCCCTGGGCGATGGCCGCCAGCGCCATCTCCTTGTGCAGGAAGTTCGGCGCGCAGATGTCCACCACGTCGACCCGAGGGTCGGCTACCAGCGTTCGCCAGTCGCCGGTGGCGCGGGCGAATCCCAGCTCCCGGGCCTTGCGAGTCGCCAGCGTCTCATCGAGCTCGGCGAGCAGCTCACAAACCGGTGTCGCGGACAGGTCGAACACCCGGGGGGCCGCATGCAGGGCGATGGCATGCGCCTTGCCCATGTAGCCGGTGCCTATCAGTCCAAAATGGATGGAGGTCATAGCGTTGGCTCCAGGAGACGTTAGGGGGCCAGGAATCGCGCTCAGGCAACCTGACTTTTCTTCTCTTGGTCGCTGCGCTGGAACTCGGCCAGTTCGGCATCGAGGCTCTCCAACTCCGCCCCACCGGCCATCATGTTCAGCACCTCCTCACGCGTGATCTCTGCCTTGCGGAAGGTGCCCAGGCTGCCGCCACGCGATAGCAGGGTGAAGGCGTCAGCCACCGGAAAGGCGTGATGGACGTTGTGGGTGATGAAGATGACTGCCAATCCATCAGCACGCGCCTTGGCGATATAGCGCAGCACCACTGAGGCCTGCTTGACCCCCAGCGCCGATGTCGGCTCGTCCAGGATCAGCACTTTGGCGCCGAAGTAGACCGCGCGGGCGATGGCAACGCACTGTCGCTCTCCGCCGGAGAGGGTACCGACTGGCTGACTGGGGTCGCGCACATCGATACCGATCTTGGCCATCTCCTGCTTGGCGATCCGGTCGGCGTACTTCCAGTCGATGCGCTTCAAGGGCCCCCATCCCACCGTGGGTTCACGGCCCATGAAGAAGTTACGGGTAATGGACATCAGCGGGATCATCGCCAGGTCCTGAAAGACGGTGGCGATACCCGCATCCAGCGCGTAGGCCGGTGACTTGAAGCGGGCCGGTTTGCCGTCCAGATACATCTCGCCATGAGAAGGACTATGAACACCCGAGAGGGTCTTGATCAGAGTCGACTTGCCGGCGCCATTGTCGCCCAGCAGGCACATGACTTCACCGGAATAGACTTTGATCGAGATGTCGCTTAGGGCGATGACGCTGCCGAAGTGTTTGCTGACGTTGCGCATCTCGATCATGGGCGTACGTTCGCTCATCTTACTTGGCCTCCATCGCCTTCTTGCGCATGTAATTGTTGAAGAGCACAGCGACTAGCAGCATCACGCCCAAGAAGACCTGGAACCAATCGGTATTGACGCCGGTATAGAAGATGCCCATCTGCACCATGCCGAAGATGAGTGCACCAAGGGCGGCACCAATAGCGGATCCATAGCCCCCCGTAAGCAAGGCGCCGCCGATGACCACGGCAATGATCGCCTCGAGCTCCTTGAGCATCCCGCGAATGGTGTCGGCAGAACCCGTGTCCATCACTTGGAGGCAGGCAAAGACGGTGGCCGAGAAGGCGGTGAACATGAACAGCGAGATCTTGACCCGTTGTACCGGTACGCCAGAGTTGCGCGCGGCATTCTTGTCGCCACCGCTGGCGAAGATCCAGTTGCCATAGGGCGTACACAGCAGCACCCAGGTCGCCACGGCGGTAAGGGCCAACCACCAGACGATGGAGACCGGAATTCCTGTGACGACAGGGTTATTGGCAAAATTGGTGGCGATCCAGCCCTGAGAGGCCATCCAGGCAAAGAGGCCAGTAGCGACTTCACCGGAGAACAGGGCCGCAAACCAATCTCCAGGGATGTGGTCGTGCACGCCGCCGACTTGGGTACGGCCGGTTAGCAGACGACTGATGCCGATGGCCAGACCGCGCAGGATGAACAGGAAGCCAAGGGTCACGATGAACGACGGCAGGCCCGTCTTGTTGACCAGGTTACCGTTGATCCAGCCCACCAGGGCGGCACAGGAGAAGGCCAACAGGATGGCGGCCCACAGCGGCCAGCCGTACTCCACGGCGGGAATGGCGATAAGGATGCCGGCCAGGCCAATCATCGAGCCGATGGATAGGTCGAACTCGCCGCCAATCATCAACAGCGCAGCTGCAGTGGCGATGATGCCCAGCTGGGCTGCCACTTCGAGGAAGTTGACGATGCCGGCAGGCGTGAACATGCCGGTGCCACTGGCGGCGACGATAAAGAAGGCAAGGACCAGTACGGTACCGGCCAGGGCGCCCAGTTCCGGGCGACTCAGAGCCTTCTTCCAGAAGGAGACCTCTTGGAGGCGCTCGTCCTGTTGTTGTGCTACCGCACTGGCAGGTTGCGTGGATTCGTTGGGCTTCATGACGGACAACTCCCCGGGCCCGGGTCCACCGGGCCCTACGGTTAAACAAGTATCAACGGATGCCCTGCTCGCTCAGCTCGATAACCTGGGCGGCATTTTCCTGAGTCACGAAACCTGGGCCGGTCGCAACATTGCCTGCCGGCAGCAAGCCGTTCTTTACGTATTGATCGAGGAACATGACCGGCAAGTAGCCTTGGAGGTACTGCTGTTGGTCGATGGCAAAATCCAGACCGCCCTGCTCCAGGCTCTCCAGGATGCCGGGCGAGAGGTCGAAGGTCCCGAGCGTGAACATATCTGTTGCGCCCTGCTCACGCATGGCCTGAAGCATAGGCTCGGCAGCCAGAGCCCCCAGGGTCAGAATGCCGCGTACATCGCTGTTCTCGTTGAGGTAGGCAACGATCGCATTGCGGATCGAAGTCGGGTCGTAGGTGGTTGCCAGCTGCTCAGCGTTGCCATCAAAGCCCTCTAGGAAACCGTCGCAGCGCTGATCGAGCCCCTGGTTGCCCTGCTCATGGTTGACGCAGAGGCCTTTCTCCACCCCCATTTCCTGCATACGTTCAGCGGCCTGCTTGCCCGCCTCATACTCGCTTTGACCGATATGAAGGCGGGTACCGTAATTTTGTGCCACGTCCCCACCGGAGTTAATGGAGATAACCGGAATGCCGTTGTCGGCGGCCCGCTGGACAACTCCGCCTAGGGCGTCTTCGTCGGTAAACGAGACGATCAGACCATCGGGGTTCGAGGCCACTGCCGCATCAACCAGCTGCTGCATCTTGGCCATGTCGAAAGAAGACGGTGCGCGATATTCCAGCTCAGCGCCCACGACCTCAGCGGCCTCCTCTGCGCCATTCTTGACCACGGACCAGAAGGGGTCTGATGGAACGCCATGGGTGACCATGACGAAGCGGTTTCCTTCCTGTGTCTGGGCCGTGTCTTGCGCCTGGGCCGTGCCGGCCACGAGTGCTACAGCAGAAGTAGAGGCGAGTAGCCATTGGGAGAGACGTGCCATGGTTAGATCCTCGTGATTGTCGTTGTGGGGTAAATGCGTCCGAGCGTGACGTATTGGAATATTGGTTCCATACTGGCACTTTTGCAAATTATACATTCTATACTTTGGTATAAATGGAATTTTTATTCCACTACATCTAGACTACCTCCATCAGTACGATCACTGCTGCGCCGCACTCAGGCGACGGCAAGGAAGGAATACCGATGAGCGAGATACCGCAGGACTATAGTCAATTGGAGGCACGCATCACTGCCGACTATCCGTCGCTGAGCCGACGACTACAGCAGACGGCGCGCTTCCTGCTGGATAACCCCCAGGAGGTGGCCTTCGCGACGGTAGCCAAGCTCGCCGTGCAGGCCGACGTGACGCCCTCGACGCTCATCCGCTTCGCCAACCACTTCGGCTACACCGGCTTCTCGGAGATGCAACAGCTGTTCCGTTCCCGGCTGGTCGACGAGCTGCCGAACTACACGGAGCGTATTCGAGCGGTGCGTTCGGCTACCGGCGAGACACCCGACAGTACTCAGCTGCTGTGGGAGTTTGCCGAAGCCAACCGTGAGGTGTTGGAGCAGCTACCGGGGCGCATCGACCCTCGTAGCCTGGAGCTGGCCCTGGACATCTTCGAACAGGCCCGCGCCATCCATGTGATGGGCGCTCGTCGTAGCTTCGTGGTGGCCAGCTACATGACCTACGCGCTGCATCACATCGACAAGCGCACCTTCCTGGTCAATGGTCTGGGCGGCATGTATGGCGAGCAGGTTCGCACCATCGGCGCCGAGGATGCTCTGCTGGTGGTGAGCTTCTCGCCCTATGCGGAGGAGTCCCGCGAGGTGGCGAGCGCGGCACGCGAGCGGGGCATTCCACTGGTCGTGATCACCGACTCCAACTTGAGCCCCCTGGCCCGTCTGGCCGATGTGGCCCTGGTGGTTCACGAGGCCGAGGTCAAGAGCTTCCGCGGCTTGACCGCTTCACTCTGCTTGACCCAGACCCTCGCCATCGCTCTGGGCGTGCGCCAGGACAAGGCACGCGACCGCAAGTCAGCCGATGGCGGCGCAGAACGCGCCTGATGCCCACAACAACGCCAATGTTCTGACCACAAGAGGACACTCTATGAGACTCGCCCTGATCGGCGCCGGGCGCATCGGCAAGGTGCATGCCCAGGCCATCGACGCCCACCCAGAGGTCACCCTGAGCGCCGTAGCCGACTTCCATGCCCCGACCGCCGAGGCGCTGGCTAGCCAATATGGCACCCGGGTGCTCCCCCCTGACGCCATCTTCGAGGATGGCGAGGTCGATGCTATTCTCATCGCCTCCAGCACGCCCACCCATGCCGACTACCTGGAGCGGGCTGCCCGTGCCGGGAAGGCGGTGCTGTGCGAGAAGCCCATCGCTCTGGACTTGGCCCGCACCCGAGACGCCTTGCAGGTGCTGGTGGCACACCCGGTGACCTGCGCGCTTGGCTTCAACCGACGCCATGACCCACAGTTCGCGGCTCTCAAGCAATCCATCGCGGAGGGTCGCATCGGCGACCTCGAGACACTTTCCATTATCAGCCGTGACCCGGCACCGCCCCCTGCGGAATACGTGGGAGCCTCCGGCGGGCTGTTCCGCGACATGATGATCCATGACTTCGACATGGCCCGCTGGCTGCTCGATGAACCCATCGTGCATGTGCATGCCGAGGGCAGTTGCCTGATCGATCCCTCCATCGGCGAGGCGGGCGACATCGACACCGCCATGGTCACCCTGGTCACGGCCAGTGGGAGGCTCTGTCACATCAACAACTCACGCCGCGCCTGCTACGGCTATGACCAGCGCATCGAGGCCTTCGGCAGCGCCGGCATGCTGCAGGCCCAGAACGAGACAGAGACTCGGCTGCGTTTCACCGGCGAGCCCGGCCAGGTGGAAGAGACGCCTAAGTGGTTCTTCCTGGAGCGGTATGCAGATGCCTACCGCCGGGAGATAAGTGACTTCGTTGGCGCCTGGAAGCAGCAGCGTGAACCGCTGGCCAGTGCTAGCGACGGCCTGGAGGCCCTACGCCTGGCGGAGGCCGCCGAGTGCTCGCTTAGGGAAGGCCGTCGCATCGCGCTCAACGACATTCACTGAACGCTACAGGAGCTATCCATGACCTCACTACTGGTACGCCCTAACAAAGCCGATGCCCAAGGCAAGGTGCTGGAAGTGACCCCTGAATCCGCCGGCTGGGAGCACGTGGGTTTCCGGGTGCACAAATTGGCCAAGGGCCAGCGCCTCGAGGCCAATACCGAGGACCGCGAGCATTGCCTGGTGCTGGTCTCCGGGCGCGCCACTGTTACTTGCGGTGAACACCGCTGGGAGGATATTGGCGAGCGTATGGACGTCTTCGAGAAGGTGGCACCCTACTCTGTTTATCTGCCCAACGGAGTAAGTTATTCCGTGGAAGCCACCACCGAGTTGGAACTGGCAGTATGCAGCGCCCCGGGCTTTGGTAACCACGAGCCTCGTCTTATCAGCCCCGACCAGGTCAAGCGCAGCACCCGTGGCAGCGGCACAAACACTCGCCATATCCAGGATATCCTGCCGGAGACCGAACCAGCCGACAGCCTGTTGGTGGTGGAGGTTTTCACGCCCCCGGGTAACTGGTCCAGCTACCCACCCCACAAGCACGACGTGGACGACCTGCCCAACGAATCGAAGCTCGAGGAGACCTACTATCATCGCCTGAACCCCTCCCAGGGTTTCGCTTTTCAGCGGGTCTACACCGATGACCGCAGCCTCGACGAGTCCATGGCGGTGGATAATGGCTGCTGCGTGCTGGTGCCGCGTGGCTACCATCCGGCGGGGGCCCCCCACGGCTACGAGCTCTACTACCTCAACGTGATGGCCGGCCCCAAACGGGCCTGGAAGTTCACCAATGACCCGGACCACGATTGGATTGTGAAGCAGTAGACATCACATGATGAGAAGTTCCCATGGCGTCCTGACCTCTCTTCGCCCCGCCTCGGCGGGGTTTTTTTGGCCTATCACAATGCGCTGCCGCATGCCCCGGCTGGGTTGGCAACGCTCAGTCCAGGCTGGCATCCTCATGCACGAAGATGGCCGCCCTACGTGTCGTACCCTGCGACAGGTTCTCCCTACCTCGGTGCCAGCCGAAAAATCTGCTGTGCCGAGTCGCCGAGGGTCATTCGGTGCCATACTTAGCCCAGCCATCCCTATCGTCGGTTGAGGCCAATTACCGGAGGCGCACCATGGATGAGATACCTGTTCCGGCCCAGTCCGTAGCCCGCCTCGCTGAAGCAATCTTCGAGGATAGGGATAAGGCTATCACTTGGCTGGCTCGCCCCAACGAGGCGCTAGGAGGTCAGCCGCCATACATGCTCTGTGGGACAGAGACTGGTGCCAAGCAGGTCAAACGCATTCTCCATGCTCTTGATTGGGGCGGGGTCGTATGAGGGAGTCTTGGAAGACAATTATCTTAGAGGATCAGCAGATGCGAACCAACGATTGCGAGGTACTTCGCGCTGCCGAGCAGATCAGCGGTGACAGGAAGAAGGCCTTGGCATGGTATCGCCAGTCGCTGCCTCTCTTCGATCACCAGACGCCAGAGCAGTCGGTTGAGGCAGGTCGCAAGACAGCCCTTCTTCGCTATCTCAAGTCGCTTGAAGCTGGGCCGCTTGGTTGAGCAGCTCATGCACGAGCCGAAGGGGAGGGTGCTATGGGCGACTGGATTATTCCCGAGAACTACCCGGAGCTACGCCTGATTTGCTGGTCCATCCGCACGGATCAGCCCATCAAGGAACGAGAAGCCTGGGAAATCTATGAGCGCAACTGGCGCTACGTGTATCAGAACTGGCTGACCGAGGAAGAAAAAGCACTCATCGAGCGACTCAGGAAAAAGTACGGTGTGTCGGATGGAAGTGGCAACTGCTAAGGATTATTTAGAGCTTCGAGATCATGTGTAAATCCTATCTTGCATGAAACCTATGGGGCGCTTCCACCCAAGCCCCATTGCCTCATGATAGCCATCGGTCTGCCGCTGTTCGATCACCCTCGACAGTCCGATAGCCGCCCGCCAAACTGCGACTGCGCTATCCTCCCGCATGGGCACCAGTGGTGTGTCGCGTCGGACCGTCATTACATCCTCCAGCGGCTCCAGGCGCATCTGGAACGCAGGCAGCTCGCCGCGCTCCTCGGCCAGGATCTGCAGATCGTAAAAAAGTTGGCGGCCACCTCGTAGTTCTGGACATTTGCCGCCAACTCGCTCCGGGCCTCCTCCAAGCTCACTCACCACACTGTGCCGGCCTGTCAATGCACTGCCGCCTGGCACGTACCTCTGCCTCTTGTTGCCCTGCCTCCCACCGCGCTTTCTAGACCAGTTAGGCCTGCCGCTGACGCTCATGGGAGGGTTGGCGGCGATGCGCAGCCGGGCAACCGAGCGGTGTGCCATTGGCTCCGCCACTAACGGTTCTTGTCGATCTCGCCCTGCAGTACCTGCATCAGCTCCTCGATGCTGTTGATTCCCTGGGCCTTGAGCGACTCGTCCATGTCGAGGGGCTGCGCCTGTGTCGGGCGCAGCTTACGGGGCGCGTCGCCCTGGCGTCGAAAGCCCGCCTGGAAAGGCTCAAGCATGCCGGCGATCTCCGCCTCGTCCAGCGCTTCGGGATCGAATTCGCCACCCAGCGCCTCCAGCAGCTCCTGGCCGTACTCATCCTTCTCGCCGGCCGCTGCCGCCTTTAGAGCCGCATACCCTCCGGTGCCGCCGATATCCTCCGGTGGGCAGGCCATGGCGCCGTCGATCAGCCGCGGACAGGGGTTGGTCTCCTCTAGCCCAGCCGCCTCTACCACGATGCGGTGCTCCCAGCCGTCGCCAAAGTCGTAGAGGTAGTGGAAGGTACCGTCTTTGGCGCGAGCCGCCAGCGACTTCAGCTTGGCATTGCGTGCCAGTGCGATGGGCCGATCGCTCCACTCGTCCGGCTCGCCGTAGTAGCGGCCATTGCACTCGAACTCGAAGAGGTGGCAGTCTGCCCAGCCCATCACATCCTGAATGAGCTCATGGAGGCGATGCAGGTTGATCTGCTCCGGCACTACCACCCGGCGCCAGACCAGCGGGTCAGTATCGAGCAGTTCGATGCGAAGGCGAATATCGGGCATTGGGACGCTCCGCTGATGTGTGTGCTGCCATAATACTGAACGCGTACAGCGAAGCCAGCCCGTGGGCAGCCGCCCGGTGAGAGGCTAGCCCCATCTTTCTCCCTTGGTGGACAAGGGCCAGCGGTCCGCGTAAAGCAAACCGTCAGAGAGGTTGTCGTTGGATAGGAATCAGTCATAGCCGCCACTACCCGAATACGATAGATAGGCCAGAACATCTCCCGACCGTCCGCCCCCGTTCTGGAGCCGACGTCGTTATGGAGGAGGGAGAGTCAGGTAGGTCACTAGCACGGCGGCGGGCGAGGTCAGCCAATACCGTCAAACGAGAAACAATCTCGTCAACAGAAGCCATACGGTCATTTTTGCTGTAAATTTCTATCTGATCCTTGTGACAGCATTCGTGACACTCAATGGCCCTAGATCTACCTTATCTTCGCCTGCCAAAAAGCGTGCGCCACATATATTTCAGTGCTTTAGATCAAATAACACCACTCAACACCACCCAAAGGCGAACCCCCTCATCAGTCTCATAACCCGAAGGTCGTCGGTTCAAATCCGGCCCCCGCTACCAAACATGAAGACCGAGGCCATGGAGCCTCGGTTTTTTATTGCCCGTACGGCATGAGCCGACGACCGTCGGTTCGCTCTTCGTTTCACGTTCAGCGGCCCCCGCTACCCAACATGAAGACCGAGGCCATGAAGCCTCGGTTTTTTATTGCCCGTACGGCATGAGCCGATGACCGTCGGTTCGCTCTTCGTTTCACGTTCAGCGGCCCCCGCTACCCAACATGAAGACCGAGGCAAAGAAGCCTCGGTTGTTTATTACCCGCTCGGTACCGAACCGACGATCGATTGCTACAGAAGCCATTCGATATCGTTGCGTGCATGAGGGGAAAGCTGCCTGGCGGCACGCGTCGTGAGATGGTGCTCGTCTCGATAGACCACCGTATCGCCCAGTAGGGAGTTGCATCTCCCGCCCGGGCATAGCTGTGCATAAAAATCGACGACCCTGACGTCCGCTTCTTCCTCGGCTATTTCGTGCATGACGGCAAGGATAGCCTCCCTTCTCTTTTCCAGCCGTCGCTGGAAGGTACTGCATGACTCCACCGACCGCCTGGCCAGGCAATCCGTCATGGGAACGCTGAAAACGGGGGTAGGGGCTACGATAATTACTCGCAGCCCGTAACCAAGCAGTGTATCGACAGTATTCCTGAGCCCCTTCTCCGCCAGGGATAAGCGGGCCTCACTGCTAGTCCGTCCCAGCCAGCTGGCACTCAGTACGACACCCGAGAGCCCCTGCTCCACCAAATGGGAAAGCTCGCTCGCCATTTGCTCCTTGAACAGCTCGCAGTTCCGGTCGTTCTCCTGAGGATGGCCCTCAGTATAGCCATGGGAGTAACCCATCAACGGCGGACAGGTACTGAAGGTTCTTTGGAGAAACGCAAACTGCAGATCATCCGAAAGCTCGTCCAGCATTGGCGAATAGTGATCCGCATGTGAATCGCCCCAGAGCAGCAGATCTGGAGACTCCGCATCGGACCTGTTGACACAAATGGATTCTTCCGGCAGCCCTTGGAAAGGAGTGCTCAAATGGCATTTGTCGCGAAGGTCGGGTACGTCTTCCGCAGCACTTTCCAACTGACGATAGAAACCCATGCTCTTCTGTTGATTGGCATGGCTCATTAGGCCAAACGCCGCGAGAGCAAGCAGAACGGAAGACAATGCGCCCAACTTGACGAGTCGCTGGTTGGATACGGATCGCCGCGTAAAAAAACTTACGGCAGGCTTTTCCACCCAACGATATGTCAGGTATGCCAGAAAGAAAGAAAGGGCTGCCAGAGCCACATCGCGCAACAAATTTCCTTCACCCAATTGGTGGGCACGTGCCATGGCCAGCAGGGGCCAGTGCCAGAGGTACCAGGGATACGATATCTTCCCTACGAAGACGAAGGGCCTCGTGGCGAGCAGTTGGGAGATGGGGTTCGGGGCACTGCTGAACCCGGCCACGATCAGCGCCAGTGCCGAGAGCACCGGAAGCGCACCCACCCAACCAGGGTATGCATGGGAGCCTTCGATGAAGAATGCCGCTATCAGTAGCAGCCCCACTCCGAGCGGAGCCAGCGCAGACGCGGCAGTGCGTGAGGCTCGTATGAGCACATGGCCAACGGTGCAAGCCAGCAGCGAACCTGCCAGAAGCTGCCAGCCACGGGAAAGGACGGAGAAGTAGGCCGCGTTGGGGTTGGTGCCGGAAAGCCATACGCCATAGATAAAAGAGGCGCCGATACCTAACGCGGCAATCGTCGAAATGGTTGCCCACTCTCTTTTTCCGTAGCGCCTGGCAATGACAGCGCTGGCGATAAGCAGCACCGGCCAAACGGCATAGAACTGCTCCTCCACCGACAGGGACCACATATGCAATAGCGGCACTTGGTCGGTGGGGCCGTCGAAATAGCCGCCTGTCGTTGCGATAAAGTAGTAATTGGCGAAGAACGCGATGGAAGCGAGGGCGGATTCCGCCAGGCTCTGTTGCTGCCCGATAGGGGTGAGGAGAACATAGCCAAGGACAAGCGAGGAGATGAGCACAACGACCATGGCCGGCATCAGTCGCCGAACACGACGGCCGTAAAAGGAAAGAAGGCTTATCCCGCCAGAATCCTCCAGCTCCCTTATCAGCAGACTCGTGATCAAATAGCCCGATATGACGAAGAAAACATCTACGCCTATGAAGCCGAACCCAAACCCTGGTAACCCGGCATGGTAAGCCACCACCAGAATGACGGCTATCGCCCTCAGGCCATCGATATCCGGCCTGTACTGCGGCTTCTGCATCGCTCCCTCCATCCTTGGGGGTCTTCACTCGACGCGTGATGTCATACTCTTGCTGGTTTGCCGTTAGCGAGCCGCACCACACAACGCGACAAGCCGACAGTATCCGAGAACCATACAGGTAAAGCATAGCCTACGGAGGGCATACCTCATTACTGCTCGGTTCTCGACGCGCCTCCCGTCACGGCATTGCCCGTGCGCGGGCTCCAGCGGGCTTCACAGCGCCTCCATCTTCCTGGCCAACAGGGCGATGCTGCGATCATCGCCGCTGGTACCACGGCAGAACTCCTCGCTGTAGAAGCGGCGCACCAGGTCGCGCTGGCGCAGCCGTCCCTGGCGCAGGTCGTCGAGCCAGTGGCTGAGCTGCCCCGAGACCTGCTGGCCGTCGAGCGAGACCAGCTTCTCTGCAGCGCCATCGCTCAGCAGCGCGATGCCGGTCAGGGCAGCCGCCGATACACAGCCATGCTGCGTCTGCTCTAAGGCAAGGCGTTCATCGACGAAAACCGTCTGATTGGCGAATTCACCCTTGCCGCGCTCACCGAGGATGGAAAGGTGCGGAGCCAGCCCGGGCTCCTCTCCCTCCCGCACCGTAACGGGCGTCGCGCGCTCCAGCACGATTTCGCCATCCCCAACCTTCAGCCATAGTAGCCGTGAGTGTCCCACGACGACGAGCAGCAGGGTACAGCGCAGGTCCCGAACCGGCCGGTGCAGCTCGGTCGCAAGGTCTTCGAGCGTGCCTCGGGCATGACGCACCAGCAACTCGGAGAATTGGCGTACGGCCTCGGGGTCTGGCTCGGCGTCGGCATCGAGCAGCCAGGCCAGTTGCACCTCCAGAGTCTCGGCCAGGCGCAGCATGGCGGCTACAAGGGAACGGGCACCCAGGTCCGAAGCCGGAGAGCTGCCCGCTCCGTCGGCCACCGCGAGCATAGGCCGAGGGCTCGAGGCGGCGCCAGCGGCATCCTGGCATGGCAGCGGCGGAATGCCTTCAAGATGGCTCAGCCCAGTGGTGGCCACGTAAAGCGTCGACCACGCCGACATCGGTTCGCCGTGGGAAAGAGTCGGTTCAACGGGCATGCAGTACCTGCGAACGCTGCGAGCGACCGGGCTTGGCCAGCTGTACGGCAAACTGGCCAGTCGTCATTGCCTCACGGTAATCGCTCAATGCGGCATGCCACTGGGCCAGCGTGGCTCGCTGGATGGGCGCATCGGCCCCTACCGTGAAAGTCGTCACGAACATATCTCGAATGGTGTCGGGCAGTTCACTCCAGAGTTCGTACCACACACCCTGGGGCACGTCGCGCTGGCCGCGGCCGTAGGCGAAGTTGCCGCGCCGCAGGTTGCGCACCGGGTCGTCGCCCCCGACGATGTCGTAGGGATGGCGTCCCAGCATCAGGCACTTGAACAGCACGATGGCGAGCGAAAAGGCCTCGCTGCGCGGCGAACGCACGATATGGCGGAAGGAGACGCCCTGATGCTCCTTGGGCGTCATGTCGGGGCTGCCCACGGGACAAGGGTAGAAGGTGCCGTCGACACGTAACTGGTAGCTGTCACAGTCGATCAGCGTCACCTGCTCAGAGGCAGGGACACAGAAGACATTGTTGAGGTTGTAGTCGCCGATACAGACCCCGGCCTCGTGCAACTGCTGGACGATCTCGACGAAGCGGATCAGGTAACCGACGATACGACGACGATCGAGACCGGGGAAGTAGCGCTGACAGAGCAGGGCGTGGGCGAGGAAGCTCATCTTTACCCCGCGCGCTCGGTACATGGCGAACCCGATCCAGCGGTGCCGCTCGTCGAATACCCGAATCAGCGGCCAGCAAACATCGCGGGTCATGTGGGCATCACGCAAGCTGCGCATGGCCTCGACCTTGCGGTGAAGCTCTTCACCGCGTCTTTCGAGCACTTCGGGGTAGTACCACTTGACGATCACGTCGAGGCGATCGCGCAGGGCGAAGATCTCGCCCTCCCCTCCGCGCTCGAGACGCTTGCCGAGTCGGCGCTCCTTGCCCTGCGAATCCGTCACCACCAGTGCGCGTGCCAACACTCGGCCTCCTTCGTCGTCACGCATCCATTCTAGATGCTGTCCCAACTGTCCGTCGGCGGCAGCTTGACCTGGTCGGTAGTCGACGAAGACGCCGAGACGCGACTCATGCTGGCCGAGAGCCACAGGAAGAACTCACGAAACTTCAGCCCTTCGAGGCGCTTGGCCGGTCGGGTGGAAAAGGCACTCAGTGCTTCGAGATCGGCCTCCTCGACACCCACCGGCATGACCACCAGCTTACGCTGCTGGGCCAGGGTGCGCGCCCTCACCGAAGCTGCCTGCCACTGGTCGGTCGGCACACCGTCGCTGATCACGACGAGCCAGGGCTGGTAGTAGGCCACGCCAGCCTTGCGATAGGCCGCAGTGCGCTCCTCCAGGCGGTCCAGCGCCAGCTCCATGGCACCGCCCAGCGGCGTCAGGCCGGAGGCGCTGAATTGGCGGCACTGCGAGATGTTCATGGCAGTGGTGAAGGGCAACTGCTCGGTCACCTTGCCCCCGGCGGTGATTACCCCGAGCTCGACCGAGCAGGCGGCCATGTCGTCCTCCTGAATCGCCGAGATGAAAGCCTGGACGCCAGCGTTCAATTCGCGAATCGGCGGGCCGAACATCGACGCGGAGGTATCCAGCACCAGCATGCAGGCGCACCGCGGAGAAGGGTTGTCGATCAGCTCGCTATCGCCATTCAGTCGGTACGTTGCCATCCCACGGGTCCTCTTGTCTGGATGCTCGGCCCCGATACGGCCGAACGTAGACGAGACTATCACAGCCCCGGGGTTGATGCCGCGCCCACGGCGACCCGCTGGCCAACGCGACGACGAAGCTAGCACCCGCCCCTTGAATCCCGCTGCCTTTACCCGCATCTTTCGAACAAACTCACCTTTCGTTCAAGGCCGTTTCCATGTCCATCGTTGACCCTCGCAATGGCGCCCCGCTGACGGCGTCTCAGGAATCTCCCTCCACCTCGCAGGAGGCGGCACCCAGCGATGAGCAGCTGATCATCGATGTCGATCGCGACAATATCCAGCAGTTGCTGGAATTCTCCATGCAGGTGCCGGTGCTGCTCGACTGCTGGGCCCCTTGGTGCCAGCCGTGCAAGGCGTTGATGCCGATTCTCGAGAAACTGACCCGGGAGTATCGCGGCACTTTCATCCTGGCCAAGCTCAACATCGAGGAAAACCAGGAGATCGCCGCCCAGCTCGGCGTGCGTTCGGTGCCCGACGTCAAGCTGATCAGCCAGGGGGGGCTGGTGGATCACTTCCAGGGGGCATTACCTGAGAAGGAAATTCGCGAATGGTTGTCGCGCTACTTCCCCGCGCCGGAGGACACCCCAGCCAGCCCTGAGGAACAAGCTGCCGAGGCCCTGGCTCAGGGCGACACTGCCACGGCCCGTGCCCTTTACGAAGAGCTCGTACAGCAAAATCCCGAGCACTACCCCTACCAGGTGGAGCTGGCCCGGTCGCTGGTCGCGGAGGGCCGTAGTGAAGAGGCGTTAGCCCTGCTCGACAACCTTCCGCCAGAGGAACGTGACGCCGCTCCGGCACGCGGCGTACGTGCCAGCATTGAGTTCCGCAAGGAAGCACCCTCCGACGAGGAGCTGGCAGCCCTTGGTGATCGCGATGACAGCGAAGCGAACTTCAAGCGCGCCCTGCGCCAGGTCGCCGATGGCAACTACGAAGCCGGACTGGAAGGACTTCTCGGCGTGATGCGCAAGGATCGTAGCTACGGAGATGACGCGGCACGCCTGACCCTGCTGCGAGTCTTCGATGCTCTGGGTGCCGACCACCCCTTGACCGTCACCTATCGCCGCAAGCTGTTCACGCTGCTGTACTGAGCACGTACCGTTCCGCCCGTTGGCGGCCCCGAGGGCCGCCTCAGCTCTTGTGCCTCACCCCTTCAGTACCTTATCGAGACGCTTCAGAGCCTCTTCGAGTTGTGCTGCGGTGGTGCCGAAATTGAGCCGCACGAAGCCCGGCCAGCCGAAGTCGGCGCCATCGGAGAGCGCCACGCCCGCCTGCTCCATCAGCACTTGCTGAGGCGAACCCTCACGGTGCGCCAACCCTTCGGCGCGGCGCAGATCGAGCCAGGCGAGGTAAGTGGACTGAGGAACGCTCATGCTTACGCCCGGCCACTGGGAGACGCGCTCAGCCAGGGCCTGGCGGTGGCCACGCAGCACCTCGATCAGCTCTCGACGCCAAGGTTCGCACTGGGCATAGGCCACCTCGGCGGCCACCAGCCCCAGCACGTTCACGTCCGGCATCAACCCCCGCGTTGACTCGGCGAAGCGTTGCCTCAGCGAAACATCCGGAATCACCGCACAGGCCGCGGTGAGGCCGGCGAGGTTGAAGGTCTTGGAGGGCGCCCACAGCGTGATGGTTCGCGCCGCAAGCGCCGGAAAGGCCGCGGCCAACGGTCGGTGCATGGCACCTTCGTCGAGCAGAAGATCGCAGTGCAATTCGTCGGACACCACCAGCAGGTCGTGACGCTCGACCAGCACTGCCAGGCCGGCCAGTTCCTCATGACGCCATACACGACCGGTGGGGTTGTGCGGGTGGCACCACAGCAGCAGCCGCGTCTCGGGTGTAATCGCCGCCTCCAGCGCCTCCAGATCGAGCCGCCAGGGCTCGCCGGGGGCGCCCGGCTCGCCCAGAGGCGCCTGCTGGGCAAGCCGCCCGGTGCGCTCGGCCACCTTGAGGAAGGGCGGATAGATGGGCGTAATCGTCAGCACTCCCTCATCCGGTTCGGTCAGCGCCAGGCTGGCCAAGTGCAGGGCCGGCACTACACCGGGTAGCCACAGCTGCCATTCCGGCTCGATCGGCCAGTCGTATTCACGTGCGCTCCACTCGCACAGGGTGCGCTTGAGGCTGTCGGACACCAGTCCATAACCGAAGACGCCATGATCGACCCGTGCCTGCAGCGCCTCGATCACCTCGGGAGGCGAGCGAAAATCCATGTCGGCCACCCACAGCGGCAAGATGCTGGCATCATAGCGATGCCACTTCTGCGATGGCCATTGGCCCCGATCGGGGTGGCGACGCTCGATAGGCGTGGCAAAATCGAACTCCATTTCCTCTCCTCGGGAAGCAGCAGTATGAGCAAGACCATGCCGCAAAGCGGCTTCTATGCCAAGGTACGTCGGGGCATGCCGGCGCTGATCGATCAGTGGCTCGAGCTCGGCCAGGGCGATCCGGACCGCCTCGCGCTGATACTGGCCGAGACGGCACGGGTGGCTCGCCTGGGCGAGCCCGAGGTCACTCCTGACGGGGCAATGCTCAAAGCGTGGTGCCAGCCAGAGGCAGAGGATAGCATTCCGCTTTGGGCGGCACGCACCGCCGCCTTCCTGCTGATTCAAATGCCGGCGCGCCCGCTACCGAAAAGCGACGACGAAGCTTGCGCCTGGGCCTATTGCTGGTTGCGTAATCGCGAGTTTGCCAGTGCCGACGAGGCGCGTGCCGCCTTGCCAGCCCACCTACAGGAGAAGTTGACCCACGCGGTGGGAGCCGCCTGGGCAGACCGTCAGGGCTTACGCCTCATCTAATGGCCTTTAGCGTCATTTCCACCAAGGAATGAATCAATGGATGTCCCTCTGAGCTGGCAACTGGCCAAGCTCGCGGTATCGATCGGTATCGTGCTCGGCCTGTCGGTCGTTGCCGAGCGCGTCAGTACGCGGGTGGCCGGTCTGCTTTCCGGCTACCCGCTGGGTACCGCCATTGCACTGTTCTTCATCGGCCTGGAGATCTCGCCGGGCTTCGCCGCAGAGAGCGCCGTATTCAGCCTGGCGGGTTTCACCGCCACCATGGCGCTGGGCTGCGGATACCTGGTTTGCGGACGCCGCGACGGCCTCGTCGGTGTACTCGCCGGCACGGCGGGCGGCCTCACTGCGTGGTGGCTGACAAGCCTCGTGCTGACGCGCTTCGAATTCGACCGCCTGAGCGGCACCCTGGTGACGCTGGTTGCCATCTTTGCCTTCACTTGGCTCTATCGGCACGTGCCAGAAACCCGTGTCACGATGCGCCACGACAGCTCACGCTGGAAGCCGCTTGCACTTCGCGCCGGGCTGGCCACCATCATCGTCTTCGTGGTTACCGGCCTGGCCCATGTGCTGCCGACGTCATGGACCGGCATGCTGGCGGCGTTTCCGATCTCGATGTACCCCCTGCTGGTGATTCTGCACCTCACCCACGGCGCCGCGCCGGCCGCCACGGTCATCAAGCATTACCCGGCCGGCCTGGGCGCACTGCTCTGCTATGCGCTCTGCGTATCGCTCACCTATGCCACCCTGGGCCTGCTGTGGGGCACTCTGGCAGGCTTTGCCGTGGCCACCCTGTGGCTGCTGGGCTGGATGCGCCTGCAGGCCTGGCACGGCGCAAGGCAGGCGGCCCGCACTTGACCTAGCGTTTGCTCGGGGCAATGCTGTCAGGCTACCAACGCCACGCCACAAGACCACAAGAGACAGAGGAATCCCCATGTTCGTGCGCACCATCGAACCCGCCTTCTACGACACCGATGCCCTGGGTCATGTCAACAATACCCGGCTGCCGGCCTGGTTCGAGCTGGCACGCAACGACCTGTTCCGCCTGTTCACGCCGGACCTGGATCCGCGCAAGTGGCGGCTGATCATGGCGCGCATGGAGATCGACTATCGTGCCGAGCTGCACTACGGCAGCGATGTCGAGATTCGTACCTATGTTTCACGGCTGGGCAACAGCTCCTTCACCGTGACCCAGGAGGCGTGGCAGAAGGGCGAGATGACCAACCTGGGCCATACCGTAATGGTGCACTTCGATCACGACACCAAGCGCGCCGTACCCATCGAGGGCGAGCTGCGTGCAGCGCTCGAAGCCCACCTACAGCCGATCGCTGAGCCGGCCAGCGCATGACCCCGGCCGTCAAGGTGCTGGAACGCGACGGTGCCGCCTTCGAGCTGCTCGACTACGAGCACGACCCCCGCGCACCGGTCTACGGCGAGGAGGCTGCGAACGCTCTGGGGCTCGCTCCGCACACGGTGTTCAAGACGCTGGTTGCCCGCCTCGAAGATGGCCGCCTGGCGGTCGGCATCGTGCCGGTCACCAGCCAGCTCGATCTCAAGGCGCTGGCCAAGGTAGCCGGGGCGCGTCGTGCCAGCATGGCCGAGGCGGCTGAGGCGGAGCGAGCCACGGGATACGTGCTGGGTGGCATAAGTCCCCTGGGGCAGAAGAAACGACTGCCCACGTTTCTCGACGCCAGCGCCGAGACGCTCGGACGGCTGCACGTCAGCGGCGGGCGTCGCGGCCTGGAGATCGCCCTGGCGCCTGCCGACCTGATCCGCCTATGCCAAGCACGCCTGGCCCCGCTGGCACGCACCTGATCCCGCATGAGCCAAACATGGTCTCATGTGGTCAAAGCTACATGACCCGGTAGAACGACGGGCCATTCATCGCTGGCAGGAGTCCATCATGGCCATCCGCTACAATCTCTGGCTCGACCCCGACAACGTGGCCCAGCACCGCGCCGTGGAAGCCGATCTGGAGCGCTACTTCGTGGAGCGGTTCGCCGACTACCCGCATATCCGCTTGTTCGGCGCCGACCCCTACGATTATGATGCGCCGTTCAATCGCCTCTACGACGTGCTGATGGCACGGGCCAACGAGTACTGCGAACGCCAATGGCGTGGCTACGTGCCGACGCCCGAGCAGCTCAACCGGACCTTCTTCCGCGCCGTGGGCCGCTCCAACAAGTTCGTAAGGGAACCTGCCGATGGTGATCCAGACCGACCAAATGCCTGACGCCCGACAGTTGGCCATCATCGCCGAGCAATTGGGCCGCGCTCCGCGCGGTATCGAGGCGGTCGCTGCCGTTGACGGTGAAGGCACCCCTCTGGTACTGCGCATGGCGCCCATCGTCGACGGCAAGCCGTTTCCCACCCTCTACTGGCTCTGCTCCGAACGCCTCAAGATCGCTATCTCCCGTATCGAGGCCAGTGGTGTCATCAAACAGATTGAAGCAAGACTGCGGGAAGATTGCGATTTTCTCGCTGCCTACCATGCCAGCCACCGCGATTACGTGGACGCCCGCTGGCGCCATATGAGCACAACGCAGCGCCATGAGGTGGAGCGGCTCGGCTACGAGGGTGTGTTGCGTGAGCGCGGTATCGGCGGCATCGCCAACTGGGACCAGGTTCGCTGCCTGCATACCCAATACGCCCACCACCTGTGTGGTGATAACGTCATCGGCCAGTGGCTCGACACCGAGTTTGCCGTAGCCGACTGCCTGCCCTGACGCTATTTCGAGGCTTTCGAAGCCAATCCCTGGCAGCTAGGATAGGAGCTTGCCAAGGAGAAGCGCATGTCGAAATTCTGTGTCTATCTGGGCTCCCGCGATGGCCGAGACCCAGCCTTTCTTGAAGCCGCCCGAGCCCTCGGGCAGGAAATGGCCGCGCGCGGTCACGGCCTGGTCTATGGCGGTGCCCGTATCGGCCTTATGGGGGAGCTGGCCAACGCCGTACTGGCCGGTGGCGGCGACGTGATCGGCGTGATGCCCCATCACCTGGTGGAGCGCGAGCAGGCCCATGAGGGGCTACCAACGCTGATACGTGTGAACAACATGCACGAGCGCAAGGCAAGCATGGCCGCCCATGCCGACGCCTTCATCGCCCTGCCCGGTGGCATCGGCACTCTGGAAGAGCTGTTCGAGGCCTGGACCTGGCAGTACCTGGGGCTTCACGACAAACCCATCGGCGTTCTCGATACCGCCGGCTTCTACTCCCCCCTGCTGACCTTCCTCGACCAGACCGTCGAGCATGGCTTCCTCAATGCCCGCACCCGGACACAACTGATCGATGCCGAGGATCCCACCGCCTTGCTGGATGCACTGGAAGCCCGACTCGCCGAAACTATCTAGGAGGCCGCCATGCATGCTTTCGCCATAGAGCTGGAGGCATGATCAGCTCGCTCCCAAGGGCGCGTCAGCTTTCCGGCGTAGCCTGACCGAGGGTACGCTGGTAAGTGAGCTGCAGCAGTCGGGCATCCTCTCCGGCGCGATGGCGATGGATGCCAAGTTCCTTGACCAGCAACTCGCGAGTCCTGTGCCAGACGGCAAGCTGCGGCTCGCTGAGCAGAATGCGCAGCGCCTCGAGACGGAAGGCAGGCAGCATACCGGCATGGTGGAACAGTAGCGACAGCCAGGTATTGTCGTAGCCCCAGCTGTCACTATAGGCAATGCCGATCTCGTTCAGTTCGTCGTTGAGCCAGCGCGCCACCTGAGCCACGGGCAGCCCTTCGCGCTGCAAACGCGCCCGGGATATCCCATGCAGCAACTCGGCCTTGGGGTCCCAATGCGTCCACTCCTCCAAGGGTTGGATGAGGAAGGCGCAGCAGCTACCGTCGGCCCGTGCCAGGCCGATCTCGATAGGGTAGCTACCGCGCCCGAACCCGGACGCCTCGATATCCAGCAGTGTCGGCAGCGTCACGAATGGGCGTGTCCTCAAAGGCAAGGCCGCGGCAGGGGCCGTGGAAGGGGAGAAGGGTTAGTGTCGGGCCTGGACGCCATTGCTGTCCAGTTCCTCACCTTCCAGTCCAGCATGGCGGTCGGCCAAGGCCTGCCAGTGACCCGCCTGAACGGCATCCACCGGCAACCCCAGCTCGCCGAGGCGATAGGCCTTGGCCAGGCGCAGCGCGGCAAGTGAGTGACCGGCTTCGCCGGCGCGAGCGTACCAGGTCACGGCACGCTCTTCGCGGCGAGGATACTGAGCGCAGCCATGCTCGAGAATTCTTCCCGCCTGGTACTGAGCCTTGAGGTTGCCCGCCTGTGCCGCCTCGAGAACGTAGCGTGCACCGCGCGCCTTGTCCTGCGGGCTGACGCCACGCTGGAAGAGCATGTGCCCATAGAGCGACAGCGCAGCAGGGTGACCGGCGTCGGCGCAGCGCTCGAAGAGATGCATGGTCAAGCGCTGGGTACGCGGGGAGCGTGGTAGCCAGCGCGTGTGGAACAGTTGTTCCGCAAGACGATATTCGAGCCGAGTGAACAGTGATGATGCCTGCGTCATTGTGCAAACAACCTTGCCTATGCTTGAAGCTGGCCACATGACGTTGTGCTCACACCCTGTGATCATCGTCATGGCCTGTCTTGAGCTCGCCGCGGGACTCCGCCGGGCCGCTGAGGGTCGCCAGCATACGCTCGCCCCGGCGGTGACTCAACCCCCGTGATTTGCTGCCGGGATAGGCCTCGGCTAGCATGGCTTGGATAAGCCACGAGAACGCTTCCGACCCTACCTCATACAGGAGCGATGATGCAGACGCGATTGCTTGGCGACACGGGCATCGAGGTCAGCCGCCTGTGCCTGGGCACCATGACATTCGGCGAGCAGAACAGCGAAGCCGAGGCCCATGAACAGCTCGACCGCGCCGTAGCCTTCGGCATCAACTTCATCGATGCGGCCGAGATGTACCCAGTCCCCCCCCGCGCCGAGACCCAGGGCCGTACCGAGGCCTACATCGGTAGCTGGCTCAAGCGACGCGAGAGCCGTGACGACGTCATCATCGCCACCAAGGTTTCTGGCCCCCGAATGGAACATATTCGCGGCGGCTCACGCCTGAGCCGCGAGCAAATCCATCAGGCTATCGATGCCAGCCTCACGCGGCTACAGAGCGATTACGTCGACCTCTATCAGTTGCACTGGCCCGAGCGCTCGACCAACTATTTCGGCAAGCTGGGCTACGAACATGACGAAGAGGAGGACGCGGTCGCGCTGGAGGAGACGCTCACAGCGCTCAAGGAGTTGGTGGAGGCCGGCAAGGTGCGTGCCGTCGGCCTCTCCAACGAGACGCCATGGGGTGTCATGAAGTCGCTGCAATTGGCCGAGCGCCTGGATCTGCCACGCGTCGCCTCGATCCAGAACCCCTATAACCTGCTAAACCGCACCTTCGAGGTCGGTCTGGCCGAGATCGCCCATCGCGAAAATGTGGGATTGCTGGCCTATTCACCGCTGGCCTTCGGCGTGCTGTCGGGCAAGTATCTCGACGGTGCGCGTCCGGAAAATGCTCGCCTGACCCTCTTCGAGCGCTTCCAGCGCTATACCTCGCCGCTCGCCGAACAGGCCACCCGTGCCTACGTCGACATCGCCCGCGAGCATGACCTGGACCCCGCCCAGATGGCGCTTGCCTTCATCAATTCGCGCAGTTTCCTGACCAGCAACATCATCGGCGCCACCACCATGGAACAGCTCGAGGACAATCTCGCCAGCGAGTCGCTCAAGCTCGAACAGAGCGTGCTCGACGCCATCGATGAGGTGCATCGGCGCATACCCAACCCCTGCCCCTGAGATCCGATCTTGAGCATGCCCGGGCTATCGTTGCGATAGCCCCGTCGTTGCGATGCTACTGGTATAATCTCGCCGTTCCCGACTCGTCTCTTTCAGGTACAGGAGTGCCCCATGCTGAGCGTGATCTCGCCGGCCAAGACGCTGGACTTCGAGACCCCAGCCTCAACAGCCGCCCATACGCAGCCGGATTTTCTCGACCGGAGCCAACGGCTGATCACTAGCCTGCGCGATTACTCTCCGCAACAGCTCAGCGAGCTGATGGGGATCAGTGACAAACTGGCCGGCCTCAATGCCGCCCGTTTCGCCGAATGGCGGCCGCCCTTCACCCCGGACAACGCCAAGCCAGCGGCCCAGGCCTTCCAGGGTGACGTCTACGTCGGGCTCGAGGCTGCCACCTTCAGCGACGACGACAACGCCTTCGCCCAGCGACACCTGCGCATCCTCTCCGGCCTGTACGGTCTGCTGAGGCCGCTCGACCTGATCCAGCCCTACCGCCTCGAGATGGGGACCCGGCTCCCCAATCCGGCTGGCAAGGATCTCTACGCCTTCTGGAAGGACTCTTTGACCGAAGCGCTCGACCGTGCCATCGCCGAGAGCGGCTCCAAGGTGCTGGTAAACCTGGCTTCCAACGAGTACTTCAAGGCCGTCGACGTCAAGCGACTCGATGCAAGAGTGATCACGCCGATATTCAAGGACGAGAAGAGCGGGACCTACAAGATCATCAGTTTCTACGCCAAGAAGGCACGGGGCCTGATGGCAGCCTGGATGATCCGGCAGCGGCTGGACGACCCGGAAAAGCTCAAGGAATTCGATGTGGCAGGCTACGCCTTCAACCCGGCCATGTCTGAAGACGACACCCTAGTCTTCACTCGCCGCGAAGACCAGCATTGAGTTTCTAGAAGAAGCGCATCGGGCGCGATGCACGCGACTTGAGAAAACGCTTGTGGATCTGGCGGAAGCGCTCGTCGTCGCAGCGGTCGAGCCATTCGTAGGCTACCATGTCGGCACTCACCGGAATGGCGCCCGCATGGACCATCCGCTCACGAGCGAGCTTCGCCTCTGCCGCACGCCGACTGACCGTCGCCTCACTGAGCCAAAACACCTCGTAGCCTGCCTCCAGCAGCCCCAGGCCGGTCTGCAGCACGCAGATGTGCGCCTCACTGCCACACAGCACGATCTGGCGCTTGTTGCTCTCCGCCAGCGCGCCGGCGAAGTCCGGCTCGGCATGGGCGTTGAAGTGGGTCTTTTGCCACAGCTGATAGTCGGGTAGCGCCTCCAGCAGTCGCGGATCACTATGTCCAAGGCCTTCGGGGTATTGCTCTGTGAGCCACACCGGAATGGTCAATGCGCTGGCCACGCCCCCCAACCAGCCCGCCTCGGCAACCGCCTGACCGCCCCCATCGATCACTGGCAGCAGGCCAGCTTGGAGATCGAGGATCAGCAGCAGGCTCTGTTCGCTCTTAAGACGCATGAATTTCCCTCTTTTTGTCGTCACTTCCGACAGCATAGCCGCTAGAATGAGGCTCCAACTTCTCACCTCCCGCACCAACCTCCCATAGAGAGATCCTACGATGCGTCATTTCCTTGTCATGCTCATGGTTGCCGTGCTGGGCTTCGGTCTGGCCGTCGAACATGCCGAAGCCCGCCGGCTAGGCGGTGGCAGCAATGTCGGCAGCTTCTCCCGCCAGGCTACCGCACCCAAGCAGGCCGCTCCGGCGCGTCAGGCCAAACCCAACCGAGCCGCCGGTTCGCGCATGCCAGGCATGCTGGCCGGCATGCTGGCTGGTGGCCTATTGGCAGCACTGTTCTTCGGCGGCGCCTTCGACGAACTGCGGCTGATGGACATTCTGCTGATGGCCGGCCTTGGCCTCCTGCTGTTCCGGTTGTTGGCGCGCCGCCGCACGGCTGTGGCCGGCGGACCGCAGCCGCACGCTGAATCTCATGCCTTCCAGTCGGCGCCTGGCGCTTCCATGGGCGGTGGCAACTTCGGCAGCCTGCCGGCCTGGTTCGACCGCGAGCGCTTCCTGTCCGGTGCCAAGGAGCACTTCATGACGCTGCAACGCGCTTGGGACAACAACGACTTTGGCGGTATTCAAGAGTACGTCACCCCCGAACTCTACAATCTACTACGTGAGGAGCGCAGCAAGCAGCCGGCGAACAACCGCACGGAGATCGGGCGCCTGTTCGCCGAACTCGGCGATGTACGCGAGGTAGGCGGTCAGGCCGAAGCCACCGTCATCTTCCACGGCATTCTAGAAGAAAACGGCGAGCACACCGAGTTCAACGAGACCTGGCACCTGATTCGCGAGGTACGTGACGGCGCCCCCTGGTATCTCCAAGGCATCGAGCAGAACGCCGCAATTTGATCCTTACAGAGCATCCAGTGCCAAGGGTCGGTTTCGCTTCTCATAGGACTGACCCGTTGGCTCCTCCACCGTTCCTGCAACCGCTTGGAACGGCATCGCATCACGCTTCAGTTTGAATCTTCCTACCATTTCCGCCAATCGGTCTGCCTGTTCTCGCAGCTGTTCGGCAGCCGAAGTCGTCTCTTCCGCCAAGGCCGCGTTCTGCTGCGTCATCCGGTCGAGTTCAGCCACGGCAACGTTGACCTGGCCAATACCGTCACTCTGCTCGCTGGCGGCGTGGCTGATCTCCCCCAGCATACTGGCGACCCGGTCGACCCCTGCCATGAGTTCCTGCATGGCATCTCCGGTTTCGCGTACCAGATACGTGCCACCCTGCACTTTCTCGTTCGATACCTCGATGAGCTGGCGTATATCACGTGAGGCCTCGGCACTGCGGGTAGCCAATTGGCGCACCTCGCCGGCCACAACGGCAAAGCCTCTTCCACTCTCTCCGGCCCGTGCCGCCTCAACCGAG
The DNA here is from genome assembly GCF_014931605.1 of Halomonas sp. MCCC 1A13316. Taxonomy (NCBI): domain Bacteria; kingdom Pseudomonadati; phylum Pseudomonadota; class Gammaproteobacteria; order Oceanospirillales; family Halomonadaceae; genus Billgrantia; species Billgrantia diversa. The sequence goes on along the minus strand of NZ_CP053382.1, from coordinate 382,011 downwards.
GCATTCAAGGCCAACAGATTGGTCTGAAAGGCGATGTCATCCATTACCTTGACGATATCGGCGACCCGCATAGAAGCATTCTGGATCTCGCCCATCGTCGAGATGACTTGCTCGACCTTGCCGGAGGTGTTCTGTGCCAGATCCGATGCCCCTTGAGAGAGGGCGCTGGCTTCCTGTGCGGAGGCAGACGTATTGGCCACGGTGCCATTGATTTCCTCCATCGAGGCCGAGGTCTGCTGAAGGCTGGATGCGGCCTGGTCGGTGCGCCGTGACATGTCGTGGCCGCCGATGGCAATCTCCTGGGCAGCCAGCCGGACCGAATCACTGCTGCTTCTCACTTGGGCTAGCACGTCGTGCATCTTGTCGGCAAAGGCATTGAACTGATTGGCCAGCTCGGTGCTCTCATCCCTGCCTTCGACCGGTAGTCGCATCGTCAGGTCGCCGTCGCCTTCAGCGACTTCCCGCATGGCCTGGGCCGTACGCCGTATTGGCCGAAACAGGGTTCTCAGAAGCAGCGCGATGACAGCCAGGCTTGCCACCAGAATCAGCGCCACGCACAGTACGACCAGCAGGACGGCACGGTTGAGATCGGCGAACAGCTCATTGCGCGGAATCTGGGCAAAGGCCACCCAGTCGGTGCCCGGCACTTCGATGGCAGCGACCAGTTGCTCGGCTCCCTGGGCATCCTTTATCGTCGCGTAGCGATACCCCTCACCGCTCATCAGCTCTTCCGCGATGTCACCCCAGCCGGGCAGCTCCGCCACAGGTTCTCCGACCCGAGCCGCACCCTCGGGATGAATGCTGATCGTCCCATCTCGGCTCGCCAAGAATACGCTGCCACTCTCACCCAGCCGATAGTTGCGTATCGTTTCCGCCATGGCGTCCAGCGAATAGCCAACGCCGGCGATCCCTACGCGCTCACCATCGGCCTCGATGATATGGTTGATGAACACCTGAACCTGGCCGCCTTCGGCATCGACGTTCAACTGGTAGGCCTCGCCTTCGCTGGCGTCTACCAGATCGTAGAACCAATGGTCCCGATCGCGGCTCAGCGTTCGCTCGACGCCATTCCCCGTGTAGTACTTGCCGCTGCGTGCTGAAACGTAGAAGACGATACTGGCACCGGTACGGTGTTGTATGTCCTGAAAATAGTCGACTGCCTGCGTGACCCCTTCTTCGGGTTCCCCCGCGGACAGCCAGGCCTGCAGGTAATGATTGTCCGCCAGGTTCTGGGCGGTAGTTATAGGGCCCGTCAGGGTCGCATCGATGTCGTTGCGGATACTTTCCAGCGTGGCAGGTAGCTCCGCCGCCGTTACTCGTTCAGTGACCAAATCACCGAAAAGCCGATACTGGACGATAGTGGAACCACCGACAATCAGTAGCATGCATAGACAAATACAGAGCAACAGCTTCTGGGCTATAGTGAGATTTATCATAGTTTTCCCTTTGGCTGCGGCGCATCGTCAGGGGGAGACACGCCAATCTTGACCACGCGGTCAAGTCAACTATCGGCGAGCGACAGGAAAACTGTAGGGCTAGTACGGTCATTCAGGATGCAGCGTCACCTTTTCTCTTCTTCTGCATCTTCTTCGATCTCCTCACTTACCTCTTCAATGCTCTTTTCCACTCCCTTCATGGCCTCATCGATATTACGCTCGGTCTTGTCACCGGGGCCCGTATCATCACAGCCCATCAGCCCTATACTCACGGCAGCCAGCCATGCGGCTATCAGATAATTCCTTGATTGCATTCATTCTTCTCTTGGCTCGTGGGTTTCTATGAACCTACGCTACTCGCTCCCAGGCACCCGCGCCACTCGTTGCTGTATGGAGCTGTGCACCTTTGTAAGGGCCAATCTCGTATAGCGCACCTATGGTAACGACTCAGCCCTCGCTTGAGCAGTAATGACAGATAAAGAAAAACCCCGAGCACTGTCGTACTCGGGGTTTTGGGATAGATGCCTGACGACCCGGGCGGCGCTCCGCGATTCTCCATGGGAGGCCCCTAAACGACGAAACCCAGCCTCTTTCGAAGCTGGGTTTCTGAAGAGATGCCTGACGATGACCTACTCTCGCATGGGGAGACCCCACACTACCATCGGCGCTGAGCGGTTTCACTGCTGAGTTCGGCATGGGATCAGGTGGTTCCCACTCGCTATGGTCGTCAGGCGAAAACGGTTGGAATCATGCTGAGCGATACGTCTCGCCGGGGCGTGCCCGGGCGTATCCGTCAATTTTCGTGCGCAATGCGCAGACCCCTTGGGGTTATATGGTCAAGCCTCACGGGCCATTAGTACCGGTTAGCTCAACGCCTCGCAGCGCTTCCACACCCGGCCTATCAACCAGCTGGTCTCGCTGGGCCCTTCAGGAGGCTCGAGGCCTCGGGGATGTCTCATCTTGAAGGGGGCTTCCCGCTTAGATGCTTTCAGCGGTTATCCCGTCCGCACGTAGCTACCCGGCAATGCCACTGGCGTGACAACCGGAACACCAGAGGTGCGTCCACTCCGGTCCTCTCGTACTAGGAGCAGCTCTTCTCAAACATCCAACGCCCACGGCAGATAGGGACCGAACTGTCTCACGACGTTCTAAACCCAGCTCGCGTACCACTTTAAATGGCGAACAGCCATACCCTTGGGACCGACTTCAGCCCCAGGATGTGATGAGCCGACATCGAGGTGCCAAACACCGCCGTCGATGTGAACTCTTGGGCGGTATCAGCCTGTTATCCCCGGAGTACCTTTTATCCGTTGAGCGATGGCCCTTCCATACAGAACCACCGGATCACTAGAACCTACTTTCGTACCTGCTCGACGTGTCTGTCTCGCAGTCAAGCACCCTTATGCTCTTGCACTCAATGCACGATTTCCGACCGTGCTGAGGGTACCTTCGTGCTCCTCCGTTACTCTTTGGGAGGAGACCGCCCCAGTCAAACTACCCACCACACACTGTCCTCGATCCGGATCACGGACCTGAGTTAGAACGCCAATGATGCCAGGCTGGTATTTCAAGGGTGGCTCCGCCCGAACTGGCGTCCGGGTTTCCTAGCCTCCCAGCTATCCTACACAAGCAACATCAGCGTCCAGTGTGAAGCTATAGTAAAGGTTCACGGGGTCTTTCCGTCTAGCCGCGGGTACACAGCATCTTCACTGCGATTTCAATTTCACTGAGTCTCGGGTGGAGACAGCGTGGCCATCATTACGCCATTCGTGCAGGTCGGAACTTACCCGACAAGGAATTTCGCTACCTTAGGACCGTTATAGTTACGGCCGCCGTTTACCGGGGCTTCGATCAAGAGCTTCGCCCGAGGGCTAACACCATCACTTAACCTTCCGGCACCGGGCAGGCGTCACACCCTATACGTCCGCTTGCGCGTTTGCAGAGTGCTGTGTTTTTAATAAACAGTTGCAGCCACCTGGTATCTTCGACCGGTTCGAGCTCCAGCAGCAAGTGCCTTCACCCTACGCCGGCGTGCCTTCTCCCGAAGTTACGGCACCATTTTGCCTAGTTCCTTCACCCGAGTTCTCTCAAGCGCCTTGGTATTCTCTACCTGACCACCTGTGTCGGTTTGGGGTACGGTCCCACTGTATCTGAAGCTTAGAGGCTTTTCCTGGAAGCGTGGCATCGATGACTTCCACCCCGTGGGGTGTTCGTCTCGCCTCTCGGCCTTGGGGATCCGGATTTGCCTGAACCCCCAGCCTACTGGCTTTCACCAGGACAACCAACGCCTGGCTCACCTAGCCTTCTTCGTCCCCCCATCGCAATACAGTGAGGTACGGGAATATTGACCCGTTTCCCATCGACTACGCCTTTCGGCCTCGCCTTAGGGGCCGACTCACTCTGCTCCGATTAGCGTCGAACAGAAACCCTTGGTCTTCCGGCGGGGGAGTTTTTCACTCCCCTTGTCGTTACTCATGTCAGCATTCGCACTCGTGATACCTCCAGCAGACTTCTCAATCCACCTTCATCGGCTTACACGACGCTCCTCTACCGCTTGCCATTCGGCAAGCCCGTAGCTTCGGTACCTGGTTTAGCCCCGTTACATCTTCCGCGCAGGCCGACTCGACTAGTGAGCTATTACGCTTTCTTTAAAGGATGGCTGCTTCTAAGCCAACCTCCTAGCTGTCTGAGCCTTCCCACATCGTTTCCCACTTAACCAGGATTTCGGGACCTTAGCTGACGGTCTGGGTTGTTTCCCTTTTCACGACGGACGTTAGCACCCGCCGTGTGTCTCCCACGCTCGCACTCACCGGTATTCGGAGTTTGCCTCGGGTTGGTAAGCCGGGATGGCCCCCTAGCCGAAACAGTGCTCTACCCCCGATGGTGATACGTGAGGCGCTACCTAAATAGCTTTCGAGGAGAACCAGCTATCTCCGGGCTTGATTAGCCTTTCACTCCGATCCACAAGTCATCCAAATCTTTTTCAACAGATCCTGGTTCGGTCCTCCAGTTGATGTTACTCAACCTTCAACCTGCTCATGGATAGATCGCCCGGTTTCGGGTCTATTTCCAGCGACTGGTCGCCCAGTTAAGACTCGCTTTCGCTACGCCTCCCCTATTCGGTTAAGCTCGCCACTGAAAATAAGTCGCTGACCCATTATACAAAAGGTACGCGGTCACCGAACAAGTCGGCTCCCACTGCTTGTACGCATACGGTTTCAGGATCTATTTCACTCCCCTCGCCGGGGTTCTTTTCGCCTTTCCCTCACGGTACTGGTTCACTATCGGTCAGCCAGGAGTATTTAGCCTTGGAGGATGGTCCCCCCATGTTCAGTCAAGGTTTCTCGTGCCCCGACCTACTCGTTTTCACGCCACTCGGATTTCGGCTACGGGACTATCACCCGCTATGGTCAGGCTTCCCAGCCTGTTCGCCTATCGATTGTGTCGCTTAAGGGCTAGTCCCCGTTCGCTCGCCGCTACTAGGGGAATCTCGGTTGATTTCTTTTCCTCGGGGTACTTAGATGTTTCAGTTCCCCCGGTTCGCCTCCCAACACCTATGGATTCAGTGTGGGATACCCTGCTTGTGCAGGGTGGGTTTCCCCATTCGGAAATGCCCGGGTCACAGGTTGTTTGCCACCTCACCGAGCCTTATCGCAGGCTACAACGTCCTTCATCGCCTCTGGCTGCCAAGGCATCCACCGTATGCGCTTAATCGCTTGACCATATAACCCGAAAGGGTCTGGTCCGCGATTACGTACGACAATTGCCGGATACGCTTGAGACGTATCTCGCATTTCTCCTTGCGGAGAAATTGTCAGCATGATTCACATTGTTAAAGAGCAGACTGTCAATCGACAGTCATAAACCCGACATCGCAAGGCGCGACGCTGGCTTATGACTGCAGATCCGATCAGGGTAGACTGTGGAGAAGTGTGGTGGAGCCAAGCGGGATCGAACCGCTGACCTCCTGCGTGCAAGGCAGGCGCTCTCCCAGCTGAGCTATGGCCCCGAAAGTAATTTGTGTGAGACAAGGCGAAAGACGACGACGTATAGCCTGCTATACGAGGAGTCTTTCAACGACGTATCACGCAAATTTGGTGGGTCTGGGCAGATTTGAAATAAACCCGGCGACCTCACCCTTCTCCTTACAGCACTTGCGGGGGTGCGCTCTCACCAACTGAGCGACAGACCCGGCCGAAGCTCGAGAATGGTGGGTCTGGGCAGATTTGAACTGCCGACCTCACCCTTATCAGGGGTGCGCTCTAACCAACTGAGCTACAGACCCATTGGTCGCGCTGGGTCCATACCCAAACAGTCTTTGCTCTGGTCGATCAGGTAATTCATTGTGAGCACTTGCCGCGAGGCGGCGATACGTCGTTTAAGGAGGTGATCCAGCCGCAGGTTCCCCTACGGCTACCTTGTTACGACTTCACCCCAGTCATGAACCACACCGTGGTGATCGCCCTCCCGAAGGTTAGGCTAACCACTTCTGGTGCAGTCCACTCCCATGGTGTGACGGGCGGTGTGTACAAGGCCCGGGAACGTATTCACCGTGACATTCTGATTCACGATTACTAGCGATTCCGACTTCACGGAGTCGAGTTGCAGACTCCGATCCGGACTGAGATCGGCTTTCTGGGATTAGCTTGCTCTCGCGAGCTTGCAACCCTTTGTACCAACCATTGTAGCACGTGTGTAGCCCTACCCGTAAGGGCCATGATGACTTGACGTCGTCCCCACCTTCCTCCGGTTTGTCACCGGCAGTCTCCCTAGAGTTCCCGACCGAATCGCTGGCAAATAGGGACAAGGGTTGCGCTCGTTACGGGACTTAACCCAACATTTCACAACACGAGCTGACGACAGCCATGCAGCACCTGTCTCTGCGCTCCCGAAGGCACCCCTTCGTCTCCGAAGGGTTCGCAGGATGTCAAGGGTAGGTAAGGTTCTTCGCGTTGCATCGAATTAAACCACATGCTCCACCGCTTGTGCGGGCCCCCGTCAATTCATTTGAGTTTTAACCTTGCGGCCGTACTCCCCAGGCGGTCGACTTATCGCGTTAACTGCGCCACAAAGTCCGCGAAGGACCCAACGGCTAGTCGACATCGTTTACGGCGTGGACTACCAGGGTATCTAATCCTGTTTGCTACCCACGCTTTCGCACCTCAGTGTCAGTGTCAGTCCAGAAGGCCGCCTTCGCCACTGGTATTCCTCCCGATCTCTACGCATTTCACCGCTACACCGGGAATTCTACCTTCCTCTCCTGCACTCTAGCCTGACAGTTCCGGATGCCGTTCCCAGGTTGAGCCCGGGGCTTTCACAACCGGCTTATCAAGCCACCTACGCGCGCTTTACGCCCAGTAATTCCGATTAACGCTCGCACCCTCCGTATTACCGCGGCTGCTGGCACGGAGTTAGCCGGTGCTTCTTCTGTGGGTGATGTCCTTCCTCCCGGGTATTGACCGGAAGGCTTTCTTCCCCACTGAAAGTGCTTTACAACCCGAAGGCCTTCTTCACACACGCGGCATGGCTGGATCAGGGTTGCCCCCATTGTCCAATATTCCCCACTGCTGCCTCCCGTAGGAGTTCGGGCCGTGTCTCAGTCCCGATGTGGCTGATCATCCTCTCAGACCAGCTACGGATCGTCGCCTTGGTGAGCCATTACCTCACCAACCAGCTAATCCGACATAGGCTCATCCGATAGCGCGAGGTCCGAAGAGCCCCCGCTTTCTCCCGTAGGACGTATGCGGTATTAGCCTGGGTTTCCCCAGGTTATCCCCCACTATCGGGCAGATTCCTATGCATTACTCACCCGTCCGCCGCTCGCCACCAGGGAGCAAGCTCCCCGTGCTGCCGCTCGACTTGCATGTGTTAGGCCTGCCGCCAGCGTTCAATCTGAGCCATGATCAAACTCTTCAGTTTCAAATCATTGCGGTTCTTACTCATCCCTTTCCGAAGAAACGGACAAAAGCGAACCAAACTTGGCTCAAGGTCAAAGCTTCTCAAAAAGACCCGAAGGTCTTCGACGAGTCGCTTGCCTCGATAGGGTGTGACTTCTCACCCACCTCGTCGACAAGCGCCCACATGAATTACCTGATCGATTGTTAAAGAGCGGCTCCCACTCGCTTCAATCACTGCCTGAAGCGCGGAGCGTCTCGCTTGCTGTCGTGGCAACTGACTCTGTCAGCGGCCTCGCCAGCGCCCTGCGAGGAAGGCGTATTCTACCGATTCGGCGGAGTCTGTCAACTCCCTTCGAGGCCGTCACCGTAGCGAACCTGGCGTCGAAGACCGGCGTCGCCGGTTTCCGTGAGAGCCCTCGGCGGGCCTCTCTCGAGTGGGGCGCATTCTACCGAATCCACCGTGAGCGTCAAGCAGTAATTTTGCGAAGCGAGCCGAAAAATCCAAAGCGCGACAGCCACTTACCACTCTTCCCACCGCTGACAACGTTGCCCGTTGCCGGCAGCGGATGCGTACTTTACGGCTTTCACCGCGACCCTGCAAGGGCTGCCTGTAAAAAAGTTTCAGAATGACGGCAGGGGCATGAAGAAGCAATAACGGGCAAGCTATCCACAGGCGGTGCGGAACGACCGCCTGTGGTCGAATCCCTGTTCTCACGCGGCACTCCGTCCGCGACTGGCACGATCCAGCAGCGACAGGATCGAGCGATACGGGATGCCGCCATGCAGCGAGAGGCCGATCTCGCAGGTGCGCGAGTTGGAATAGCCGGCCTCGCACTCATCCACCTGCCCGGCCAGCCCCTTGAGCGCCGAGGCGTTGAGTTCCGGTGTGACCAGCCCCTTGTCGCCGGCGAAACCGCAGCAGGTGATCTCAGCCGGTACCACCACCTCGCGGGCACAGGCCTGTGCCAGGGCCACCATACGCTCACCCAGCCCCATATGGGTACTCGAGCAGGTCATATGGACTGCCACGCGCTCATCGAGCGGCGTGAGGTCGAGGCGAGACAATAGATGGTCGTGGGCGAAGGCCACTGGCTCCTGCACAGTGAGGCGCTCATCCAGCCGCCCCTGCATATGCAGCACGCAGGGGCTGGTGTCGCTGAGGATCGGGTAGCGTCCGTTCTGGCTTGCCACCAGCAGTTCGCGATTGAGCTCGCGGGCCTTGTGTGTCGCCTCGTCGAACTGGCCCTTGGACTGGAAGGCCATGCCACAGCAGAGATGTCCCGACATTTCGGGCACGATCACCTCGAAGCCGGCCTTGTCGAGCAGCGAGAGCGTGATCTCCATAATCGAGCGACTTTCGCTGTCGCCATGTCCTGCGCCGAATACTCGGGTGGCACAGGAAGGAAAGTAGACCACTTTTTCTCGCGTGCTGTCGGAAACGCGACCCCGTCCGAGCACGCGTACCGGAGCCGCCTTTGGCAGGGTAGGCATCCATTGCGGCACGCGCCCGCCACTCGCCTGGGTAATGGCTCCGCTGACTTTGGAGAGCCCACGCTCGCCGAGTATGGCCCGCCCGGTACTCGCCAGGTTGAGCATGCCCCGAGCCAGGCGCGTAGTACCGGAGAAATGCCGCCCTACCCTCCGGGCCATATCAGCATGCTGGGCCAGTCGCTCATGACGTAGCTCGCGTATCAGCTCGCCGGTATTGATACCCACAGGGCACTGGGTGGCACAGAGCCCATCGACGGCACAAGTCTCGTCGCCAGCGTAGCGATAGTCCTTGCGCAGTTGCTCCAGCCGTCCGGCCTCTTGCGTATCGAGGCCGTCGCCCAGCGCCTCTAGCCGGGCCATCTCCCGCGCAATGACGATACGCTGACGCGGCGTCAGGGTGAGGTCCCGAGAGGGGCAGACATGCTCGCAGAAACCACACTCGATGCACTTGTCGACGATAGGATCGGCGGCCGGTAGCGGCTTGAGGTTTTCCAGGTGTAGCGTCGGGTTGCGGCTGAGAATGACATCGGGGTTCAGCAGGTTCTCGGGATCGAACAGCACCTTGATCTGCCACATCAGGGCATAGGCCTCGGGGCCCCACTCGAGTTCCACGTAAGGCGCCATGTTGCGCCCGGTGCCGTGCTCGGCCTTGAGCGAACCGCCATATTCGACGCCGACCAGTTGCGCGACCTCGTCCATCAATGCCTGGTAGCGCTCAACCTCGCCGGGCTTCTCGAAGCCTTGAGGAAAGACGAAGTGAAGATTGCCCTCCAGCGCATGGCCGAACAGGATCGCCTCCGGATAGCCGTGGCGGTGGAAGACCTCGGTCAACGCCAGCACACCCTCGTCAAGACGCTCGATGGGAAACGCCACGTCCTCGATGATGACCGTAGTGCCAGTGTCGCGCACCGCGCCGACGGCGGGAAAAAGGCCCTTACGAATTTTCCAGTAGAGCTCGTAGGTGCCCTTGTCATGGGTAAAGGTAACCGGCTCCAGGGTGTGTATACCCTCGAAGATGGTCTGTACCGCCTGGAGCCGCTCTTCGAGCTGCGACTCGTCGTTACCACGCACGTCAATGAGAAGCGCCGCCGCCCCGCCGGGCAGAGTCTTGAGCACTTCGGGCATGCCCGGCTTGCTCTCGACCGAGCGCAATGCGGCGCGGTCCATCAGCTCCACCGCCGAGACCGGCGCCTGCTTCAATGCGATGGTGGCACGGCAGGTGGCGGCCATATCGGGCAGGAAGACCAGTGCGGCGGCTTTGTGCAGCTCGTCGACTACCGTTTCGTAGGTAATGGTGCTGATGAAACCGAGCGTGCCCTCGGAGCCGATCATGAGGTGCTTGAGAATCTCGATGCCATCATCGAAATCGATAAGACTGTTGAGCGCATAGCCGGTAGTGTTCTTGAGCCGATACTTGTGGCGAATCTTTTCGGCAAGCGGCTCGTTGGAGCGGGTCTCGGCAGCGAGCCGCTCCAAACCTTCGACGAGTTCGGCATAGCGATGGCGAAAGACCTCGCGGCTCGCCGGATCGGCGGTGTCCAGGCGGGTGCCGTCGGCCAGGATCACGCGAATGTCGCGCACTGTACGATAGCTGTTCTGCGCCGTGCCGCAGCACATGCCCGACGCGTTGTTGGCGGCAATGCCGCCGATCATGCAGCTGTTGATCGAAGCCGGGTCGGGGCCGATCTTGCGCCTGAAAGGCGCCAGCAGTTGGTTGGCTCGGGCACCGATCACACCGGGCTGCAGGCGGATGGCGCGACCACCGTCGAGGATTTCGTGCCCGCGCCAGCCTTCACGCAGTTGGATCAACACCGAGTCGGTCACGGCTTGCCCAGAAAGCGAAGTACCGGCGGCGCGAAAGGTGACCGGCAGCTTGCGCGCACGACAGCCGGCCAGCACCGCCATCAGCTCGTCTTCATTCACCGGACGAACCACCAGTCTGGGAATCAGCCGGTAGAAGCTGGCGTCGGTACCGTAGGCCAGGGTGCGCAGCGGGTCGTCGATAAGTCGCTCGGCATTCATGATTTCGAGCAGCTCACGCTTGAGCTCGTGCCAGGCGTCGGCAGGTGTCGCCATCGTTGCAGCCGTCATGGGCCCTGCTCGCTGTGACGCAGCAGAACGACCAGCTCGCGAGGGCCATGCACGCCGTAGGCCAGGGTCTGCTCGATATCGGCGGTCTTGCTCGGCCCCGAAATCAGCAGGGCGTTGGTGGGCATGCCCGCGGCCCAGGCGTGGCTTTCCACCACGTCAAAAAAAGTGTCCTCGACGCTGTCGGCATCGAGCACGGCGATATGGATCGGCGGCACCAGACTCAGCAGTCGCGGCTCGTCGAGCGTCGGCCACAGCCACAGGCTGCCGGTCTCAGCGATGGCGCCGCGGGTGGAGGTCAGCCCCGCCTCGGCGTCGTGGAACTGCTCGCGCTGCCAGGTCTCGATGTCGCGATCGGCGTCGATCAAGGTGACGCCCAGCTCGGCCAGAGCCGCACGCGCCTCGGCGGCAACGGGGTGCTCGCGCCCCAGCGCCAGTCGGCGAATGCCTTTGACCTCGAGCACCTCGGCCAAGGCGGAAGCCCAGGAGGCGCGGGAGGTGTGGATCACCTCGCCATGCACGGAGGTGATCCAGCGCTCGAAGCGGGCCAGCCGCTCTTCGTGCCCCCAGCCGCGCCCCGTGACTACGGCAAAGTCGCTCTCAGGTGCCGTCAGCGGGCCGTCGGCGCGTTCGCGCAGGCGCTTGAGAATATTGTTGCGGGCGCTCATGAACGCTCCTTCCCCTTGGCCTTTTCCGCCTGGTGCCGTTTGACCAGTTCATGCAGCGTCTTCTTGGCTGGCTTGGGCGCAGTGCGGTACTCGGTCCATGGCCCCAGCTTCGACGGAGCCAACGCCTGCAACTTGCCGGCAAGCGACGCACCACTGCGCCAGACGGAGGGGTGTGTGGCCAGCCACTGAAACCCCTTCCAGGCAGCCGCCTCCTTCCTGGTACGCTTGACCCCGGCGCCAGGCACGTTGCCGCGACCCTCGCCCACCGACTCACGTCGCAGGCGCACCAGCAGGTCGGGAATCGGAATCTTCACCGGACACACTTCACCGCAGGCACCACACAGGCTCGACGCTGTGGGAAGATCCTTGGTCTCTTCCAGCCCCATCATGTGCGGCATCAGAATGCTGCCGATGGGTCCAGGGTAGGTGGTCCCGTAGGTGTGGCCGCCCACGCGGGTATAGACCGGGCAGTGATTCATGCAGGCGCCGCAGCGGATGCAGCGCAGGGTGTCGAGCAGCTCGTTGTCCTGATAAATGTTCGAACGTCCACTGTCGACCAGCACCAGATGAACCTCTTTCGGCCCATCGTGCTCACCCGGCTTGCGCGGTGAGCTGATCATGTTGAAGTAGGTGGTGACGTGCTGGCCAGTGGCCGAGCGAGTGAGCAGCGCATAGAGCGGCGGCACGTCGCGCAGATGCTCGACCACCTTCTCGATGCCGGTCACGGCGATGTGAACCGGCGGCACGGTGGTGGTCATCCTCCCGTTGCCTTCATTCTCCACCAGGCACAGGGTACCGGTCTCTGCGACGGCGAAATTGACCCCAGAGATGCCTACGTCGGCGGCCATGAAGCGCTCGCGCAGCTGGGCGCGGGCCGCCGCGGTCATATAGTCGACGTCCCGGGTGCGCTCTATACCCGTTTTGTCGTGCATGATTTCGGAGATCTCATCGGTATTGAGATGGATCGCCGGCATGATGATGTGAGAAGGCGTCTGCTCGTTGAGCTGCACCAAGTACTCGCCGAGGTCGGACTCCAGCGCCTCGATGCCCGCCTCTTCCAGATGGGCGTTGAGATGCATCTCCTCGGAAACCATCGACTTGCCCTTGATCACGGCCTTGGCATCGTGGCGCTGGCAGATCTCGCGGATGATGCGGCACGCCTCGTCGCCATTCTCGGCCCAGTGCACCTGGATGCCGTTGGCCTGGCAGTTGGCCTCGAGCCGTTCGAGCAGGTCGGGCAGCTTGGCCAGCGCCCGCAGGCGAATGCTGGCACCCAGCTCGCGCAGGGTTTCGAGATCCCAGTCGCTGAATACATCACGCCGCTTACCCATCAGGCCATCCATCGCCCGACGGAAATTGGCGCGAATCTGAGGGTTGCCGAGGGCATCGTGGGCTTGGCGATGAAACTCGCGCGGAGTGTAGATCTTTACCGATTCGTGTGCTGAGCTCATGAGGTTCTCCGCCACAGGTAGCTGGCGATATGCTCGCCCTCGATCGCCTTGTCCTGATGCTCGAAGCGGCCGGCGATGTTCATCAGGCAACCGCAGTCCGAGGTGACGAAGCGTGTTGCTCCGGTGGCCTCGATCGCCTGGGACTTGTCCTCTACCATGGCCGCGGAAACCTCGGGATGGCGCACCGCAAAGGTACCACCGAAGCCGCAGCACTCGGCGGCCCTGGCCTGCTCCACCAGCTCGACCTGGCCCATCCTGGACAGCAGGGCCGGGCCTGTTTCGGCCAGCCCCATCTCACGTCTGGCACTGCAGGAAGTATGCATGGCGATTTTTTCGGGCTGCCCGTGGTCCTCGAGCCTGAGCTGGCACACGTGCAGCAGGAATTCAGTCAGCTCGAATATCCGCCCGGCAACTTCTTTCGCCTGCGCCTCATGCTCGGTGCCGGCGAAGAGCTGGGGGTAATGGGTACGCATCATGCCGCCGCACGAACCCGAAGGAATGACGATCGGCCAGGACTCGGGAAAAAGGTCTAGCTGGGCCACCGCCACGGCCCGCGCCTCATCGTGATAGCCGGAAGTGTAGGCTGGTTGGCCGCAGCAGGTCTGCCCCTGGGGGAAAACCACCTCGATGCCTTCCCGCTCGAGCAAGCGAATGCCATCCAGACCGGCGCCTGGGTAGAACAGGTCGATCAGGCAGGTGCCGAAGAAGTAGACCTTCTCCGGCTTGGGCGGATACAGCTTGACTGGCGTCATGAGGCTCCCTCACTGTCGGCCCGGCGGCCGTAGCGGTCTGCTGATGGTAGCTTTCTGATTTATGAAAATTGGTAAAACCAATTTACCCGTAAAGATCGTTGAACCTTAGAACTCACCATTAGCAGTGTCAACGCCAAGCCCTGTTTTATGTCTCGTATTCGCATAGACTTTCGTCTATCGGCCATTCGGCCTATATATTGCCTTCACGCAAAATAGGCCTGAGTAAGTGTCTAGCCATTTGCAAGGAGATGCGTTTCAGGCCACTATTGGTAAGACCAATTAGGCGAACACTGACTCTCCAAGGAGTCTTGCATGACTTATCAGAACGTACGCCAGCCGCGACTGGCCGACGTCATCACCGAGCGCCTCGAGGCGATGATACTCGAGGGTAGTCTCAAGCCAGGCCAGCGACTGCCTCCGGAGCGCGAACTGGCCGAGCGCTTTGGAGTTTCGCGCCCTTCGCTACGCGAAGCTATTCAAAAGCTGGCGACCCGAGGCCTGCTGACCAGCCGTCAGGGCGGCGGCACCTTCGTCACGCGCGAGCTCAATAGCGGCTACAGCGATCCGTTGCTCGACATGCTGGCCAGGCACCAGGAGTTCCATCTGGATCTGCTCGAGTTCCGCGACGCCATGGAGGGCATTTCGGCCTATTATGCCGCCCTGCGCTCCACCCCGGCCGATCGCGCCATGCTGATCAAGCGCTTCGAGGAGCTGGAAGCCTGCTTCGCCGGCCGCGACCCGGAGCTTGAAGCCAAGGCAGATGCTGCCTTCCACCTGGCCATTGCCGAAGCGGCGCACAACGTACTGCTGCTGCACACCATTCGCGGTATTTTTCACTTACTGGAAAAGAGTATCGTCGATAACCTTGCCCACCTGTTCGAGAAACCCCAGTCGCGCCCAATGCTGATGAAGCAGCACCGCGCCCTGCTCGATGCCATTCTCGAAGGCCGGGCTGAGGATGCCCGCGCGCGCTCCCATGAGCATCTGGTCTTCGTCGAGGAAGAACTGCTCGAAATGGAGCGTGCCGAGACCCGTGCTCAGCGGGCACTAAGACGCGCCCAGGCGCTGCCGGAAATCCAGCTGTAGGGAACGCCTCGTGAAAGGCCCTCATCGCCCGCCCCGCCTGCCGCTCCCCCTGCGCTGGCTGTTACTGCTACTGCTGCCGCTCGGCCTGATTCTGGTCATGTGGCAAGCCTCCCAAGTAGCGCGCGAACAGGCGTTGCAATCCCTGATGCGGGAGGCCGAGAACGAGCTGCGTCTCTCCGCCGCCGGCCTCGAAGGCCATCTTACGCGCCATGACTACCTGCCGCAGTTACTGGCTTCGCGGGAGATGGTTCAGCGCTTCCTGCTCAACCAGGGGCAGCAGGACGCCATGCCACTCAACCTGTTGCTCGACCAGTTCCGTGCTACCGCCGATGTCTCGGACGTCTACCTGCTGGATGCAAACGCGAATACCGTGGCCGCCAGCAACTGGCATCGGCCCGATACCTTCATTGGCCAGAACTACGCCTTCCGCAGCTACTACCAGGATGCCATCCAGGGCAAGCGCGGCCGCTTCTACGGGCTGGGCGTGCAGTCGTTGGAACGTGGCTACTATTTCTCGGCTCCGGTGTGGCTCGATGATACCGCCCCCGACGCCCGTCCCAGCGGGGTGATGGTGATCAAGGTGCTGCTCGATGCGATAGAAGAGAGCTGGGCCGAGCAGGACGCCGAGCTGATGGTGACCGACGAAGACGACATTATCTTCATGGCCAGCCATCCCGCGCTGCGCATGGCCGCACTGCATCCACTCTCCGAGCAGGAGCGGCAGGCGCTGCTGGCCACTCGCCGCTACGCTGACGAGCCACTGTCTCCATCCGGCATCGAAGTCTTCGCCCAGCGCAGCGATGGCAGCCAACTGGTGCGTTTCGATCAGGGGCCGCTGACCGGCAGCCGCTATCTCGGCCTGGCCCGCCCCATGGAGGCGTTCGGTTGGAATATGCACATCCTCAAGCCGCTCGGCACCGTTTATCGGGCACAGTGGCTGGCCGCCGCGCTGGCCGGTGGACTCTACGGCGTGGTGGTACTGGCCGGCGGCATCGGCTGGCAACGCCTGCGGCTGCGTCGTGAACGGGAGCTGTTCGCCGAGCGCGAGCGCCACACCCTGGCCCGTGCGCGGGACGAACTGGAGCGCAATGTCGAGCACCGCACCCGCGACTTGCTGGAGACCAACCGCCTGCTCTCCGATGAGATCGAAGAGCGACGCCGGGCGGAGGAGAATCTTCGCCAGACCCGCGACGAGCTGATACAGGCCGCCAAGCTTGCCGTACTCGGCCAACTGGCCGCCGGTATCAATCATGAACTCAACCAGCCGCTGGCCGCCATTCGCGCCTACGCCGAAAATGCCCGCGCCTTCCTCGAGCGTCAGCGACTGGAAGCCGCCGATGCCAACCTGGCCCAGGTCGTCGAGCTGACCGAACGCATGGCCGAGATCAGCGCACAATTGCGCCAGTTCTCACGCAAGAGCGATAGCTCGCTGACGGCGGTATCGGTGCAGGCATGTTTCGATTATGCGCTGCGGCTCTACCAGAGCCGCCTGCGCGACGTCGAGGTGATTCGCTGTTGGGAGGATGAAGTCTGGGTGCATGCCGACCTGGTGCGCCTCGAGCAGGTGCTGGTCAACCTGATTGGCAACGCGCTTCAGGCCATGACGGAATCGCCCGTGCCCAAGCTCATCCTCAGCGTCGAGGTCGAGCAGGCCCAGGTGCGGATCAGCGTCACCGATACCGGCCCCGGCATCCCGGAGCCGCACCTGTCGCGCATCTTCGAGCCCTTCTTCACCACCAAATCCCCCGGCAGCGGACTGGGGCTGGGATTGTCGATCTCAGCGCGCATCATCAAGGATCTGGGAGGTAGCATCGAGGCCACCAACCCTCCTGGCGCCGGCGCCTGTTTCACCATTACCCTGCCCCGCGAGGAACGTCCCGACGCTTCCCAGTCATCGCCAACCCAGGAGCAACGCTCACATGCATGACCCGGCGACCATTCCGGTACTCATCATCGACGACGAACCCCACCTGCGCATCACCGCTGGCCAGACCCTGGAACTGGCCGGCTACCAACCGGAACCCCACGCCAGCGCCGAGAGTGCCCTGGAGGCGCTCGCCCCCGACTTTCCCGGCGTGATCGTCAGCGACATCCGCATGCCCGGCATGGACGGCATGGCTCTGCTGCGCGAAGTCCGCCTGCGCGACCCCGACCTGCCGGTCATTCTGATCACCGGTCATGGCGACATCTCCACCGCCGTGGAAGCCATGCGCGAGGGCGCCTGGGACTTTCTGGAGAAACCCTTTGCCGGGGAGCGGCTGGTCGAGATGGTTCGCCGCGGCGTTGACAAGCGACGCCTCAGCCTCGAGAACCGCCAGCTGAAAGCCGAACTGGAAGCACAGCAGGCTGCTCCCGGCCCACGCCTGGTGGGGCGTACCCCTGCCATCCAGCGCCTCGCGTCCATGGTGCAGCGCATCGCTCAGGTGGAAACCGATGTGCTGCTGTTTGGCGAGACCGGTACCGGCAAGGATCTGGTGGCGCGTGCCATTCATGAGCGCAGCCCCCGCGGCGGACACCCCTTCGTTGCCATCAACTGCGGTGCGGTACCGGAGAGCATCATCGAGTCGGAGCTGTTCGGCCATGAAAAAGGCGCCTTCACGGGGGCCGTGGAACGACGCATCGGCAAGTTCGAGCACGCCAACGGCGGCAGCGTGTTTCTCGACGAGATCGAGTCCATGCCGCTGGCGCTGCAGGTCAAGCTACTGCGGGTGCTTCAGGAGCGCTGCGTCGAGCGTCTCGGCGCCAACGAGGCCGTGCCGTTGGACATTCGCGTCATTGCCGCGACCAAGGTCGATCTCAAGCTGGCCGCAGAAGCCGGCGAATTCCGCGAGGACCTTTATTACCGGCTCAACGTCGTCACCCTGCCGATCCCGCCGCTGCGCGAACGGCGGGAGGACATCCCTCTGTTGTTTCAGCACTTCGCCGTGGTCGCCGCCAACCGCAGCGGGCTGGAAGCCCCGCCGCTGGACACCGGCGGCATTTCCTCCCTCATGGCCCACGACTGGCCCGGCAACGTACGCGAACTGCGCAATCTGGCCGAACGTTACGTACTGCTGGGCTCAGCCTTCGACTATCGTCTTGATGGTTTGCTGGAGGGCGTCGAGGCGGACAACCCAGAGCTGGCCCTGCCGCAGCAGGTGGAACTGTTCGAGAAGAGCCTGATCAGCCAGTCGCTGGCCAGCCATCGTGGTCGCATTACGGAGGTTTGTGAACATCTTGGCCTGCCGCGCAAGACGCTCTACGACAAGCTGCGCAAGTACAGCCTCAGGGCTGAGGACTACCGCCAGAAAGTCGAACCCTGAAGCAACAGTTCATGGAGGGAGGCGAGAGGCGGCAGCCAGAGCATCAGGCTCGCCGCGACCAGCAGCATGAACAGAGAATTGCCTGGCGCACTGTAGTCGAACGGCTTGATTGCCGTGCCGAAGGAACGCTTGAGCCGCGCGCCGGTTAGATCCACGCTGTAGAGCTCGTCGAGCAGCAGGTGGATGCAGTAGCCCAGCAGCAGTGCCAGCCCTTGAGACCAGGCCAACCTGGCCGGCTGACCGAGCCACTGGTAGCCGGCCACGCTGGTCACCAATCCGCACAGCACGGCAGCCAGCAGCGAGTGCCAGATGCCGCGATGCACGGAAAAGCGCTTGAAAATCGGACTGAGTACGAGGCGCACCCCGACATAGAGCCCGCCGCACGCCATCAACAACGCCCCCGGCTCGAGCTGAGCATGCAGCAGGAGAACCCCTACCATTACCGCCAGTACGGCCATGGTATTGAATATCAGCCGCACGGCGTGGGAATGATCGGCATCGATATCGGGCAGGATGCCCCCGAAGGCGGTCAATATCCCCAGCGGTAACGCCTCGCTCGGCGTCCAGAGCCCACCCTGCCAGCCGGCAAAGGCGAGCAGGGTGCCGCCGCCCACGGCGGCACTCAGATGGGTGCGAAAATCGGCCATGCCGGGCAAACCTCTAGCTGAATAAATATACAGATTATCGCTTGCCCAGCTCAGAAAAACAAAGACTTGGAAGACACTTGTTGTTAGAACACGCAACGCAGCGTTACTTCTCTGTCGACTCTCCATATTCCGCCAGATACTGATTCTTCAGCTTCACGTAATTGCCAGCGGTATAGGGGAAAAAAGCGCGCTCCTTGTCCTTCAGCGGACGCAGCGCCTTGGCCGGATTGCCGACATAGACGAAACCGCTCTCGAGACGCTTGCCTGGAGTCACCACGGCACCGGCGGCGATGATCACCTCATCCTCGACCACCGCGCCGTCCATGACGATGGCGCCCATGCCGACCAGGATACGACTGCCCAGAGTGCAGCCGTGCAGGATCGCCTTATGGCCAATGGTGACATCGTCGCCAATGGTCAATGGAAAGCCGTCGGGGTTGAAATCGCTGGCGTGTGTGATGTGAAGCACGCTGCCATCCTGCACGCTGGTGCGAGCACCGATGCGGATACGATGCATGTCACCACGAATC
Source organism: Halomonas sp. MCCC 1A13316 (assembly GCF_014931605.1). Taxonomy (NCBI): domain Bacteria; kingdom Pseudomonadati; phylum Pseudomonadota; class Gammaproteobacteria; order Oceanospirillales; family Halomonadaceae; genus Billgrantia; species Billgrantia diversa. The sequence continues at coordinate 362,663 of NZ_CP053382.1, read as the reverse complement.
ACCGCCATGGGCCAGACCGAACAGTCGTCGCCCAACGTCACGTCGCCCAGCACCATGCAGGCCGGGTCCACGTAGACTCTCGCCCCCAGAGTGGGCCGTGAACCCTGCCAGCGGCGAATGGGATCGTTTGAGTTCATGCTATCTCCATGCCGGCGCCCTGACCGGTCGAATCATGTGATTTACAACAACCCGGCCACCAGCACGGCGGCCACCAGGGGAATCGAGATCCAGCGTACCACCCCTTGCCACACGCGAAAGCCCGACTCTCCGGTGCCCAGGGCGGCCTGGGCCTCCTGTCGCGACATGATCCAGGCGGCGAAGACGGCGATCAAAAGCCCGCCCACCGGCAGGAAGATCTCGGTGGGAATGGTCGTGACCAGATCGAAGAAGTTCATACCGAACAGAGGGCGCCACTCGGCCAGGGCGGAGAAAGACAACACCGACAACAGCCCCACCAGCCACACCGAGACACCGACCACTGCCGCGGCCTTGCCGCGACTCAGCCCCATTCCCTGCAGGGTGGCCACCATGGGTTCGGCCAGGTTGATCGAAGAGGTCCAGGTCGCCAGCAGCAGCAACAGGAAGAACACGCTGAGCCACAGCGCCCCCCAGGGCAGCTCGGCAAAGGCGATGGGCAGAGTGACGAACATCAGCCCCGGCCCCTCGCCGGGATCCATGCCTTGGGTGAACACGACCGAGAAGATGGCGATGCCAGCCAACAATGCCACGCCGACATCGAGCACGGCTACCGCTCCGGCCGCACGCGGCAGGCTTTGATGCTCCGGCATATAGGCGCCGTAAGCCATCAGCGCACAGGCCCCTAGCGCCAGGGTGAAGAAGGCATGCCCCATGGCGTGCATGATCACCAACGGGGTGATGGCCGAAAAATCCGGCTTGAACAGCCAGGCCAGCGCCGCGCCGAACCCATCGGTTGTGGCAGCGTAGCCGGCAAGCAACACCAGCAGCAGGTAGAGCAACGGCATCAGCAGGTTGTTGAGCCGCTCCAGCCCCTTGGCTACGCCCCCCGCGACCACGGTCATGGTCATGAAGAGGAACAACGTATGGTTGAAGGCCATTCGGCGCGAATCGCCCAGGAATGCCTCGAACCCGGCGGCTATCTCGTCGGCGCCGCGGCCGGCGAAGCCGCCATTGACCGCCGTAATGAGAAACTCGATGGACCAGCCCGAAACGACGGAGTAGAACGACAGGATGCAGAACACGGTGAAGGCGCCGAACAGTCCCAGCAGGCGCCAGTGACGGCTGGCCCCGGCCAGGCCGGCCAGATACCCCAACGACTGCATGGGCGCGCGCCGTCCGGCGCGGCCGATCAGGATCTCGGCCATCATGACCGGCAGTCCCAGCAGAAGCACGAAAGCCACATAGAGCACCAGGAAGGCGGCTCCGCCATTCTCTCCGGTGATGTACGGAAAGCGCCAGATGTTGCCAAGCCCCACCGCAGCGCCCGTCACTGCCAGGATGAAGGCCCGCCGCGTACTCCAGCGTTCCAGGGTTGCGTTCATGCCGTCACCTCGACTTTCGTGGAGGCGCAAGCCTATCAGGCCGTTCCATAACCACCAATCCCCTGAGGGATTGAAACCCGCCCCCAGCGGCCGCATCTAACTGCTATTCGCTTTCACTCGCCCGACGTCAACCCGAGGTGCGCATGCCCCACAATCCGCTGCTTGAGCCCCATGAGCTGCCCCCCTTCGCCGCGATCAAGTCGGAGCACGTGGTACCGGCAATCGACAAACTGCTCGCCGACAATCGCGCCGGGACCGAGGCTCTGGTCGAGCGCGCTCAGCAGGAGGCGCCAACCTGGGAGAGCCTGGCCGCTCCACTCGAGGCGCTCAACGACCGGCTGTCTCGTGCCTGGTCGCCGGTTTCGCATCTCAATGGCACCATGAATTCACCGGCTCTGCGCGAGGCCTACCAGGCCTGCCTGGGCAAGCTATCGGATTACAGCACCTGGCTGGGCCAGCATGAGGGGCTGTTCCGCGCCTGGCAGGCGCTCAAGGAGGGGCCGGCCTGGGCCGAGCTGGATGAAGCCCAGCGCCGCAGCGTCGACAATACCCTGCGCGACTTCCGCCTCGCCGGCGTCGACTTGCCGGCGGAGCAGAAGAAGCGCTACGGCGAGATCAAGGCGCGCCTATCGGAACTCTCCAACACCTTCTCCAACCAACTGCTCGATGCCACCCAGGCCTGGCACAAGGACATCGACGACACGGCCAGACTGGCCGGTTTGCCGGAGAGCGCCCTGGCGACACTGGCCGCCAATGCCGAGGCCAAAGGCGTCAAGGGCTATCGCATCACCCTTGATTTCCCCAGCTTCTACCCCGTGCTGACTTTTGCCGACGACCGCGAGCTGCGCCGCGAGGTCTACACCGCCTTTGTCACCCGCGCTTCGGACCAGGGGCCCAATGCCGGCGAGTACGACAACGCACCGATCATCGAGGAAACCTTGGCCCTGCGCCACGAACTGGCCGAACTGCTCGGCTTCGCCAGCTATGCCGATCTGTCCTTGGCCACCAAGATGGCCGAGTCACCCCGTCAGGTGCAGGACTTTCTCGACGACCTTGCTCGCCGTGCGGTGCCCCAAGCCCGGGAGGAGTTCGCCGAACTCGCAGCCTATGCTCGCGAAACGCTTGACCTCCCCGAGCTGGCCCCCTGGGATATCGGCTATGCCAGCGAAAAGCTGCGCGAGGCTCGCCACGCCATCTCCCAGGAGCAGCTACGTCCCTACTTCCCTGCGCCAAGAGTGGTCGACGGCCTGTTCCGCGTCGTCGAGCGCCTCTACGGCGTCACCTTCGAAGAGGATCTCCAGGCGCCCCGCTACCATCCCGAGGTACGCTACTTCCGCATCCTGGAGAACGGAGAGCCCATTGCCGGCTTCTACCTCGACCTCTACGCCCGCGAAGGCAAGCGCGGCGGCGCCTGGATGGACGAGTGCCGAGTACGCCGCTCCCACGAGGATGGAGGCCTTCAGTTGCCGGTGGCCTACCTGACCTGCAACTTCACCCGCCCGGTGGGCGACAAGCCGGCGCTGTTGACCCACGACGAAGTCACCACCCTGTTCCATGAGTTCGGCCATGGCCTGCACCACATGCTGACCCGGCAGACGGTGGCCGAAGTGTCCGGCATCAACGGCGTGGCCTGGGACGCGGTGGAACTGCCCAGCCAGTTCATGGAGAACTATTGCTGGGAGCGCGAGGGCCTCGACCTGATCGCCGCACACGTCGACAGCGGCGAGGCATTGCCGGCTGAGCTGCTGGAGCGACTGCAAGCGGCCAAGAACTTCCAGTCGGCCATGGGCCTGCTGCGCCAGCTGGAGTTTTCGCTGTTCGATCTGCGCCTGCACCATGAGCTGAGCGCGCCCACGGCGGCCGAGGTGCAGGCCCTGCTCGACGAGGTGCGCGATGCCGTATCGGTCGTGCCGAAGGCCGACTTCAATCGCTTTCAGAACGGCTTCAGCCATATCTTCGCCGGCGGTTATGCCGCAGGCTACTACAGCTACAAGTGGGCCGAGGTACTCTCTGCCGATGCCTGGAGCGCCTTCGAGGAGGCCGGCATCTTCGACTCTGAAACCGGGCGTCGCTTCCGCAGCGAGATACTCGAGCAGGGCGGGGCTCGCGACGCTGCAGAGCTGTTCCGGGCCTTCCGCGGCCGCGAGCCCAGCGTCGAGCCGCTGCTACGCCACAGCGGTATCCGTGCTGCCTGACTCCATGAGCGCGGCAAGGTATCGTTAGCCACAGCGCCGCCGGATTCACCGGCGGACAGTCTACGGAGACTCCATGGCCGTTCAGAAACGCTTCATTGCCGGCGCTATCTGCCCCCGCTGTGCCGAGATGGACCGCATCCGCTCCTGGGAGCAGAACGGCGTGCGTTATCGCGACTGCGTCAGCTGCGACTTCTTCGAACAGGCACCGATCGAGGACGAAGCGGCTGCCGAACTGGAGACGCGCGTCAACCGTGAGCGCGAGGAGCAGCAACGCAACACCATCCAGACCGTGAGGATCCTAGACCCAGGAAGCCGTTGACGGTGAAAGTTGAGACAGCTCCCGGCCCCAGGAATCGTCAAGGCTGGCAGCCTCGCTTGGAACTGCTCGGCCTGGCAGCTGCTGCTGCCTTGCTGGTATCACGCCCCGACCTTGCCACGCTTGCCGCCGGACTTGGACTGTTCCTGTGGGGCATGACGCTGCTGGAAGAAGCCGTCAAACGCCTCTCCGGCGGCACCCTCGATCGCTGGTTGCACACCGCCACCAGCCACCCTGGACGAGCTATCGGAGTCGGCGCCTTGGCTACCGCTCTGGTTCAGTCCAGTTCGCTCATCACGCTGCTGGCCATGTCATTCGTCAGTGCCGGCCTGGTCGCCTTGCCCGGAGCCATCGCCTTGCTGTTCGGCGCCAACCTGGGCACGACCACCGGCGCCTGGCTGATCGCCTCGCTCGGCCTGCGTTTCGACCTGGCCCATTACGCCATGCCACTGCTCGCCCTCGGCCTGCTCAGCCGCTACCGCCTGAGTGGTATCCTGTCCGGCATTGCCGGGCTGCTGCTGGGAATTGGCCTGCTGTTCCTCGGCATCGATTTCATGAAGCTGGGTTTCGAGGCGTGGCAGGACGGCATCCATCTTGACGGGCTGGTCGGCGACCGGCTGTGGCACTGGCCGCTGTTCGTGCTGGTCGGTGTTCTCGCCACCGTGATAATGCAATCGAGCCATGCCACGCTACTGCTCACACTGACAGCCCTGGCCTCGGGCCAGCTACCCTACATGCCTGCACTGGCCATCGCCATCGGTGCCAATATCGGAACAACAGTAACTGCCGTGCTGGGTGCCCTGACGGCGGGAGTTGCCGCTCGGCGCCTGGCAGGCGCTCATGTGATCTTCAACGTGGCTACCGCTGCAGTCGCCTTGGCATTGCTGGTGCCGCTGGCCTGGCTGGTGGACGGCGTCGCCGAACTGGTGGGCCTGGCCGTTACGGCCTGGCCGCTCAAGCTGGCTCTGTTCCATACCCTGTTCAACTTGCTGGGCATCGTGCTGATGCTGCCTTGGATCAAGCGCCTGGCCGACCTGCTCGAGCGTCGCTTTCCAGAGCCTACGAGGCTGCCACCAACCCAGGCACGCTATCTGGACAGTGCCGCCCTGAATCACGCCGACACCGCGGTAAGCGCCATGGAGCAGGAGTGCCGACGTCTCGATCGGCGTGTCTACCATCTACTCTGCAGCGCTATTCTCATGTCCAGTGCGGACGTGATCGGTCATCCTCCGGAGCGAGGCAGCGTGGAAGCCCCAATCGACCCCGAGGCATGGCCACTGGTGAATGCTCACTATCACGAGCGCATCAAGCCCCTATTGACGGGTATCCTCGACTTCCAGGCACGTATCGACGTACCGCTTACCGAGGACCAACAGCAGCGCCTAGCGAAGCTTCAGTCGCGCACCTTGCGCATGGTAGAGGCTCTGCGCTTCGGCGAGGTACTGCAGCGCAGCCTGCTGCGTCACTCGGCACGCATGAGCCCCTTGCGCGAGGCCCACGACGACCTGCGGCTGGCCGTGGCAAGCGGCCTCAACCAGCTCGTCGAGCAGCAGGAAAGCCAGACGATAGCGGCACCCATCGACGAGGTCCGCCGTCATTGGCAGGACGAGATGGCCAGGCGGCTCCGTTCCCGTCGACTGGATCCCTGGCTCGCCTCCAGCTTGATGAACGACCTGCACCAGGCCAGTCGCCTGATCGCCGCCCTGTTGGAACCCTCTCCGCTTTGAGAAAAGCCTTCAGCCAACCGAATATGTGCGGATTTCCACATGCCGTACCCAGCCATCTGTGCGGGACTCCAGCCCCGACTCGCTCGTCATCGTTCGACCTTGGTCGAATTCATGCACAGCAACGTGCTGATACTGCTGATTAAAATCCTATATGGCACAGTGCCTGCTATATAACCAATGCCAAATGTCATTTCGGCGCTCACCGCGCCGGGGCATATTCTGCACCATACTAAATGACCAGCGTGTCGTCAGACCGCTGAGGTATAACCACAAATGCAACGGAGATAGCCATGCGCAACGTCACTCCCAAAGTGCTCACCGGAACCCTGGCCAGCGCCCTTGTGCTCGCCGCAGCCTCGGCTTCGGCCCAGGATCGCTCCGATTGGCCGAGCAACTTCACCGTGGGCACAGCCAGCCAGGGTGGCACTTATTTCGTCTACGGTTCGGGCTGGGCCAACCTGATCGCCGATGAGCTGGGCATTTCCGGCGGTGGCGAAGTCACCGGCGGCCCCAACCAAAACCTGGCGCTGGTGCACACCGGTGATATCGCCCTGGGTCTGACCACCATGGGCCCGGCCGCCGAGGCACTGGCCGGTGAGAGCCCGCTGGCACCGGGCGTGCCGATGGATAACGTCTGTGCTCTCTTCCCGATGTACGAGACACCGTTTTCAATTACCGCCCTGTCCAGCTCAGACATCGAGTCGATTTCCGACATTCCCGATGGCGCCAAGATCGGCTTCGGCCCGGCGGCCTCCACCTCTGATACCTACTTCCCGCGCATCCTCGAAGAACTGGGCGTGAACTTCGAGCGCCGTAACGGTGGCTGGAACGACCTGGGCGGTCAGTTGCAGGATGGCCTGATCGACGTCATCGCCTTCGCCGCCGGCATCCCGGTTCCGGCGGTGAGCCAGCTCGAGGTGCAGACCGACGTGAACATCATCGAGTTCACCGAGGAAGAGCAGCAGCAGATCAGCGAGAAATTCCCGGTCTCCGAGTTCCAGATTCCCGCAAGCACCTACGAAACTCTCCAGGAGGATGCCCGCGCCGTCTCAATGTGGAATTTCACCATCGCCGGCTGCGACTTGCCGGAAGACTTCATCTACGAAGTCACCAAGCTGAGCATGGAGAACAACGACCGCATGCGTGAAATCCACCGCAGCGCGGCCAACAGCATTCCCGAGAATCTCGGCAAGAACAAGGTGTTGCCTTTCCATCCGGGCGCCGTGCGCTGGTACGAGGAGAACGGCTACGAGATCCCCGAAGAGCGTAAGCTGAACTGAGGCACGCCTCGCTCCTGATGTCACGCCCTTTGCCGTCGCGGCACGGGGCGTGACCGGCACTCTACCGTCCCACACCGAGGGTTAATTCCCCATGAGCCACACACCCGACACCCGCCCCGGTGCCGATACCGATGCCGTCGATACGGTTCCAGAAAGTATTGCCGAGGGCGTCGACGAGGATATCGTCGAATCCAACCGTAGACTCTACATCGGCTGGCACTGGCTGGTAGTCGCTGCCCTGGCCATTCTCTACTCCGGTTTCCATCTGTTCTCGCTGAACGTTTATCCGATGGAAACCTGGTCGTTCCGTATCGTGCATATCGCGGGTGCGCTCGTGCTCGGCTATGCCCTCTATGCCGGGAGCCGCTTCGCCGACACGGAAGGTACCGACCGTTCGCCCGCCTGGTTGGCCTGGGCGAGCTACGCGCTGCTGATTCCTGCCATTTATGCCCTGATCCAGGTCTTCCTGATGAACCAGACGATCAGCGGCGGCGCCATGCGCATCGATCCGCAGATCGAGACCTGGCACTTCGGCTATCCCCTGTTGCTTGCCACTGCCGGCGGCATCCTGCTTGCCTGGAGCTACCGTCAGGTGCGCGAAAAACTGTCGCCCGCCGACCTGGTGCTGATGGTCTGCGCCGTGGCGAGTGCCGGCTACCTGCTTGTGGTCTTCAATACCCCGCTGCGTGCCTCCACCGGGACTTCCTTTGCTCCTGTCGGCATCACTTGGGCGGCCATCTCCGGCTCGCTGCTGATTCTCGAGCTGACCCGTCGAGTCGCCGGCCTGGCATTGGTGACCATTTCCGCCATTTTTCTGCTCTATGTGTTCGCCGGCCCCTACCTGCCGGGCTTTCTCGGCTACCCGGGCCTGTCGTTGCACCGCTTCTTCAGCCAAGTGTATACCGACGCCGGCATCCTCGGGCCGACCACGGCGGTATCGTCGACCTATATCATTCTGTTCATCATTTTCGCCGCCTTCCTGCAGGCTTCGAAGGTTGGTGACTACTTCGTCAACTTCGCCTTCGCCGCCGCCGGCCGCGCCCGCGGTGGTCCCGCCAAGGTGGCGATTTTTGCGTCCGGCCTGATGGGCATGATCAACGGCACCAGCGCCGGCAACGTGGTTTCAACCGGCTCGCTGACCATTCCTCTGATGAAGAAAGTGGGCTACCCGGGCCGTAGCGCTGGCGCCATCGAAGCAGCCGCCTCTACCGGTGGTCAGATCATGCCACCGATCATGGGCGCCGGCGCCTTCATCATGGCCGAAGTGACCGGCATTCCCTACACCGAGATCGCCATAGCAGCAGTGATCCCGGCTATCCTCTACTTCGCCTCGATCTATTTCATGGTCGACTTCGAGGCGGCCCGCAAGGGCATGCGCGGCATGCGCAAGGATGAGATTCCGCAGTTCCGCCGGCTGGTCAAGCAGGTTTATCTGTTCGCTCCGATCATCATCCTGATCGTGGCACTTTTCATGGGTTATTCGGTAATCCGCGCCGGTACCCTGGCCACCGCCTCGGCCGCGGTTGTGAGCTGGATCTCACCCAACAAGATGGGCCCGGCGGCCATTCTCAGGGCACTGCAGCTGGCTGGCGTGATGGCAATCCAGATCATTGCCGTGTGTGCCTGTGCCGGCCTCATCGTCGGTGTGATCTCGCTGACTGGCGTCGGCGCGCGCTTCTCCTCGCTGCTGCTGGGCCTGGCCGGTGTCAGCCAGCTGCTGGCCCTATTCTTCGCCATGTGCATCTCGATCCTGCTGGGGATGGGCATGCCCACCACGGCGGCCTATGCCGTGGCGGCCTCGGTGGTGGCACCCGGTCTGATCAACATCGGCATCGAGCCGCTGGTGGCGCACTTCTTCGTGTTCTACTTCGCGGTGGTCTCGGCGATTACGCCGCCGGTGGCGCTGGCGTCCTATGCCGCAGCGGGTATCTCCGGCGACAACGCCATGGGCACCTCGGTGGCTTCCTTCAAGATAGGCCTCGCCGCCTTCATCGTGCCGTTTATGTTCTTCTACAGTCCAGCCATGCTGATGGAGGGGTCCTGGGTGCAGATCCTGCGCGTCGGGGTCACCGCAACGCTCGGCATCGTGCTGCTCTCAGCGACGGTACAGGCGTGGTTCTTCGGCCCGGTCAAGGCCTGGATGCGCCTGGTGATGTTCGTGGGTGCCCTGTTCCTGATCTATGGCGGCATCTACACCGACATCGCCGGTCTGGCCATCGGCGCGGCGCTGTTCCTGTTCCAGCGTTCCACTCATGGGGGCGGCGCCAAGCCCGTCACTTCGAGCTGACGTCCGTGAATCGTACCACCTGACCAAGAAGGGCCTCGCCATATGGCGAGGCCCTTTTGCTTGGGCGCGTTCGGCCCGGTCCGTCAGGCTCCAACCACACCACAAGCCATGCGGCTGCCGCCGCCGCCCAGCGGCTCGGGTTCGTCAGAGTAGTTATCACCGCCCTCGTGGATCATCAGGCTGCGATCCTGGAGATCTTCGGCGCTGAGCCGCGGCGCCAGCACCGGCAGGGTCGCTTTTCCGTCCTCGCTGACGATCAGCACTGGTAGGTCGCCGAGGTGGCCTTCTCCGTAGGGACCCTCGTGACTACCGGCATCTTCGGGGTCGTAATGACCGCCTGCCTTACCGGCAGCCTGCATCTCGCCCGAGTCGTTCTCGCCCGGCTCGCAGCTGGCATTCTGGTGAACGTGAAAACCGTAGACACCGGGAGGCAACTCACTCAGATCAGGGGTAAGCAACAGGCCATGATCGGAATCTTCGAACGTAATGGTACCGATGGACTCCTTGATGCCATCGGTGCTCACCAATTTCATCTCCACGTCCTGGCTCTCCTGGGCCTGAACTTGGCCGAAACCGGCGAGGAGAAGAGTGGCAACGGCAGCTCCTGTAAAGTTGGCATGGCGCATCTAGCGTCCTCCTGTTCCTGAATCCATGGACATGCAGGAACAGGCTAGACCCAGATTCAGCGTGCTGCCAGAGAGCCGTCCAGGTTGTCGAGGATTCTCAGGCAGGGATCGGCCTGGTTGAGGGTATAGAAGTGCAGGCCGGGGGCTCCGCCCTCGAGCAACCGTTGGCACAGCCGCGATACCACCTCGGTCCCGAACTTGGCAATGGCATCGCTGTCATCGCCATAGGCCTCGAGCTGCTTGCGGATCCAGCGCGGGATCTCGGCACCGCAGGCGTCGGAGAAACGCGCCAGTTTGGTGTAGTTGGTGATCGGCATGATGCCGGGCACGATAGGTGCCTCGACGCCCAGGGCCCGGGCACGCTCGACGAAATGAAAGTAGGCGTCGGCGCTGAAGAAATATTGCGTGATGGCCAGGTCGGCCCCGGCCTTCACCTTGCGCGCGAAGTTATCGAGGTCACGCTCGAAACTCGGCGCCTGAGGGTGGGATTCAGGATAGGCCGCCACGGCAATCTCGAAGTGGTCGCCGGTTTCCTCGCGGATGAACGCCACCAGTTCATTGGCATAGCGCAGCTCGCCGATACCACCCATGCCGGAGGGCAGATCGCCACGCAGAGCCACGATACTGTCGATGCCCTCCTCGCGATACTGAGCCAGCAAGTCGCGTAGCTGTGCCTTCTCGCTGCCGATGCAGGATAGGTGCGGTGCCGTGCTGATGCCCGCTTCACGCACGGCCCTCACCGTATTCAGCGTGCGGGCCTGGGTCGAACCACCGGCCCCATAGGTCACCGAAAAGAATCGCGGTTTGTGCTCAGCCAGCGCGTCACGTACCCCCATCAGCTTCTCGCGCCCCACCTCGGTATTGGGGGGAAAGAACTCGAAACTGATACCAAGCGGGTACGGCGTACTCATGAAGGAATCTCTCTCTGTTACAGCGCCGTTCGAACGGCGTCACCCTGTCGCCCCAAGGCGGCAGTCTGGTAGAAGAACATGTATTCAGCTTTGCGAATCTCTGCATTTTGCCGCCCCAGCTGACGCCTGACCAATGAAAAGTTTCACGTCGCTGCATGAGCGAGGGTCATGAAGAGGCCCATATACTCTCAAGCGGATGCAAGGCATCAAACTTCGCTAACAAAAAATCGCGGCTGTCGTATTGACCCGGACTCGAGTGCCGACGACGCTGAAATCGAGTGATTTCGTGCCCGGAGAGGGAAGCTTCGGGTGGGGTCGAACCGGATGAGGAGGGACGCCAATGACGCAGGATCTCATCACCGGCACCGCCGTCTTCGATGACGAGGGCAAGCAGGTCGGCAAGGTAGCCGATGTGAGCGATGTCGAGAAGGTGGGCATCATCACCGAGACGGGAAGCCGCTTCTGGGTGCCCAAGCAGTTGATAGCCTATCGCGACAAGCGCTGGATGCTGGAGCCAGGCTACACCGAGATATCGCCCTCCGAGGCCGAAGCACAGCAGGAAGAGCGCGAACTGGACGAGGCCAACGCCGAGACCTTCCCGGCCAGCGACCCTCCCTCCTTCACTATGGGCGACGAGGGCAAGGGAAGCTGAAACCGAGGACGACGAGGAGAGTCACATGGAGAGATCACGCCAGGACCAGGCAGGTACGCAAAGTACCCAAATTCCGGAAGAGCAACGCGAAACGCTGCGTGACGGGGCACGGCGATTGACCGACCGAGATATTCCCGACGAGCCGACGGCAGGCCACAAGGGGGGCCATGACTCACCCGCCCAGGACGGCGTCTACCGGCCCGACGCCAACGTCGACGACCAGAAGCACAGCGCCAAGAAACCCGGTATCGATACGAGGCGGGAGACGACGCCAGTGCGCGGCACGCAAGTGGCTCGCGACAAGACCTCGCACAAGGAGGATATCGATGAACAGGCCGAGCGGGCCAGGTCGAGCCGCCGTAACGGCTAAAGCCACGGCTTGAAGCCGGGGTTGATCGCAGCATGCTGACAGCCGTCCCGCCGACAGGCATCATGTCGGCTTTCGGTAATGGAATGGCAAGCGATGATCGACCCTGGCGCACTGCTTGGCCCTCTCTGGACGTTGCTGGCCTTTGTCGGCTTGGGCTGGCTCGCCGCGCGGCGGTTATCTATCGATCCACGTCCCATTGCCACGCTACTGATCTACCTCATCGCGCCGCTGACCTTCTTTCGCGGCCTGCTGCTAGGTGGCCCCACGCCCCACTACCTGCTGTTGACCCTGGCCCTCTTCCTGCTGGCAAGCCTGGTGGCTGCAATCATCAACCCCTTGGCGCAGCGCTTCCTGTCACCCCAGGAGAGCGCCGTGCTGGCTTTCTCTTCCGGCACCGGCAACACCGGCTACTTCGGCCTGCCGATCGCCATGATCCTGTTGCCGCCCGAAGGGGTAACGCTATACCTCTTCTGCATACTCGGCGTGACGCTCTATGAGTTCACTGTGGGCTTCTACCTCAGCGCACGCGGCCGCTTCTCGGTACGTGAGAGCCTGGCCAAGATCGCCAGGCTGCCGCTGATCTACGCCTTTCTCGCAGCGTTGGTGGTGAGTGGGCTCGGCATGACACTGCCTGGCGCGCTGATGGAGAGCCTGGCGGTCTTCCCGGCCACCTACACCCTGCTCGGCATGATGATCATCGGCATGACCCTGGGCCGGGTTGCGATTCGCGAGATCGACCTGCGCTTCATGGCCGGCTGCGTGGCAATACGCTACCTGCTGTGGCCCTGGCTGATGCTTGCCGTCGTGTTGCTGCTGCAAGCACTGTTGCCCCTGCCCGACGGGCTGGCCCTGGCACTGCTGCTGTTGGGCGTGGTGCCGATGGCCGCCAACGTGGTGGTAGTCGCCATGGAGCTTGGCATCAAGCCGGAGAAGGGCGCCCTGGCGGTGCTGGTTACCACCTTGGCCGCCCCACTGCTGATACCGCTTTATTTGCAGCTGCTCATGCCGCTGGCCGGGCTATAACCGGGCGTTGCATCAGGCGAACCTGGGTGGAACAAGGACTCGCTGGCTCGATTCGCGCTGGCGCAGCCGCTGCAAGTAGGATGTCAGTGTCGGGAACTCGGCCACCAGCGGCTTGCCCGCTGGCATTCCCTCGAGGTAGTCGAGGATGGGAGTCAGAATCGCATCGGCCATGCTGAATCCTTCGCCAACCAAGTAGTCATGCCCACCCAACTGGTGCTCGATCAACCTCAGCATGCCTACCACCTCGGGCTTGGCCTGCTCGACCTTCTGCATGCGTATGCTACCCCCGTCCCCCTGGGGGAACACGAACTCCAACAAGAAGCGACGCACCACGGCCTGGTCGACATAGCTCGATAGCGCCTGGCTCCACTGGTCGACTTCGGCCCGCTGCCAGGCCGCCTGAGGCTGCAGAGTAGGGCCGTCGAAGTTCGCATCGAGATAGCGGCAGATCGGCGCCGTCTCGAACAGGCGACGCTCGCCGTGCAAAAGCACCGGCACCTTGGCGAAGGGATGCAGGGCGAGATGTCTGGCACCGCCGAAGTCCAGCGGCTGGCCCTCGAGTTCGAAGCCCAGGGTATAGGGAATCCCCTTCTCCTCGCAGCACAGCTGTACGCTGCGCACGAAGTTGCTGAACTGAGGCCCCAGGATATGCACGCTTGCGCTCATGTCGCTCTCCGGTTGGATGTGTGGAACGGAACGTTCACCGCACCCTAGCGATTGCCACCATATGTTCAAGGACATATAGTGGCCGCGCCGACCCGAGCGCCGAGAGGAGACCACCATGCCCTGGAGCGAGGATCGCAAGCCACAGACTCGGGGGCGCATCCTGCACGCCGCTGCGCGACTCTTCACCCGGCACGGCTTCGATGGAACCAGTATCGATACCATCATGCAGCAAGCGGGGCTTACCCGCGGCGCGTTCTATGCCCACTTCGACTCGAAGAGCGAACTCTATGCCATGGCGCTGCGCTACGCCGCCCGGGAAGGGGTCGCCAGGATCGAGTTGGAGTCCGACCCGTGTGCCCGCATGGCGCTGTACCTCAGCGAAACCCATCTGTACAGCGAGGATCTGCTTTGCCCTCTAGCCTGCCTGGTCAGCGACGTTGCGCAGCAGGAGGAGCAGGTGCGTGAGACTTACACTCGTTTGCTGGAAGGTTTCATTGCTTTCTATGCGGGCCAGTCGGAGCCGGACAGCCCGGCCAGACGCCAAGCGCTGCAACAGACGGTAACGATGATAGGTGGCATGGCCATCGCACGCACTCTGACCGACCCAGCGCTCGCCGAAGAACTGCTCGAAGCATGCCGGGAGCTAGCCACCTCGCTGTGGCCGGGCCAGACGCCACCCGACGTTGCCCCAGAAGCCTGACGCTGACCATTGACCTTGCAGCCGATGCCGGCGGGGCTAGCCTGAAGTGAGGCAACTCGGAAGGAGGCGATCATGCATCGTCAGGCAAAATGGCTGCTGGCCATCGTCATACTGCTGTTCCTCACTCCCGCCCAGGCCCACCATGGCTGGACCGGCGGCGAGACCATCGAGATCGAAGGCATCATCACCACCGTGCGGTTGGGCAATCCTCACGGCGAAGTCCAGTTAGACGTGGAGGGCAAGACCTGGACGGTGGAGGTCGGCCAACCCTGGCGCAACGAACGCGCCGGACTGGCCGACGGCGACTTGGCCGAGGGCGTTGAATTGCGAGTCTCCGGCGAACATGCCGGCGAGCAATTGATGAAGGCCGAGCAACTCTGGATCGACGGCGAGCACTACGTGCTTTATCCCGACAGGATCTGACCGAACGCCGTGGAAGCGTTGCTGAGCTGGCTCGGCGAGACTGCCTTGTCCGAATGGGTGCGTCTTACGCGCTGGGGCTATGCATCAATCAATGCCCTGCATGTACTGGGCATTGCTCTGCTACTGGGTACCATTGTAGCCCTCGACTTGCGCCTGCTGGGCTGGCGCAAGCGACTGCCGCCACGTGAACTGGGCCGACTGCTGCAACCCGTGGCAGTCGTTGGGCTGCTGTTGGCCATGGCAACCGGAAGCCTGCTGTTTCTTGCCGACCCCAGTGGCTACGCGGTCATGCCGCTCTTCCTGCTCAAGCTGGCGCTGATTGCACTGGCCATTGGCAATGCCCTGCTGCTCAACCTGAGACCGGGGCTGGCAAATGCCACGCCCCGGCGCTTGCGCCTGGCAGGTATGCTATCGCTGCTGCTCTGGCCAGCGGTAGTGTTGGCCGGGCGTTTTCTCGCCTTCGTCGAAGATTGACTCTCCGACAAGGCTTAGTGCGACGCCATGGCGATACACGCCTCGGCACAGCGGTGGCATGCATCGGCGCACTGCTGGCAGTGCTCGGCCTCGTGCTTGGCGCACTCGTCACCGCACGCCTTGCAGATATCGGCACACAGGCGGCACAGCTGGTTGGCGTATTCGCTGTCCTGGGCCATGAAGGAAGCCGCCAGGCGGCAGATCTGCGCACATTGCATGTCCAGGCGAATGCACTCCGCCATCATCTTGACGTCGTCTTCCTTGAGGCATGAAGTGGCGCAGCGGTCGCAGTAGGCGGCACAGACGTGGCAGGCCTCGATACACGACTTGTAGTGACCAAAATCCATCTCGTTCACTCCTTTCGTCGATCGGTTGGGACTCGAGGAAATCGCTCGCAATCCCCCTCGAGTAAATGAAAGCTAGTCGACGTCAGGTTGGCTCACAAGCGAACCGGCAAAGGCATCCCACCGATCAAACGCAAGACGCCGCCCGCAGGCGGCGTCTTGCGTCTAGCCTGCGTATCAGTAGCGATAGGCATCCGGCTTGTAAGGCCCTTCCACGGGCACCCCGGTGTATTCGGCTTGGGTGTCGGTCATGCGCGTGAGCACCCCACCGAAGCCTTCGACCATGTAGCGAGCGACCTCCTCGTCGAGGTGGCGCGGCAGCACGGTCACCGCCAGGCCGCCCTGCCTCTCGGTCGGCGGCAAGTCGGCGAAGCGCTGCTGATAGAGATGTATCTGCGCCAGCACCTGGTTGGCGAAGGAGCCGTCCATAATCCGCGAAGGGTGACCGGTCGCGTTGCCCAGGTTGACCAGACGTCCCTCGGAAAGCAGCAGCAGGTAATCGCTGCTGGTGGGGTCGTAGTCACCCGGCGTGCTGTCGCGGTAGACCTTGTGCACCTGCGGCTTGACCTCCTCCCAGTGCCAGTGGCGGCGCATGAAGGCAGTATCGATTTCGTTGTCGAAGTGGCCGATGTTACATACCACCGCGCCGGGCTTGAGCGCCTCGAGCATAGCGGCGTCACAGGCCTTGATGTTACCCGTGCAGGTCACCACCAGGTCGATGCGCGCGAGCAGCGCCCTGTCGACGCTCTCCTTGCCGCGGTTGAGTCCATCGACATAGGGCGACACGACTTCGTAGCCATCCATGCACGCCTGCATGGCGCAGATCGGATCGATCTCGGCGACCTTGACGATCATGCCCTCCTGGCGCAGCGAGGCCGCCGACCCCTTGCCCACGTCGCCATAGCCCACCACCAGCGCCTGTTTGCCTGCCAGCAGGTGGTCGAGGCCGCGCTTGATGGCGTCGTTGAGCGAGTGGCGACAGCCGTACTTGTTGTCGTTCTTCGACTTGGTCACGGCGTCGTTGACGTTGATCGCCGGCACCTTGAGCGTGCTGTCGCGCAGCATCTCCTGAAGACGATGCACGCCGGTGGTTGTCTCCTCGGAGATGCCGTGAACGGCGTCGAGCAGCTCGGGGCGCTTGTCATGCAGCAATGCGGTGAGGTCGCCGCCGTCGTCGAGCACCATGTTGGGCGTCCAGCCATCGGGGCCTTCCACCGTCTGCTCGATGCACCACCAGAACTCCTCTTCCGTCTCACCCTTCCAGGCGAACACCGGAATACCGGCGGCAGCGATGGCAGCAGCGGCGTGATCCTGGGTCGAGAAAATGTTGCACGACGACCAGCGCACCGAGGCGCCCAGGTCGATCAGCGTCTCGATCAGCACCGCCGTCTGAATGGTCATGTGTATGCAGCCAGCGATACGCGCTCCGGCGAGTGGCTGCTCGTCGCGATATTTGGCGCGGATCTTCATCAATGCCGGCATCTCGGTCTCGGCGATGCGGATCTCCCGCCGCCCCCAGTCGGCCAGGGAAATATCGGCGACCTTGTAGTCCTGCGTGGCGGCTCTGGCACTTGCCATGGCTGTCATCGTCATACTCCATTCTGGGGAATGGGCGCCGTTGCATCTGCGATGTCCCTGTCCGAGCCTCGCGCAACGAGTCATGGGACCCTTGCACTGCAGCGCCCCTCGGACAGCAGCAACAGGAACCGACTCGCGCGGAGTCGACCTCTGAGAGTTCACTACAGCGTGGGAGTTTTTTCAATCCAGGCGTTTCAGCGGAGCGGGAGGACAGCGAGAAATAAAAAAGAGGCGGCCCGGAGGCCGCCTCTCTCGCTGGTTCTTGGACGAGGTTAGGAATTGGTCTCCTCGTCGGCCATCTCGTCGCCAGCCTCTTCGATTTCATCGGCCGCTTGCTCGGTTTCCTCGGCGGCTTCGTCTTGAGCCTCCTCGGTTTCCTCAGCCACTTCGTCACCGGCCTGTTCGCTCTCCTGAGCCATTTCCTCGCCGGCTTCCTCAGTTTCCTGCATCGCCTCGTCGCCTGCCTGCTCGGCTTCATCGGCCGCCTCGGCGGTTTCATCGGCAATCTCGTCGCCGGCTTGCTCGGCTTCCTCGGCTAGCTCATCGCCGGCCTGCTCCAGGTCGTCACCGGCCTCTTCGATCTCTTCGCCAGCATCACTAGAGTCTTCCTGCTCGGTGACTGGCTCTTCGGTCATCTCGGTATCGGCGGCATCATCGTCCTCCCCGCAGCCGGCCAACAGAGCGCCAGAAAGGAGGAGTGATGCGATCAAGGCAATTTTTCGCTGTTCCATGCTGTTTTCTCCTGTTTCGTGCGATTGACAGCCACTGTGCCTTTCAAGGGTAGCTGGATTGTGACCGAGGCAACAATAGTCTCTACCAATCTCACTGCACCGACACGCCAACGCAGGGCGAGTCGATGCTGAATGTGCGAGCGAGGGGGGGTGGCCTACAGGCCGGCGGCCTGACGCAGTGCCGCGGCGCGGTCGGTGCGCTCCCACGGGAAGGCGGTGAAGGTCTCGGTATGCTCCTGACCGCTGGTATCCTTCCAGCTGTAGCTGGCCTCGAAGGGCTCGCGGCCGAAGTGACCGTAGGCGGCAGTGAGCTGATACATCGGGTGCAGCAGGTCGAGCATGCGGGTGATGGCGAAGGGGCGCAGGTCGAAGTGCTCGCGCACCAGCTCGATGATACGCGCCTCGTCAACCTTGCCGCTGCCGAAGGTGTTGATCGCTACCGAGGTGGGCTCGGCCACGCCAATGGCATACGACACCTGTATCTCGCACTTATCGGCAAGCCCCGCGGCGACGACATTCTTGGCCACGTAGCGCCCGGCGTAGGCGGCACTGCGGTCGACCTTGGAGGGGTCCTTGCCGGAGAAGGCGCCACCACCATGGCGTGCCATGCCGCCGTAGGTATCGACGATGATCTTGCGCCCGGTGAGGCCGCAGTCGCCCACCGGGCCGCCGATAACGAACTTGCCGGTAGGATTGATGTGAAACTTGGTCTGCTCGGTGAGCCACTCGGCGGGAATCACCTCTTCGATGATCTCGCGCCTGACCATGCGCCGCAGCTCCTGCTGGTCGATCTCCGGGGCGTGCTGGGTCGAGAGCACTACCGCCTCGACGCCGCAGGGCATGCCCGCCTCGTCGTATCGGAAGGTGATCTGGCTCTTGGCATCCGGGCGCAGCCACGGCAGCAGGCCGTGCTTGCGCAGCTCGGCCTGACGCTCGACCAGGCGGTGGGCATAGTGGATCGGCGCCGGCATGAACGAATCGGTCTCGTTGGTGGCATAGCCGAACATCAGGCCCTGGTCACCCGCGCCCTGGTCCTCCGGCTTGCTGCGATCCACCCCTTGAGCGATATCCACGCTCTGCTTGCCGATCAGGTTGAGCACACCGCAGGTCTCGCCGTCGAACCCGACCTCAGAGGAGGTGTAGCCGATGTCGATGATCACCCGACGCACCAGCTCCTCCAAATCGACCCAGGCAGAGGTGCTGATCTCACCCGCGACGATGGCCACACCGGTCTTGACCAGCGTCTCGCAGGCCACCCGGGCATGTTTGTCGCGGGCGATGATGGCGTCCAGCACCGCATCGGATATCTGGTCGGCGATCTTGTCCGGGTGGCCCTCGGACACGGATTCGGAAGTGAACAGGGAGTATTCGCTCATGCGTGTCGACCCTTCTGTGTATCGTCAAAGCGCAGCGGCGCCGTCAACCGGAATGACAGCCCTCGAACTGCATGGCGCCCGGCTTCCTGCCCGGCGAGCACACAGCGGCGTGGAGCCTGAGTTTACATGGTGCCACTTATGGAGGCACCCGTCATTTGATGCCTGGCGGCAAGTCGGCGACAATAGGCAGCCGAATTCGACTGCGCCGTACCTTCCTGCGGCGCCCAGCCAGAACGCTACCGGAGGCCCGACAGGCCACCGATGACTTGCCCCATTCTGCCGCAGGCGAGGAGTTAACCCAATGCCATCCCGTTTCGAACTGGCCAACGCCATTCGCGCCCTGTCCATGGATGCCGTACAGAAGGCCAAGTCCGGCCATCCCGGCGCCCCGATGGGCATGGCCGATATCGCCGAAGTGCTGTGGAACGATTATCTCAAGCACAACCCCAACGACCCGAAATGGCCCGACCGTGATCGCTTCGTGCTGTCCAACGGCCACGGCTCGATGCTGCTCTACTCCCTGCTGCACCTGACCGGCTACGAGCTTGAGCTCGAGCAACTGCGCAACTTCCGTCAGTTGCACTCCAAGACCGCCGGTCACCCCGAGTTCGGCTATGCGCCGGGCGTCGAGACCACCACCGGTCCGCTGGGCCAAGGCCTGGCCAATGCCGTGGGCATGGCCATCGCCGAGAAGACCCTGGCAGCGCAGTTCAACCGTCCCGGCCACACTATCGTCGACCATCACACCTACTGCTTCGTCGGTGACGGCTGCATGATGGAGGGTATCTCCCACGAGGTGAGTTCGCTGGCCGGCACCCTGGGGCTGGGCAAGCTCACGGTGTTCTACGACGACAACGGCATCTCCATCGACGGCGAGGTCGAGGGCTGGTTCACCGACGACACCGCCAAGCGCTTCGAGGCCTACGGTTGGCACGTGGTGCCCAACGTCGACGGCCACGACCCCGAGCAGATCAAGGCCGCTATCGAGCTGGCCCGCAGCCACGAGGAGAAGCCGAGCCTGATCATCTGCAAGACCGTGATCGGCTTTGGCGCCCCCAACAAGCAGGGCAAGGAGGAGTGTCACGGCGCCCCGCTGGGCGAGGAGGAAGTGGCCGCCGCACGCAAGCAGCTCGACTGGCCGCACGCACCGTTCCATGTGCCCGAGCCGATCTATCAGGGCTGGGATGCGCGCGAGCGCGGCGCGTCGCAGCAGGACGACTGGCAGGCGCGCTTCGCTCGCTACCGCGACGAGCACCCGGAACTCGCCCGCGAGTTCAACCGTCGAGTGCAGTGCCAGCTACCGGCGGAGATCACCAGCGAGGCCTTCATCGAGAAGAGCCAGCAGAAGGGCGAGACCATCGCCACACGCAAGGCGTCGTTGCAGTGCCTCAACGAGCTCGGCCCGCAGCTGCCCGAACTGCTCGGCGGCAGCGCCGACCTGGCGCCCTCCAACCTGACCTTCTGGAGCGGTGCCAAGCCGATCTCTCGCGAGAACCCGGGCGGCAACTACCTGCACTACGGAGTGCGCGAGTTCGGCATGGGCGCGATCATGAACGGCATCGTGCTGCATGGCGGCTTCATACCCTACGGCGCCACCTTCCTGATCTTCATGGAGTACATGCGCAACTCGGTGCGCATGGCCGCACTCATGGGCAAGCGCGCCGTCTACGTGTTCACCCATGACTCCATCGGCCTGGGCGAGGACGGCCCCACCCACCAGCCGATCGAACAGCTGACCAACCTGCGCAGCACGCCCAACCTGTGCACCTGGCGCCCCTGCGATGCGGTGGAGACCGCCGCCGCCTGGGACGCCGCGATCAAGCGCAACTCCGGCCCCACGGCGCTGGTGCTTTCGCGCCAGAACCTGCCGCACCAGGAGCGCAGCAAGCAGCAGCTGGCCGAGATTCAGCGCGGCGCTTATGTGCTCAAGGATAGCGAGGGCACGCCCGAGCTGATCCTGATCGCCACCGGCTCTGAAGTGGGCTTGGCCATGGACGCCGCCGCCGAGCTGGAAGGCCAGGGCCGTGCGGTACGCGTGGTCTCGATGCCCTCGGCCTACCGCTTCGACGGCCAGGACGCCGAATACCGCGAGAGCGTGCTGCCCAGGGCAGTGACCAAGCGCATCGCTATCGAGGCCGGCCACGCCGACTACTGGTACAAGTACGTCGGCCTCGACGGCCGTGTAATCGGCATGACCACCTTCGGTGAATCCGCCCCGGCGGGCGATCTGTTCAAGCACTTCGGCTTCACCGTGGAGAATGTCATCGCTCAGGCCCAGGAGCTGCTGGGCTGATAGGTTCGGTTAGCGGTATCGAGAAAGGGCACGACCTAGCGGTCGTGCCCTTTTGCTATCTATGCCTCTGAGAAGGGCTCAGGCCACTGTCACGCCCTTGTCCAGGTAAACGTCCTGGATGGCCTGGAGCAGCTCGACACCCTCGCCCATGGGCTTCTGGAACGCCTTGCGCCCCGAGATCAGGCCCATGCCGCCGGCACGCTTGTTGATCACCGCGGTGCGCACCGCCTCGCCCAGGTCCGAATGACCCTTGGAGCCGCCGCCGGAGTTGATCAGCCCGGCGCGGCCCATGTAGCAGCAGGCCACTTGGTAACGAGCCAGGTCGATGGGGTGCTCCGAGGTCAGCTCGCCGTAGACCTTGGCGTGGGTGTGACCGAAGCCGATGTCCTGATAGCCGCCATTGGTCTCAGGCAGTTTCTGCTTGACGATGTCGGCCTTGATCGTGGCAGCCAGATGGTTGGCCTGGCCGGTGAGGTCGGCCGCCACGTGGTAGTCCTTGCCCTCGTGCTTGAAGGCGGGGTTACGCAGGTAAGCCCACAGTACCGTGGCCATGCCCAGCTGGTGGGCGCGCTCGAAGGCTTCGCTGATCTCCATGATCTGGCGACGGCTCTCGGGGGAACCGAAGTAGATGGTCGCACCGACCGCCACGCAGCCCATGTCGTGGGCCTGGTCCACCTCGGCGAACAGGGTCTGGTCATACATCGCCGGATAGCTCAGCGTCTCGTTATGGTTGAGCTTGAGCATCATCGGGATGCGATGGGCGTAGCGGCGCGCCACCGACGACAGCACACCGAGGGTCGAGGCCACGCCGTTGCAGCCGCCTTCGAGGGCCAATTCGACGATGTTGGCCGGGTCGAAGTAGCGCGGGTTGGGGGCGAACGAAGCGCCGGCGGAGTGCTCGATGCCCTGGTCCACCGGCAGCAGGCTGAGGTAGCCGGTGCCCGCCAGCCGGCCGTGGCCGAACAGCGCCTGCAGGCTGCGCATCACCGCCGGGCTGCGATCGCTGTCGGCCACTACCCGGCTGACGAAGTCCGGCCCCGGCAAGTGCAACTGTTCGCGGGGAAAGCCACGGCAACGGTGATCGAGCAGATACTCGGCGTCGTCACCCAGCAATTGGGATATGTCGGTCATGTCTTCCTCTCCATGGTGTCGTGAATCGCTATTCCCAGCGTAGTGAAAACCGTACCGAGCGTACGCCCTGCTTGCAAACGGAAGCGCCCTTTCGCAAGCAAAGGGCGCTTCCAACCAAGGATGCATACTCTCCACTAATCGGATTCGTTCCAAGCGGCCTTGATCTCGATCCGCCGGCTTCTATGTCTCTCCTTCTTCGGCAACCGCAACTTTTGGAAGTTGCGGGTCAACCCGAACCGCGGCACGGATGGCTCATGGCCACACCGGTGCCGTACCCTTCTTATAGGGTCGCCACAAGGTTTTTCAAGACCCGCTGAACACCGAATCTACGCGTCGACCGGCACGGGTCAGCCCGCAGGCCACGTGGGCAAATGTATCGAAAATACGCTAGAATCGCCGCTTTCCGCCGGCAAGAGAGCCCGCTTCATGGCCCAGCGCATCGCCATCAACGGTTACGGTCGTATCGGCCAGTGCGTGCTGCGCGCGCTGCTGGAACGCCAGTCGAGCCGCGCCGGCAATCCGACGCTGGAAGTGGTCGCGATCAATGAGCTTTCGGACCTCGACACCATTGCCTACCTGACCCGCTACGACACCACCCACGGCCGATTCCCCGGCCAGGTGGAGACGGCCGAGGGCCGGATGGTCGTCGATGGCGCGTCCATTGCGATACTGACCGAATCGGAGCCTGCGCGCCTGCCTTGGGGCGAACTCGGCATCGACCTGGTGCTGGAGTGCTCGGGCAGCTTCAAGGATCGCGTCACCGCCGAGCGTCATCTCGCCGCCGGCGCCGGTCGGCTGCTGTTCTCCCAGCCTGCCGAGAGCGACGTCGACGCCACCATCGTCTGCGGTATCAACGACGGCGAACTCGTCGCCGAGCATCGCATCGTCTCGGCGGCGTCGTGCACCACCAACTGCCTTGTGCCGGTACTGACGGTGCTCGACGAGGCGCTTGGCATTGAGCATGGCGTAACCACTACGGTGCACTCGGCAATGAACGACCAGCCGGTGATCGACGCCTATCACCAGACCGACCTGCGCCTGACGCGCTCGGCGATGCACTCCATCGTGCCCGTCGACACCAGCCTGGCGCGCGGCATCAACCGCCTGATGCCGCACCTGGCCGGACGCTTCGAATGCCTGCATATGCGCGTACCGACGATCAACGTCTCGGCCATGGACCTGTCGATCTGCGTGCGCCGCGACACCACGGCGGCAGAAGTCAACGCCCTGCTGCGCGAGGCCAGCGCCGGACGTCTGGCCGGCCTGCTCGGCTACACCGAGGAGCCCATGGCCTCGGTCGACTTCAACCATGACCCCCGCTCGGGTATCGTTGATGCCACTCAGACCCGGGTGGCGGGCCATCGCCTGATCAAGCTGCTGTGCTGGTTCGACAACGAGTGGGGGTTCGCCAACCGCATGCTCGACGTCGCCCAGCGCATGGCGGCGCTTCCCGCGGTGCCCCGATGACCCCGGCTTCGGTTTCCCTCAATCCAGGAAAGGAAGACGCTCGATGAACGTGCTCAAGATGACCGACCTCGACCTGCGCGGTCAGCGCGTGCTGATCCGCGAGGACCTGAACGTACCCGTCAAGCACGGCAAGGTAACCAGCGACGCCCGCCTGCGGGCCAGCCTGCCGACCATCAAGGCGGCCATGGATGCCGGCGCCAAGGTGATGCTGATAAGCCACCTGGGGCGCCCGACCGAAGGCGAGCCGGCCGAGGAGTTCTCGCTGGCCCCGGTGGCCGAGCGGCTGGGCGAGCTGCTCGGCCGTCCGGTACGCCTGGTCGAGGACTACCTCGACAGCGCCCAGGACCTGGCCGACGGCGAGGTGGTGCTGCTCGAGAACGTGCGCTTCAACGTCGGCGAGAAGAAGGATGACGAGACCCTCTCGCAGCAGTACGCCGCGCTGTGCGACATCTACGTGATGGATGCCTTCGGTACCGCCCACCGCGCCCAGGCCTCGACTCACGGCGTGGCGCGCTTCGCTCCCCAGGCCTGCGCCGGCCCGCTGCTGGCCGCCGAGCTCGATGCCCTGGAGAAGGCTCTGGCCACGCCCAAGCGACCGATGGTCGCCATCGTCGGCGGATCCAAGGTCTCGACCAAGCTCGACGTACTCAATGCGCTTTCCGAGAAGTGCGACCAGCTGATCGTCGGCGGCGGCATCGCCAATACGTTTATTGCCGCGGCAGGCCACAAAGTCGGCAAGTCGCTGTATGAAGCCGACCTGGTCGAACAGGCCAAGGAGTTAATGGCCAAGGTCGAGATCCCGCTGCCCACCGACGTGGTGGTGGCCACCGAGTTCTCCGATTCCGCCGAAGCCGTGGTCAAGCCGGTCGACCAGGTGGGCGACGAAGAGATGATCCTCGACATCGGCCCCGACACCGCCGGGCGGCTCGCCGGCCTGCTCAAGGATGCCGGCACCATCCTGTGGAACGGTCCGGTAGGCGTGTTCGAAATCGATCAGTTCGGCAAGGGCACCGCAGCGCTGTCGAAGGCCATCGCCGAGAGCAACGGCTTCTCCATCGCCGGCGGCGGCGACACCTTGGCCGCCATCGACAAGTACGGGATCGAGGAGCAGGTCTCCTACATCTCCACCGGCGGCGGCGCCTTCCTCGAGTACGTGGAAGGCAAGACCCTGCCCGCCGTCAAGGCTCTGGAAGACGCCGCCGCACGCTGACCCAACCCCATGCCGCCCGGCGTACCGGGCGGCGCCCTATTACCCCAGACAGTCCGTAGAAGAGAACAGGTGAGTCAATGGCACTGATCAGCATGCGCCAGATGCTGGACCACGCCGCCGAGCGCGGCTATGGCATTCCAGCCTTCAACGTCAACAACCTCGAACAGATGCGCGCCATCATGGAAGCGGCCGACGCAACCGACTCCCCGGTGATCGTCCAGGCTTCCGCCGGTGCGCGGAAGTACGCTGGCGCGCCCTTCCTTCGCCATCTCATCCTGGCCGCCGTGGAGGAGTTCCCCCACATCCCGGTGGTGATGCACCAGGACCACGGCACCTCTCCCTCGGTGTGCCAGCGCTCGATCCAGCTCGGCTTCTCCTCGGTGATGATGGACGGCTCGCTGGGCGAGGACGGCAAGACGCCGATGGACTATGACTACAACGTCGACGTCACCCGCCGCACCGTCGAGATGGCCCACGCCTGCGGCGTCTCGGTGGAGGGCGAGCTGGGCTGCCTGGGCAGCCTGGAAACCGGCATGGCCGGTGAAGAGGATGGCATCGGCGCCGAGGGCGTGCTCTCCCACGACCAGCTGCTGACCGACCCGGAAGAGGCAGCGGACTTCGTCAAGGCGACCCAGGTCGACGCCCTAGCCATCGCCATCGGCACCAGCCACGGCGCCTACAAGTTCACCCAGCCGCCCACCGGCGACACACTCTCCATTCAGCGCATCAAGGAGATCCACGCCCGCATCCCCGACACCCACCTGGTGATGCACGGCTCCTCCTCGGTGCCCCAGGAGTGGCTCGCCGTCATCAACGAGTTCGGCGGCGAGATCCCCGAGACTTACGGCGTGCCGGTCGAGGAGATCGTCGAGGGCATCAAGCATGGCGTGCGCAAGGTCAACATCGACACCGACCTGCGCCTGGCCTCCACTGGCGCAGTGCGTCGTTTCCTGGCCCAAAACCCCAGCGAGTTCGACCCGCGCAAGTTCCTCAAGGAAACCGTGACCGCCATGCGCGAGATCTGTATCGCCCGCTACGAAGCCTTCGGCACCGCCGGCAACGCCAGCCGCATCAAGCCGATCAGCCTCGAGGCGATGTTCGAGCGCTATGCCCGCGGCGAGCTCGACCCCAAGGTGAAGTAAACGACTGCAAGAAGCCCCCAGGGCGGCCAGTGAGCCGCCCTTACTACCGCCCTACCGCCTGGGCTCTCGATTCCGGCCTGGCTCTTCTCCTGTGGGTCCTCTTTTGCTCGCTTGCCTTGCTGTCGCTGTGTTCACAACCTAGGATGGGAACGTTCCCATTCAGAGATACACCATGCCAGCTCGACCCTCACGACATGCCACGATCCTCGAGGTGGCTCGCGTAGCCGACGCTTCCAAGACCAGCGTGTCGCGTTATTTCAGCGGCGAGCGCGAGCGGCTCTCGCCGGCCCTGCAGCGTCGCATCAGCGAGGCTGCACGCCAGCTCGGCTACCGCCCCAACCAGATGGCCCGCGGCCTCAAGGGCGGCCGCTCGCGGCTGCTCGGCATGCTGGTGGCGGACATTCGCAACCCCTATTCGGTGGCGGTGATGCACGGTGTCGAAAAGGCCTGCCGCGAGCGCGGCTTTTCGCTGCTGGTGGCCAATACCGACAACGACCCCACCCAAGAGCGCACCCACCTGGCCCTGTTCGCCTCCTATCGGGTCGAGGGGCTGGTGGTCAATGCCGCCGGTAGCCCTGCGCACGAGTTGCAGGATCTGGTCGGGCAGGGCTTGCCGCTGGTGCTCCTCGACCGCTGGCTGGAGGAGCTCGAAGCGGACAGGGTCGGGCTCGACAACGAGCTTGCCGTCGACATGGCCATCGATCACCTGCGCGCGCAGGGCTACCGCCAACTGCTTTTTCTCAGCCAACCGGTGGGCCTGGCAAGCCCGCGCCAGCAGCGCTGGCAGCGCTTCGAGCAACGCCTGGCCGGCGAGCCGGCACTTGACGGCGAACGCCACGACCCGGCCCTCGACGGCACCGCGGTAAGTGCCATCATCGAGGCGTTTCTTGCCCGAGCCGGGCATCCCGCCGCCGTGCTATGCGCCAACGGCAACGTCACCCTTGCCGCTACCCGTGCCCTGCAGGCCCAGGGTATTCGCCTGGGCGAGGTCGGCCTGCTGGGTATCGACGAGCTCGACTGGTGCGGCCTCGTGCCGCCCGGCATC
Source organism: Halomonas sp. MCCC 1A13316 (assembly GCF_014931605.1). NCBI lineage: Bacteria > Pseudomonadati > Pseudomonadota > Gammaproteobacteria > Oceanospirillales > Halomonadaceae > Billgrantia > Billgrantia diversa. The sequence goes on along the minus strand of NZ_CP053382.1, from coordinate 335,176 downwards.
ACCACCCTGGCGCAGCCCACCGAGGCCATCGGCCGCGCCGCCGTGCAGCAGTTGCTGGCGCGGCTCGACGACAGCGGAACCACATTGCCGCCCCGCCGCACCCTGTTCCCGCCGACGCTGATCGCCCGCGGCTCGACCCGCCTGCCAGGCACTGACAACGATCAGGAGACGCCATGAACGACGACACACTTGCACCGGAAATTCTCGCCTTCGGTGAAGCCATGGCCCTGTTCGTGGCCGAGACACCCGGCGCGATGGAGGACGTGGAGTGCTTCCGGCGCGGTATCGCCGGCGCCGATACCAACGTCGCCATCGGCCTGGCCCGGCTCGGCTTTCGCGTCGGCTGGCTCAGCCGCGTCGGCAGCGACGGGTTCGGCAACTTTATCCGCCGGACGCTCGAGGCCGAGGGGCTCGATTGCCGCTATCTGATGGCGGATGCCGCCCACACCACCGGCCTGGTGTTCAAGGAGCGCGCCGAGGGCGGCGCCGACCCCAGGGTGGCGTACTTCCGCCGCGGCAGTGCGGCCAGCCACATGTCCCCGCAGGATGCCGCCCAGGTGGACTTCGCCGCCGCCCGCCACCTGCACGCCACCGGCATTCCTCCGGCGCTTTCCACCAGTTGCCGCGAACTGACCCTGCACATGCTCGACCGGGTCCACGCACAGGGCGGAAGTATCTCCTTCGACCCCAACCTGCGCCCTACCCTGTGGCCCAGCGAGGCAGAGATGCGCGATACGCTCAACGCGCTGGCGGCCAAGGCCGACTGGGTGCTACCGGGCCTGGCCGAGGGACGCCTGCTGACCGGGCTCGACACGCCTCGCGACATCGCCGCCTTCTATCTCGAGCGCGGCGCCCGGGCCGTGTTTCTCAAGCTCGGGCCGGAGGGCGCCTATTACCGCGGCGTGCTGGGCGGCTGCGAGACCGAAGCCACCGTGCCGGGCTTTCCCGTCGAGCGAGTGGTGGACACCGTGGGTGCCGGCGACGGCTTCGCCGTGGGCGTGATCAGCGCTCTGCTCGATGGCCGCTCGCCCCAGGCCGCCGCACGCCGCGGCAACCTGATCGGCGCCGAGGCCGTACAAGTGCAGGGCGATATGGAGGGCCTGCCGAGCCGCACGCGCCTGGCCGAGCTCGAACACGACCTGCCAGACTTGCCTTAACCGCCAGACCAACCCGGAGCGAAACAATGACAAAACGCATCGTTGCCTATAGCCGCCTCAAGCCGACGCATCTCGACCAGCTCAGGCAGCGTTTCCACGTCGATTATTTCGAAGCGCTGAAGAACACCTACGACACCGGCTTTCGGCAAGCGCTGAGCCAGGCCCACGGCATCGTCGGCTCGAGCCTCGCCATCACGCCCGAGCTGCTCGACCAGGCACCGCACCTCGAGGCCATCGCCAGCATCTCGGTGGGTTACGACAACTACCCCGTCGAGGAACTGACCCGGCGCGGCATCCTGCTGTGCAATACCCCCGACGTGCTCACCGAGACCACTGCCGATACCGGCTTCCTGTTGATCATGGCCACGGCCAGGCGCGCCATCGAGCTGGCCGATTTCGTCAAGCGCGGCGACTGGCAGGAGAGCATCGGCGAGGCCCACTTCGGCAGCGACGTGCACGGCAAAACCCTGGGCATGATCGGCCTGGGCCGCATCGGCGCCGCCGTGGCTCGCCGCGGCGCGCTGGGCTTCGGCATGCAGGTGCTCTATTCCAACGCCTCGCCCAAGCCCGAGCTGGAGCGGGAGCTGGGCGCCGTTCGCTGCGAGCTGGAGGAGCTGCTGGCCCGGAGCGACTTCGTCTGTGTCACCGTGCCGCTGTCGGCCGAAACGACCCACCTGATCGGCAAGCGCGAGTTCGGCCTGATGAAGCGCTCGGCGATCTTCGTCAACATCGCCCGCGGCAAGGTGGTCGACGAGGCGGCGCTGATCGGCGCGCTGGAGAACGGCGAAATCCACGCCGCCGGGCTCGACGTGTTCGAGCAGGAGCCGCTCTCGCCGGAGTCGCCGCTGCCGCACATGCCCAACGTGGTCGCCCTGCCGCACATCGGTTCGGCCACCCACGAAACCCGCGACGCCATGGCCCAGCGAGCGGTGGATAACATCACGCTCGCACTCGATGGCAAGCGGCCGATCAGCCTGGTCAACGAAGCCGCCGGGCAGCAACGCAACTGACCGTCGACGCGTCCAATCTACCGCATCACAATCACGCCCAGGCACAGCGACGTGGTGCTACTATCGAGGAATCTATATGTCCGCTCCGCTCTGCCTGCTCTTCGATTCCGACGGGGCCCTGGTCGATAGTGAAATCCTGCTCGCCGAGGTCATGGCCGACGTCCTGCCCCGCTACGGCCTGCCCTTTACCGCGGCGCAGTACATGGAAGAGTTCCGCGGCGTCCGCTTTCTGACGATCATGCTCGAACTGGAGGACCGCCATCGAAGGCTGGACGAAGCGCAGCGCCAGGCCATGGAAACGTCGATGCGGGAATTGATGGAAGCGCGCATGCGCAAGCGGCTCATGCCCATCGCCGGCATGACCGAGGCCCTCTTGGCACTGCATGAACATCCTCGCGCGGTGGTGTCCAACGGCCCGGAGCGCAAGATTCGCTGCGCCATGGAGTGCGTCGGTTTTACGGATCACTTCGGCGACAATCTGTTCAGTGCCTATAGCCTGGGCGTATGGAAGCCGGACCCCGCTCTCTACCTCAGGGCAGCCGAGGCCATGGGGCACCCGCCGCAGCGCTGCGTGGTGATCGACGACGCCGCCGCAGGCCTTGCCGCGGGCATGCAGGTCATTCACCTCAACCGCTTCCCCGCCGAGGAGACCACGCCGGCCGGCGCGTTAGCGGTTCATCACGCCCGCGACCTGCCTGCAGCGGTACAGCGCCTATCACAGCGAGCCATTGGATCCTCGCTTACATTGCAACGCAGCATAAAGTGACCTATTAGGTTAAAATCCAGCAGGAATAGTCATCCCTTATCCTAGGCAAAGGAGTCACGATGCCGTCCCACTCTTCCCACTCTTCTTTCGTACCCTCAACGCCTGCCGCCATGCTGGACGTGTGGAACCTTGGCGTCATGGCATTTGAGCTCTGGTCGACCTCTCTATCCACCATCGCCATGCGCCAAGGCCTGTGGCAGACCCAATCTCCCACCAGCGTCCGGATGCTGAAGGAGAACCAGCGAATGGTGACCGAGAAGCTCGAGGCCAGTTTGGAAACCAGCTTCGAAGTCCAGAAAGCCATGCTCCAGATGGCATTCGGCCAGACGGCTCCCTGGTGGGTGACCAGCCGACGCACCATGACCCCCTATCATCGCCGTAGCAGCGCCAATTCAAGGCGGCTCTCCCGCCAACGCTGAGTTTGCGCCTTTCACGCCACGCTACCTAAAGTGATGAAGGCACCTAGACAAGGAGACGTCGACATGAAGCCAAACGCACTGGCAGGCAACCTGTTGGTTGTGGCCTTCTTCACCATTCCCGCCCTCGCCGGGCCGGAAACCACCGAAACCGGCGGTGACGACAATCCTCAGAAGGTCGAGGGCATGGCCCCCGAGGAATCGGAGCAGCAGCTCGAAGCCAGGTCGGACCCCGAGGGCCGGGCTCGCCTCGAGGTTGCCGAGAAAGACCCCTTCGGCCGCTACCTGACTAACCAGGACGGCAAGAGCCTGTATGTCTTCATGCAGGACGAGCAGGGCGGCGGATACAGCACCTGTGACGAGAGCTGCGCCATCGCCTGGCCGCCTTATACGACTGCGGGGTCTCCGAATGCCAGCAAGGAGATCGATGCCGAGCGACTGGACACCTTCGAGCGCGAGGACGGCTCAGCACAGGTCACCTATGACGGCTGGCCACTTTATTACTTTGCTCGTGACGTCTATCCCGGCGATGCTCTGGGCCAAGGCCTCGACCATTTGGGCGGCCACTGGTACTTGATCTCACCAGAGGGCGAGGTCATCGAAACGGATGTGCAGAAGCAGGCCGAGCCGGTGAAACCCTAAGATAAATCAATCGCCCTCGGCGAGGCCGAGGGCGATCGACCAGCGGCCAAGAAATAGCGAACGATCATTCACGGTTCGCATTCACGGCTCGCGCCTCTCGCTATAAAGCACTTGTATAAAGACCCGCCCCCGGCATGGCCGGGGGCGGTTCCGAGGCGGTTGACGAATCATCAACCTACAGGATGAGGTCGCCATCGTCCTTGGTAGCGACTGCCCCTCCTTGGGCATCAAACCTTACCATTCCTGGTCGTCACCCTGATCCTCTTCCCACTCTTCCTCTTCGTTCTCGACTTCCCACTCGTCATCGTTGGTGTCGGCATCGGTACCCAGGCCGCTGTCACCGGTCTCGGCGCCAGCTTCGATGCCGGTATCTGCACCCGCACCGGCACCCGTGTCATCAGTACCCATTTCGCCACCAGCGTCTACACCGGCTCCAGCACCGGCTCCGCTTGTACCTGAGTTGGTCCCTGAGCCCATATCCGCTTCAGTACCTGCGTCGGTACCCAGGCCGCTGTCACCGGTCTCGGCGCCAGCCTCAATGCCGGTATCCGCGTCCGTTTCTGCGCCGGTACCCGTATCATCGGTACCCATGAACTCATCATTCGGTGCCGTTTCCTGAGGCACGGCTCCCTGCTCGTCCTCTTCTTCATGGAAATCGGCAAAGGCCAGCGGGCTAGCAGTCAGGCCAAACGTGATACCGACGATGCCGAGTTTCTTGAGAAATTCCTTGGACATCATGTTCGCACCTCCAGGTGGAGTTGAACGTGTGTTTTTTCATGAAGCCGAAGCTTCGATGTTCATGCCGGTACGATAGCAATCTATGTTGACGCTGTGTCTCGACCGACATGTCGTCCTCACCCTGAAGGCTGCAGAAGCCAGGCCAACAGGCCAAAAATTAAATGAAAAATTATATAATTCAGTATTTTAAAAACAAAGAAAACTTATCAGAGTGCTGCCACGAAAGGGCTGGGGGGTGGTGATATCTGACACATGGGTCTGTTCTAGGCAGCTCAGCCAGCATTTTTCGCAGATCCCTTTTCGGCCATGTTGGAGAACGCAACGAGAAATGGCTCAGAGACTTGAACACGGTGCGGTTAAGGGCAATACTTAAGAAACAGCGTTCGCAAACGTGCGGCAGCCCTAAACTTCACGGCCCGCATGCCGATACTAGAAGTATGGTGTTCCGACAGTCACAGGACTGCGAAGGAAAATTGGTATGATTCGCCCCCTATGCCTACTTTTCGATTGTGATGGCACGCTGGTCGACAGCGAGCCCCTGCTGGCCGCTGAAATGGCCGCCAGCCTGACCCGGCTGGGGTTACCCTTCCAGGCCAGTGACTATGTCGGTGAATTCCGCGGTAGCCGCTTTCGCAATATCGTGGCGGTTCTCGAGGATCGCTACGGTAGCGTCGACCCCCTGCACCTTGCCGAAACCGAAACCGAGATGCGCAGCAACCTGAATCGTCGGCTCGAGACCGAACTGTCGGCGATCACGGGAGCCCGCGAAGCCCTCCTGGCGCTGGCAAACTACCCGTGTGGCGTGGTTTCCAATGGGCCAGAGAACAAGATCGTCACTTCTTTGAAGGCCATCGGCTTCTCCGACTTCTTCGGCACGCATCTCTATAGCGGTTATACCGCCAAGTGCTGGAAGCCCGATCCTCGCCTCTACCTGCACGCCGCCAACCTGATGGGTTTCGATGCCGAAGACTGCATTGCCATCGACGATGCCTTGGTGGGAGTCAAGGCCGCGCTCGATGCAGGCATGACGGTCATCCACCTGAACCGCTATCCCGATGCCGAGGAAACGCCGGAAGGTGCGATCATGATCAGCAGCATGTACCAGCTGCCCACGGTCATCGAGAATCTGGCGCATGCAAGGGCCATGGATAACCGCCAGGTCGCCCACGCCCGCTGAGCCTTCCCGCCCTCTTTTCTCTTTCACTCCTTGATCGCCCCATCGCTGCGGCTGTGCAGTGGCCAAGGCGCGTATGCACAAGCTCCGCCTGGCGTTATCATTACGACAGCACATTGACGAGCAACGCCAGGAGCTTCTATGGCCTCACTGCAGGACCAGCTGCGCGGCCTGGTCTATTCCACCGAACATGGCGACATCTGCCCCAACTGCCGCCAACCACAGGACAATTGCCGCTGCGCCGAGCTGGCCGAGCAGGAGCGCCTCGCCACGCTCGACGGTATCGTGCGCATTCGACGCGAAACGAGTGGTCGCAAGGGCAAGGGCGTGACCACCCTCAGCGGCGTGCCCTTGCCCAGTACGGAGCTCAAGGCACTGGCCAAGGCACTCAAGAAGCGTTGCGGTACCGGTGGCTCGGTACAGGACGGAATCATCGAGATCCAGGGTGACCACCGCGAACTGCTCAAGGCCGAACTCGAACGCCTGGGCTATACCGTCAAGCTGGCAGGCGGCTGAACGAGGAAAGGGCATGTCTTTATCACGTAGTGCAACGCAAACCACCGCAGTCAGGTGGCTTATCGCTGTCGGATTCCTGTTGGTATTGGCCGGCTGTGCCGGCACGCCCGACTTTGCCGAACTCGAGGCTCACGTCGAGCCACCAGCCGGGCTGGAGCCTGCCGGGGATGCCGAACTGCGAGTGCAACTGCGGGATGCCGGAGGCACCTTGGCGGAAACCCGCGCCACTCCGAGCGGAAGCGGGCCCTGGACGGTCACGCTACGCTTCGACCGCCGCACGCTAGAAGCGGCCAGCTCGCCGCGGTTGTCGGCCGAGCTACGTCAGCAAGGCAGCCTGACCCATGTGACCGCCGAGCCGGTAGCCATATCGGCTCCTGGAGAAGAGCCGGTCAGCCTGCCGCTCGACCCTCGCGCGTAGCGGTGGCGACTGCCGTCGCGAGCACTTCGCCTATCGGCGCCTCGAGCTTGAGCGAGTAGAGCGCATCGGCGCGGGTGCGCCCCAGGTTGAGGCAGGCGATCGGCTTGCCGCTGGCATGGGCCTGGTGCGCGAAGCGATAGCCGGAATAGACCATCAGCGACGACCCCACTACCAGCAAGGCCTCGGCCTCATCGACCATGGCCCGCGCCCGCGCCACTCGTTCACGCGGCACGCTGTCACCGAAGAACACCACGTCGGGCTTCCAGATCCCTTGGCCGCAACGGCGGCAGCCTGGCACATCGAAGTCGGCGAAGTCCGTCTCGATATCGGCATCGCCATCGGGGCGCACCTCGGCTTCTACATTCAGCCAGAGGGGGTTGCGCTCGGCCAGCTCCGCATGCAGGTCATGACGCATGCGCAAGGCGCCGCACCCCATGCAGCGAACCTGCTCGGCGCGGCCATGCAGATCGATCACACACCGCGAACCGGCCTTCTGGTGCAACCCATCGACGTTCTGGGTAATGAGGCCGCGGACGCGCCCGGCTTCCTCCAGCCGGGCCAGGGCCCGGTGGGCGTCGCCCGGGCGTGCCCGATGCAGCGTGCGAAAGCCTACCAGTGCGCGGGCCCAGTACCGTTGCCGCGCGGCATGACTGGTCATGAACTGGCGGTGCTGCATGGGCGGGGCGCTTTTCCACGCCCCACTGGCGTCGCGATAGTCGGGAATGCCGCTGTCGGTGCTGACCCCGGCACCGGTGAGTACGGTCAGCCGCGTATGCCGAGCGATGAATTCCCGCAGGCGCTCGATGGCTTCTGTCACGGCAGGCTGTCGTGTATCGTTCATCGTCTATCCGTCATGATGCTGCGCATTGGCACATAGTGAACATGGCCCTGCGTGCCTCTGGTTGTCTAGAATGTAATGCTTATGTGACTTTCACCGGCAAGGACGAATCCTCGATGGCCTGGCTGGAATACTTGCTGCCTCTCATCTTCCTGTTCCCCCTCGGGGCCATGGCCGTCATCGTCGCCGCCTTGCGCAACCTGCATGATGCCCGTGTTCGCTCGCCTTTCAACGCTCGTCAGCTGCGCGAGCCCGGCCAGGCCCTGCGCGACCGGCTCGACCGTGCCTTCGCCACACTGTTCCTCAACGGCGCACTGGGGCCCATCGTGACCCTGGCGCCACTCGTGTACGGCATGGGCCGCATGCTCTTCGCCAGCCAGCAGAACTGGCTCGAATGGGCACTCTACGGCGCACTCAGCACCGTGCTGGTACTGGTCTACTGCTTCTTGCTGATTCGTGACTTTCAGCATATCCGGCGCATCAAGCTGGGGCTGGCTTGCGAGCTAGCCGTAGGCCAGGAGCTGGAGCGTCTGGTGCACCCCGAGGCGCATCCTTACCATGTATTCCACGACGTGCCGACCGACACCGACATCATCGACCATGTGGCCGTGACCCCTCACGGTGTGTTCGTGGTCGAGACACGCGCCCGGACACAGCCGTTCACCGCGGACGGACGCGAGATCAATCTGGTCACGGTCGAACCGGAGCGGCTGCGCTTCCCCGGCTGGAGCGAACGACGCCCACTGGTCAAGGCCCTGCATGCCTCACGATGGCTGGCCTCATGGCTCGAGCAGCACTGCGGCCAGCCGGTACCGGTGCAGGGAGTGCTCGCCTTGCCGGGGTGGGATATTGCCTGCGCCGGCACTCCAGATGGCCTGATGGTGGTCAGCGGCGAAGAGTTGTCCAGCCAGCTCAGTGAACGCCACCTCGGCCAGTTGGATGGCGCGCTGCACGACAAGGTGATCGCAGCCCTGATCGAGCGCTCCGCGGAGCTGGACGAAAACCCGACCCTGAACGAACCCTCGATCTAGGCGCTGCTCAGTCGAAGAGCTTCGCCAAGGACCTAGTCGAAAACGGCGATATGCAGTCGCGTGGCGCAGCGCCCCCGGTCCTGGGCGACCAGGCTGTCGCGTGCCGGGAAGTCGGCCAGGCGATCGGCGGCGATACCGATACGAACTTCGGTCAGGGTACGGTTGCCGCGCCCATGGCACTCCAGCCGCAGCGCACGTCCGGTGCCTTCGCCGAAAGCCGCCTCGAACGCCGCGATCAGATCGTTGCGATGCACCTCTCCGCCCTGATTGAGCGCCACGAAGGCGCCGAATGCACTCTCGTTCACGATCTCCACCAGCGTAACCGAGGCGGCAAAGTAGTCCTCTTCGGGTAGCCCCAGGCAGGCCGCATGCTTGGCGTACTGGTAGCGGTCGAGGCAACTGGCCCGCCCCGGCATGGCGTCGTCCAGCTGTTCCCTCAATGCCTCGTCGAAGCCGAAGGGGGGATGGGCACGACAGAAGCTGCCATCGGCCCGCGGACTTTCGAGAAAGCACCCTTCCCGCCACCAGCTGCGACGATCGATACCCTGCTCGGCGAAGCGCTGCGGTAGCGACGGCCACAGGCCGTGCAGCACGAAACCCTGTGCGGTTTGCGCCTGTAGTGACGGCTCGCGACACTCCCGCGGCGGCCGGTCGTGTGTGCTGCAGAAGCCGGGATGCCAGGTCAGGGCCAGGGTGTAGTGCTCGAAGCCCTCGGCAGGCAGCCGCTCCAGGGCCGTATCCGCCGGAGCCGCCGAGACCAGCAGCAAGAGTGCCAGCCCGGCCCAGAGCCCACGCTGCCAGCTCCTCATTGGCTCAGTCCCCCCTGAGGCGGCCGCCCATCTCCTGGGCCAGGTCCACCGCGTAATGGTCGGTCATGCCGCCGATGAAGTCGAGCATGCGCCGGTAGCTGTCGTATAGCGGCCAGGAGGGGCGCGGCGTGTTCTCTCCGATCAAAGCCAATACCCGCTGATGCTTGAAACTCGCCTGGCCGGTGTAGTGCAGCTCGTGGGCGGCGCCGATGAAAGCCTCGAGCAGGATGCCGAGGGTGGTGTAGGCGCCGATTTCCAGCTTGGCCTTGCGCTCGTTCTGGAAGATACGCTCGCGGGCGAGCTGCTTGGCCGCCGCCACGCCCCAGCCCAGGTCGGGATGGCAGAGTTCGAGCAGGTCGGAGGTCAAGGTGCCGTTGAGTAGTGCCGTCTCGTGTTCGACGAACACTGCCCCTACGTCGTTGACCGCCCGCTCCATGGCCGCGCCGCGCAGGGCGGCAATACGGCGCCGCTGCGAGACGCCATCGCGAGCCATGCGCGAATAATCGGAAGGCGCATCGCCGGCGATCTGCAACAGTACGTCGGCGACCTCCTCGAAGCGCAGGATGCCCATTTCCAGGCCGTCCTCGAGATCCAGCAGCGCATAGCAGATGTCGTCGGCCGCCTCCACCAACCAGGCCAGCGGATGTCGGCACCAGCGCCCCTCGCCGCGCGGCAGCAGCCCCAGGCAGCGCGTCACGTCCTCCAGCAGCGATCGCTCCGACTGGTAGCAGCCGAACTTGCCGGCCCCGCCACCGTGCTCCACGGTCCAGGGATATTTCAGCAGGGTACCCAAGGTCGCCGCGGTCAGGCGCATGCCGCCGCGGAACTGGTTGTACTCGATCTGGGTGACGATGCGAAAGCCCTGGGCGTTGCCCTCGTAGGTCAGCAGGTCGGCGCGCTCACGCTCGGTCAGCCCCTCGAGCAAACCACTGCCGTCGCGCTCGGCACGCTTGAACCAGTCGCGGATGGCGTACTCGCCGGCGTGGCCGAAGGGCGGGTTGCCGATGTCGTGGCCCAGGCAAGCGGCCTGCACGATAACGCCGAGGTCGGCGGGGGTGATCCAGTTCGGCAGCCGTTCACGCAGCAGCTCGCCGACGATCATGCCCAGGCTGCGCCCCACGCAGCCCACCTCCAGCGAATGGGTCAGGCGCGTATGGATGTGGTCGTTGTCGGTCAGCGGATGAACCTGCGTCTTGCGCCCCAGGCGCCGGAACGAACCGGAGAAGACGATGCGGTCATGATCCTTGTGGAACGGACTACGGCCGATCTCGTCACGACCGCTGGTGGGCTTGCCGTGCAGCCGCGAGGGGTCGAGCAACTGCGGCCAGTGCATCTGCGTCATGGGCTTCCTCCTGAAGGCTCCATTCTGGCACTGCCAGGGGTAGCATGACCATGGTCGTCGAAACCGTCTCGCTTGCCGCCAACCTCGGGAGTTGCCTAACTTGTCAGGGCACTCTTCTCTCCCAGTGAGGCCACGCAATTGGCAAGGAGGCAGAACATGGCAGACAAACCCGATGCAACCCGGCCCGAGCAGCCTGGCGACGAGGCGCCCCCCGGCACTCCCGGCACCGGCCAGAACGTATGCCCCAAGTGCAAGGGCGACGGACGAATCGAGAACCGCACCTGCCCCGAGTGCGGAGGTTCCGGCTACGTCGTCGAAGGCATCGGCGGCGGCTGAGCCCGCCGCTCTCTCGAGATGGCAAATGCATGAAGGCCGAACCCGAAGGTTCGGCCCTCTTTTTCAGCTTGGGCAGCACGTGTGACTTTCAGTAGTCGTAGTCGCTGCCACGAATGTAGTTGGTGCTGGTGGGACGCGACGTCGAAGCCGGTATTCTCGGCCCCGGCGAGCGTGCCGGAGAAGGCAGTGCGGCAGGCCGCAAGGAGAGACCGCTGCCCGCCGCAGCACCGCGGGCGCGCTCAACGCCCCGGGGAAAGCCGCTGCGCCCGCTGTAGTCGGGCGTGCGTCCGCCCTGGTAACTATGCCGCTCGGTCTGCGCCCGCGCACAGTAGAGGGTGGCCAAGGCCGAAGCGCCTACTAACCCCATCGCCAGTTTCACACTGCCTTGCTTGGGATGATCACGGTCGGTGAGCAGGAAGCTCAACGCTGCCAGGTCGAGAACGTCGCCGGCCGCCTTTGCCCAGAGTGCCGGCTTGGGATCCTCGGTCAGCGCGCCGATACCGGTCACCAATCCACGCGTCCCGCAGGTACGCACCAGCCCCTCGGACCCTTCGACACCCAGCGAACGGGTCACACTGCGTGGTGAAAGTAGTTGGAAAATCCCTATACCAATGCCCAACCAGCCGATTCCACGTGCCAGCCTGTCGGTGCCCTGCAGGGAACGACTTCTATCGAGATTCATAGTCACCTCCATGTCCTCTCTTGCCCGTGTTCCGCTCGTTTCGTTCACGGCTTGAGCACCACCTTCACGCAGCCGTCCTGCTTGTTGCGGAAGGTGTTGTACATGTCCGGGCCCTGTTCCAGTCCGGCGCTGTGCGTTATCACGAAGGAAGGGTCGATCTGGCCCTCATCGATCAGGCGCAGCAGGTCGTCGGTCCATCGCTTGACGTGGGTCTGCCCGGTACGCACCGTCAGCCCCTTGTTCATCAGCGCCCCCATCGGCACCTTGTCGATCAGGCCGCCGTAGACGCCCGGGATCGACAGGATGCCGGCCGGACGACAGACGTAGATCATTTCGCGCAGCACGTGAGCCCGGTCGCTCTCCAGCATCATGGCCTGCTTGACCCGGTCGTAGACGGAGTCGACCGAACGCGGCACGTGCGACTCCAGTCCCACCGCATCGATGCACTTTTCCGGTCCCTTGCCGTGGGTCAGCTCCTGGAGACGAACGAGCACGCTCTCCTCGTCGAAGTTGATGGTGACCGCCCCGCCGGCCTCGGCCATGGCCAAGCGCTCGGGCACGTTGTCGATCACCACCACCTGTTCGGCGCCGAGCAGCACGGCGCTACGCACGCAGAACTGGCCGACCGGCCCCGCCCCCCAGATCGCCACGGTGTCGGTGGGCTCGATCTCGCATGCCACGGCGGCCTGCCAGCCGGTGGGAAAGATGTCGCCGAGGAACAGCACCTGCTCGTCGGTCAGGCTGTCGGGCACCTTGATGTGCGTCTGGTCGGCAAAGGGTACGCGGACGTACTCCGCCTGGCCGCCGGCATAGCCGCCGGTGAGATGGGAATAGCCGAACAGCCCCGCCCCGCCGTGGCCGAAGACCTTGTCGGCGAGCGCCTTGTTGCGGTTGGAGCGCTCGCATACGGAGTAGTTGCCGCGCCGGCACTGGTCGCATTCGCCGCAGGTGATGGTGAAGGGCACCACGACACGGTCGCCGACCTTGAGGTCACGGGTGTCGTTACCGACCTCCATGACTTCACCCATGAACTCATGCCCCACCACGTCGCCGGACTCCATGCCGGGAATGAAATGATGGTAGAGATGCAGGTCGGAACCGCAGATGGCGCAACTGCTCACGTTGACGATGGCGTCGCGTGAATGCTCGATCTGCGGGTCGGGAACCGTCTCGTAACGGATGTCGTTCTTGCCGTGCCAACACAGCGCTTTCATGGACTCTCTCCCTGTTGTCCGAACGAAGGCTCTCCCACCACCATAGTTCAGCCGCCTGAGCCAGCAGGTAAGGGAATTGAGCGGCTGGGTAACGGACCTTATCCAAGGGCGCTTCGGCTAGCCCAGCGGCGTTACGTTCAGCCCCTCGACCAGTCCTTCCAGCGCATGCCGCCCGGCGATGGAGTTACCGTAGCTGTCGAGCCGCGGCGACCAGACACAGATACACATGCGCCGCGGCAGGATGGCGATGATGCCGCCTCCCACCCCGCTCTTGCCCGGCAGGCCGACCCGCCAGGCGAAGTCGCCCGCCGCGTCGTAGAGTCCGCAGGTCAACAGCAGCGCATTCATCTGGCGGGTCTGTACCGGGGAGAGCACCGCCTGGCCGTCGAACGGGCTGACACCGTGATTGGCCAGGAAGGCGAAGCTCCTGGCCAGCTCGACGCAGCTCATCGCCAGCGAACAGCTGTGAAAGTAGGCGTCGAGCACCACCTCGACGTCGTTGCGAATGTTGCCGTAGGCCTGCATCAAATAGGCAAGCGCCGCGTTGTGCGCCTTGTGATCCATCTCCGAACGCGCCACGGTCTCGTCGAAGTCGACGCTCGGCGTGGCCGAGAGCCGGCGGACGTGTTCACGGATCGTCTGCTGCGGCATGAACAGCTGCGAGACCAGCATCTCGGTGACCATCAGCGCACCGGCATTGATGAAAGGGTTGCGCGGCACGCCGTTCTCCACCTCGAGCTGGACGATCGAATTGAAGGCCTGGCCGGACGGCTCGCGACCCACGCGACGCCAGATCTCCTCGGGCGACAGCTCGCGCATGGCCAGCGCCAGCGCATGGGCCTTGGAGATCGACTGGATCGAGAAGCGTGTCGTCGCGTCGCCGGCACACTGCACGCTGCCATCGGCATGGCACACGGCGATGCCGAACCGGTCGGGCTCGACCTCGGCGAGGGCCGGAATATAGCTGGCGACCTTGCCTTCGCCGAAGCAGCGCGGCGCATCCGCCGCCAGGCGATCGAGGAGCTGCTGCAAGGCGTCGCGCGACAGCAGTTCGGGCGTATCGATATCGAGCACGGGACCTCACGGCACTGAAGAGTGTATCGATCAGTCTAGGCAATGCGCTCGTGCGGCGCGCAAAGCGGGTGCTCGTCACCGTCCCGCGCCAGCGCCACGCGCGGCGGCAACGCCAGCGGGGCCGCCTGGGTCACGGCTGACCCGCCGCCGGGGCCGGTCACGGCATGGAAATCGACCGATTCGAGGTTGGCGGTGACCTCCTGCGGGCCGCGATCACCCACCGGTTCGCCCAT